>DATBFS010000172.1:0-11413 GCA_036558385.1 Solirubrobacterales bacterium | reverse complement strand
AGGCCGATCCCCCCTCGCCGACCCCGTCGAACGACGCAGCCGCACGCCTGGTGGCGATGAAGCTTGCGCTCGAGGGCACCTCTCGCGAGGATGCCCGCAGGCAGCTGGCCGACGACTACGACGTGGCGGACCTCGACGTGCTGCTCGACGAGGTCTATTCGAGGGCCGGGCACTAATTCCCAGCCCGTACAAGCGCCTCCTGGCCCTGCGAAGGGCGAGGGTGCCGATGCTGGGCGCCCTGATCGGGCGGCTGCCGATCGCCGCCCTCTCGCTGTCGACGATCATCCTGATCCGCCACGAGACCGGCTCGTTTGCGGTCGCCGGCGCGGTCGAGGCGGCCGTCGGGATCGCCGCGGCGGTCTCGCTGCCCGTGCAGGGACGGCTGGTCGATCGCTACGGGCAGACCGCCGTGCTCGTGCCGGCCGCGGCCCTGAACCCGCTTGCCCTCGTGGCGCTGGTCGTGGCGGCGGGCGCAGGCGCGGACCCGGCCGCCCTCGCGGCGATCGGTGCCCTGTGCGGCATCACCTTCCCGGCCCTGTCGTCGTGCATGCGGACGCTGTGGGCGGACCTCGTGCCGGATCCCGTGCTGCGGCAGAGCGCCTTCGCTCTGGATGCGGTTCTCTTGGAGGTCTGCTTCATCGCCGGCCCGCTGTTCACCGGAGCGCTGGTCGGGGCCGGCTACCCGGCAGCCGCCGTTCTCGCCAACGCGACCTTCTCGACCGTCGGGACCGTCGTCTTCGCGTCCTCGCGCGCGTCGCGCTCATGGCGCGGCAGCCGAGGCCACGGCGACTGGGCGGGCCCGCTGCGCTCGGCGGGGATTCTCGTCCTGCTCTTGGCTGAGCTCGGGTTCGGGGCGGCGATCGGCGCGATGGAGATCGCGACCACGGCCTTTGCGACCCAGCACGGCTCGCCGGGGCTCGCGGGGGCACTCATCGCCGTGCAGGCGGCGGCCAGCATGGCCGGCGGCCTCTGGTACGGGTCCAGGCGTCACGAGACCCGGGCGGGTCAGCGGTATCCGCGCCTCTGCCTCCTGGTCGCGGTTGGCTTTGCCCCTCTGACCCTGATGGGCTCGGTCGCCAGCGCGTTCCCGTTGATGGCGCTGAGCGGCTTCGCCTTCGCGCCGGCCGGCGCAGTGCTCTACATGTTGCTCGACGAGCTCGCGCCGCCGGGCGGCGAAACCGAGGCATCGACCTGGCTGATCACCGCCGTGGTCACGGGCGTCGCCGCCGGGACCGCCATCGGCGGGAGCCTCGTGCACGGGGACCACGCGACCCGAGGGTTCGCCGCCGCGCTGCTCGCGGCGGCCTTGTCGTGGCTCGTCGCGTACCGGGGTCGCCCGGCGCTGCAGTCGTCGCCCGAGCCGGCCTGAGGGATCACGGGAACGCCCGTTCGCCCCCGTAGAATCGGTTGACGATGCCTCGCTCCGACCGCATCGCCATCTCGGGGGCTCGCGCCCACAACCTGAAGGGAGTCGACCTCGAGCTGCCGCGTGACGCGCTGATCGTGGTCACGGGCCTCTCGGGCTCGGGCAAGTCGAGCCTCGCGTTCGACACGATCTATGCCGAGGGCCAGCGCCGCTACGTCGAGTCGCTTTCCGCCTACGCCCGCCAGTTCCTGGGCCAGATGGAGAAGCCGGACGTGGACTCCATAGAGGGCCTGTCGCCGGCGATCTCGATCGACCAGAAGACCACCTCGCGCAACCCGCGATCGACCGTCGGCACGGTCACCGAGATCTACGACTACCTCCGACTGCTGTGGGCGCGGATCGGAAAGCCCCACTGCTACAACTGCGGCGCCCCGATCCAGGGGCAGTCGCTGGAGCAGATCACGGACCGGGTCCAGACCATGGAGGAGGGGACGCGGTTCATGGTCATGGCGCCGGTCGTCCGCGGGCGCAAGGGCGAGTACGGCCGCATGCTGGACGAGATGCGGACGCAGGGCTATGCGCGCGCGCGAATCGACGGCGAGCTCCGCCGGCTCGACGAGCCGATCGAGCTCGACAAGAAGTTCAAGCACGACATCTCGATCGTCGTGGACCGGCTGGTGATGAAGGAGGGGATCCGCAAGCGGCTGTCGGAGTCGATCGAGGCCGCATCCCAGCTCGCCGACGGGCTGGTGGAGGTGGAAGTCATGCCGACCGATCGGGAACCCGCCCGCAGCGGACGCGAAGCGGAGCATGCGGGCGGCAACCTGATCTTCTCGGAGCGCTTTGCCTGTCTCGAGTGCGGGACGTCGATGCCGGAGCTCGAGCCCCGGATCTTCTCGTTCAACTCCCCGCATGGGTGCTGCCAGCGCTGCCACGGCCTCGGCTTTCAGCGGGTGATCGATCCGGAGCTGATCGTCCCCGACCCGACCCTCTCGATCTCGCAGGGCGCGCTGGAGCCATGGACCAAGGCCGCGTCGATGTATCACCGGCGGCTGTTGGAGGCGGTGGCCGAATCGAACGGGATCGACGTCGACACCCCCTGGCAGGACCTCCCTCAGGCGCACCGGGACCTGCTGCTCGAGGGCACCGGCGACGAGCGTCACACGGTCTCCTACCGCAACCGCTTCGGCCGGCGCCGTGTGTACACGGTTCGGTTCGACGGGATGCTCAAGAGCCTGGAGCGGCGGTACGAGAACACGGACTCCGAAAACACCCGCGAGCGGATCGAGGGGCTGATGGCGCTGCAGCCCTGCCCGGCCTGCGGCGGCGCGCGTCTTCGCCCCGAGAGCCTCGCGGTGACCGTGGGCGGCCTCAACGTCCACGAGTACACCCGCCTCTCCGCGCGCGCCGCTCTGGAGTGGATCGAGGCGCTGGAGCTGACCGAGACCGAGCGCGCGATCGCCCGCCTCGTGGTGCGCGAGATCGCCGAGCGCCTTCGCTTCCTGGACAGCGTCGGCATCGGATATCTCTCGTTGGAGCGCGCCGCCGCCACGCTGTCGGGCGGCGAGGCGCAGCGGATCCGGCTCGCGACCCAGATCGGCTCCTCGCTCGTCGGCGTCCTGTACATCCTCGACGAGCCCTCGATCGGGCTGCATCAGCGCGACAACGCGAAGCTCATCGACACGCTCCAGCGCCTGCGCGACCTCGGCAACACCGTGATCGTGGTCGAGCACGACGAGGGGACGATCCGCGCCGCCGACCACGTCGTAGACCTCGGCCCGGGGGCCGGCGAGCACGGTGGGGAGGTCGTGGCCGAGGGAACGGCGGCGCAGATCTCGCGACGGGCGGCGTCGCTCACCGGCCAGTACCTCAACGGGAAGCGCGAGATTCCCGTCCCCGAGCACCGGCGCTCGGCCAGGGGCGAGCTCGTGATCCGCAAGGCCCGCCAGCACAACCTTCACGGGATCGACGTCGCCGTCCCGCTCGGCGTGTTCTGCTGCGTCACCGGGGTCTCTGGATCGGGGAAGTCCACGCTGGTCAACGAGATCCTCTATCGGGCGCTCGCCAATCGGCTGCACAGGGCGCGGCTGCGCCCCGGCGCGCACGACCGGATCGAGGGCATCGAGCAGGTCGACAAGATCATCAACATCGACCAGTCCCCAATCGGCCGCACCCCGCGGTCCAACCCGGCCACCTACACGGGCGTCTTCGACCACATCCGTGATCTCTTCTCCCGCACACGGGAGGCCAGGGCGCGCGGCTACAAGCCCGGGCGGTTCAGCTTCAACGTCAAGGGCGGGCGGTGCGAGGTTTGCCGCGGCGATGGCCAGATCAAGATCGAGATGCACTTCCTCCCCGACGTCTACGTCCCGTGCGAGCAGTGCCACGGGCGCCGCTACAACCGCGAGACGCTCGAGGTCAGGTTCAAGGGCAGGTCGATCGCGGAGGTGCTCGAGATGTCGGTCGAGGAGGCCGTCGAGTTCTTCGCGCACATCCCCAAGATCAAGCGCCGGCTTCAGACGCTCCACGACGTCGGCCTCGACTACATGCGGCTGGGTCAGCCGGCGACGACGCTCTCCGGCGGTGAGGCCCAGCGGGTGAAGCTCGCGACTGAGCTGTCCAAGGTCGCCACCGGCGACACCCTCTACATCCTCGACGAGCCGACCACCGGACTCCATTTCGCGGACGTGCACCGCCTGCTCGAGGTGCTCGACCGGCTGGTCGAGGCGGGCAACACGGTCGTCGTCATCGAACACAACCTGGACGTGATCAAGTCCGCCGACCGCATCATCGACCTCGGCCCCGAGGGCGGTGAGGCCGGCGGGGAGATCGTCGCGACCGGGACGCCTGAGCAGGTCGCCGCGACCCCCGGCTCCTACACGGGCCAGTTCCTCAGCGGGCTCGTCGAGGCCGCTCCGCCGCGGGCCAGGCGCCGGCCCTCGCGGCGGCGCGAACCGGTCGCGGCATAAGCTCGGGCGGGTTTGGGGATGGAGGGGCGGTTCGTGCGTCTGGTCTGCCTGTGCGTGGCGTTGTCCGCCTTCGGGTCGCTCGCCGGCTGCGGCGACAGCGGCGAGGAGGGCGGAACCTCGGTTCGATCGACGGCGACGACGGCTCCCGCCACGGGCGAGGGTACGGTGCCCCGTGCGAGCGCGGAAGGTCAGCGGACACCGGAGCTTGTCCCTCCCGACTTCGGGGCGCGGGTCCTTGCCGGGGCTGGCGGGAGGGGGACCGGCGTGGTCATCGCTCCGTTGGCGGGCGGCCCGATTCGCGCCTTCGGAGACCTGAGGTCTCCGCATGCCTGGTCGACGATCAAGCCGGTGATCGCGGTCGCGGTCTCGCGCGCGCGTCACGCCGGCGAGCTGCCCGGTGGGCGGACGCTGACCGGTTCCGAGCGGGAGCTGATCGCGCGGGCGATCGAGAATTCGGACAACGCCGCGGCGGCCGCGTTGTTCCAGGAGCTGGGCCCCCAGTCCGAGGCCACGGCCGCTCTGCAACGCGTGCTGGTTGCGGCGGACGATCGACGAACGCATGTGAACGAGAAGGTGACGAGGCCGCCGTTCTCGAGCTATGGACAGACGGTTTGGGCGCTCCCCGAGGAGGCCCGCTTCTATCGGCAACTCGCCAACGGCTGCCTGGCCGATCCGCAGGACACGCGCCTCGTCCTCGCGGACATGGGTGCCGTCACGGAGGTCGGGGGCTCGGGGTGGGGCCTGTCGGTGGCCCGATTCCCCGAGCTTGGCTTCAAGGCCGGATGGGGGCCCGAGCATGGCCAGACCGGCTATACGGCGCTGCAGTACGGGATCGTCCGCGATGCCCGCCGCGGCGGCTACGTGATCGGGGTCGTCGCCGAGACCCAGGGTGATGCATCGACCGCGTACGCGACGGTGACGGACTTGGCCCAGCGCGCCGCGACGCTTTTGCGCGGGCGTCACGGGCCGACCGGCAAGCCGCGATGTTGATTCGCGCGGGGTGGCTGCTCGGCTAGGATCGCCGTCATGTCCGGGGGAGTCATCCGGTTGGGCGCCGTCGGTGCGGCATGCCTGGCGGTGCTGGTTGGCGCAGCGGGCTGCGGGTCGGGCGGCGACGACAACGGCGCCGCCGTCCAGCAGCGGCTCCAAAACGCACGCGAACAGGCGGCCAACCAGCAGAAGCTGAAGGACAAGCTGAAATCGCTCCAAAACCAGGTTCAGCATCAGGCCCAGTCGGGCGGCGCGACCACAACCACGACCACCGGGTCCACCACGTCCGCGGCCTCGCCGCCCAGCGGCAGCTCCTCATGCGGCGGCGATCTCTCGGTCGGCCCGAACACGTCCTGCTCGTTCGCCGTCAACGTGAGGGATGCCTACGAGAAGAGCGGCGGCGGCAACGTCATCGTCAAGGCCTTCAGCCCGGCGACCAACGTCACCTATGAGATGGCGTGCGGCAGCACCGGGAATCAGGTCGTCTGCACCGGGGGCAACAACGCCTCGGTCTTCTTCCCCTAGGAGGCTGGCTCCACGGTGCGAGTAGCGCGGGGCGCGCTGTCGTTATCGTGCGCGGAATGCTGCAGGCCCCACGCTGGACCTCTTCCCGCCTCGGTTGACGGGCGTGTTCAGCGGCCAGCTGATCGGCGTCGACGTGGGGGGGACGAAGGTCGCCGTCGCGACGCTCGAGGACGAGCGCCTGAGCGATCCCGTCGTCCAGCCCACTCAGGCCGAGAGCGCCGAGGACCTGCTCGGCGAGATCATCGCCGCGATCGAATCCGCGCGGGGCCCGAGCACCGTCGGCGTTGGAGTCGGCGTGCCGTCGGTTGTCGAGTTTGAGACGGGACGCGTCCGGTCGAGCATCAACCTCCATCTCGCGGACTTGGACCTCCGCCAACTGCTCGCTGAGCGCCTCGGCCTGCCGGTCTTCGTGGACAACGATGCCACCGTGGCGGCGCTGGACGAGGCCTTCGACGACGGCGGCGAGGCGCTGGTACAGAACCTCGTCATGTTCACGGTCGGCACCGGCATCGGCGGCGGGCTCGTCCTCGGCGGGCGGGTGTACCGGGGCGCCACCGGCGCCGCGGCGGAGCTCGGCCACACGCTGATCGCTGCGGACCTCGCCGCGGGCGCTCCGAAGCCAGGCCGCTTTCCCCAGCCCGGATCGCTCGAGTCGCTCGCCGCCGGCCGCGAGCTGGACCGGCTCGCCGCCAAGCTGGCTGCCGACAACCCCTCGTCGCAGCTCGGCAGGCGCGCGGCCTCCGGCGACCCCATCGACGGACACGATGCCGTCGCGGCCGCCAAGGGTGGCGACCCCGGGTCGATCGAGCTGTTGCGGGTGCTCGGCGAGCGCCTCGGCGTCGGGATCGCGAACGCGATCAACACCTTCGACCCGGATGTGGTCGCGATCGGCGGCGGGGTCTCCACCGCGGGGGATCTGCTGCTTCGGCCGGCCACCGAGGCGGCCCGTCGCTGCATCCTCCCCGGGGTCGGCGAGCGCACGGAGATCAGGCTCGCGCGCCACGGCGAAAAGGCCGGGGTACGGGGCGCGGCGCTGCTCGCGGGCCTCGAGCTCGGCAAGTCGGAGTCGGTTCCGTCACCGTCGCGCTCCGACCAGGCCGCATGAGCGCCGAGGCCGCGGCGAACCCGTTCGCCCAGGACGTCGCGGAGCCCCTGCCCGGGCCGACCACGCTGGTGATCTTCGGCGCCACCGGCGACCTGGCCGCGAGAAAGCTGCTCCCGGCGATCTACAACCTCGGGCTCGGCGGTCTCCTGCCGGAACGCTTCGGGGTGATCGGGATCGGCAGGCGGGCCGGCGATACCGAGGCGTTTCGCCACCACGCGCGCGAGGCGATCTCCACCTACTCGCGGACCGGAATCGAGGAGGACGCCTGGAGGGCGCTCGAGCCCAGGCTCGATTTCCTGAACGGCGACTTCGACGATCCGAAGCTGTTCGACGCTCTCGAGTCGAGGCTCGAGGAAATGGACGACGGGGAGCCGGCGCAGCGCGTCTTCTATCTGGCGGTGTCGTCCAGCTTCTTCGGCCCGATCGCCAAGGCGCTCGCCGAAGCCGGGCTGGGCGCCGGCGCCGAGCCTCCGACGCGGCTCATGATCGAGAAGCCGTTCGGGCATGACCTCGCCTCGGCGCTTCAATTGGCCGAGGACGTTTCCTCCGCCTTCGACGAGTCCCAGGTGTTTCGCATCGACCACTATCTCGGCAAGGAGACGGTCCAGAACCTCCAGGTGCTCCGCTTCGCGAACGGGATCCTGGAGCCCATCTGGAACCGCCGCTATGTCGAGCATGTCCAGATCACGATGGCGGAGGACATCGGGATCGGCCACCGCGCCGGTTATTACGACACGGCTGGCGCGATCCGGGATGTGATCCAGAACCACCTGATGCAGGTGCTCGCCCTGGTCGCGATGGAGGCGCCGGTGCGCTTCGACGCGGACACGATCCGTGACGAGAAGGTGAAGCTGCTCCGTTCGGTGCGGCGCTACAGGCCCGATGAGGTCTCCGACTACGTTGTCAGGGGCCAATACGGCGCCGGCTGGATCGGCGGCGAGCAGGTCCCCGCCTACGTGGACGAGCAGGACGTGCCCGACGACTCCCGCTCCGAGACGTACGTCGCGATGCGCGTGGAGATCGACAACTGGCGCTGGGCCGGCACGCCGTTCTATCTGCGTACCGGCAAGCGGCTGCCGCGTCGGGTGACCGAGATCGCGGTGCGCTTTCGCCCCGTTCCGCACCTGCCATTCGCGCGCTCGGACATGGCCGGCGCCGAGCCGAACGAAATGGTGCTCTCGGTGCAGCCCGACGAGGGCGTCTCCCTGCGGTTGGTGGCCAAGGTCCCCGGCCAGACGATGAGCGTGAGGCCTGTCCTGATGGAGTTCAAGTACGGCACCTCGTTCCTCGGGGACTCGCCCGAGGCCTACGAAAGACTGCTCTACGACGCCCTCCTGGGCGACGCGACCCTGTTCACCCGGGCGGACGAGGTGAAGGCGGAGTGGGAGCTCGTCGAGCCGATCCTCGAGGCCTGGGGGGACGGACCGGCCCCACCGGTGTACGCGGCCGGCAGCCAGGGGCCCGCCGAGGCGGACGAGCTGCTGGCTGTTCGCGGGCGGACGTGGAGGCAGGTGTGAGCGCGACCGGTCCGGACCGAGACGGCTGGCGCGGGGAGGGCGTTCGCACCGAGCGGGTGCTCGAGGAGCTCGACCGCCTGCACCGAGCCCACACGCGGCGGGGGCGCGCGCACGCGCTGACGCGGACGCTCAACCTGATCGTCGCGCCGGCCTCCGGCGGTGCCGACGCGATGGTGGGGGAGGCGCTTGCCGGCCTCGGTCGGCACAATCCGTCGCGGACCCTCATCCTTCGGCGCCACAGCTCCGATCGCCTCGACGCCGAGGCGAGCATCGAGTGCGAGCTCTGGGATGTGGCGGGCCGGGTCGGCTTTTGTCACGACCAGGTGGCGCTGACCGGGGACGACTCGCGGCTCGCACACGCGGCCTCGCTGGTGGCGCCGTTGCTCCTGCCGGACCTGCCGACCGTCCTGTGGCTTCCCGACCCGGCCGCCCCGCTGCCCGATCCCCTGTTGCTCGAGCGCGCCCAGCAGGTCCTGGTCGACTCCGCGCGCGACGGGGTTCCGCTGCGGAACCTGGCCTCGCTCGCCGAGAGCACTCGGGTGCACGACCTGACTTGGGGTCGGCTGGAGTTCTGGCGCGCGGCAACGGCGGCGGCCTTCGAGTCCCTGGAGCGGCGGAAGCTGCTGCCGCGGATGACCCGTTTGGAGGTCCGCTTCGAGGGCGATGCGCTCACGCCCGCGCTCCTGCTGGCGGGCTGGATCACCGCGCGGGCCGGCTGGCGCCCCGGGGGGATCGAGGTGGACGGCGCGCGGGCCCGCGGAACCGCGGCGAGGCCCGACGGAGCCGCGGTGGCAATCTCGCTCGAGCGCGACCCCGAGGCGCGCGGATGCGGAGGGGTGGAGGCGCTGACCCTGCGGGCGGGCTCAGAGGAGGTCGGGCTCGGCCGCCGGGCGGCGACGAACCGGCTGCGCGACCTCTTCGCGGAGGCGCTCCAGCCGTTGGCATCGTTCGCCCACGGGTACGCCGAGGCGCTCGGATCGGTCACGTCCATGCTGGACGGTGAGCCGAGCGCCCCGAGCCTCTAGAACCGTCGTCCCGTCAGCGGGAGGCGCGAGGGCGAGTGCCGGTGCGAGCGCCGTCCGTTCGGGCTGAGCCTGCCGTCCGCTTCGAGCGGGGGCTTCGCGAGCGCCGACGTGCCTTCGATGGCTTTGAGCCGCTCGCGCTCAGGAGCGCGGCGCCGATCGCCCCTCCCAGGTCGCCGAGCCCGGCCACATGGAGCGCGGGCGGGTGGTCGTCGGTGAACAGGTGGGGCGCCATCGCGTCGCGGATCCGCTTCACGTACGGCTCTCCGAACCGACACCCGAGGCCGCCGCCGATGATCACGGCCTCGACGTCGATCAGGTTGACGGCGGAGGCGATCCCGGCGCCAAGCGCCGCCACGGCACGATCGATCAGCTTCTCGGCCAGGGGATCCTTGGCCTTCAGGGCCCGCGCCCAGATGCCGCTGGTCAGCCGGTCGTGGTCGTGCTTCTTCATGATCTTGAAGAGGTCAGTGTGCTTGCCGGCCTTGTGGTCGGAACGGGCCTTGATCTCCATCGCGGCTCGCCCTGCGTAGGCCTCGAGGCACCCCCGCCGCCCGCACGTGCAGCGGGCCCCATTTCGCTTCACCACCATGTGGCCGATCTCGCCGGCGGCCCCGCGGCCAAGCCACGGCTCGCCGTTGAGGATGATCCCGCCGCCCACGCCGGTCCCCCAGAAGACGCCCAGAAGCGACTTGTAAGGGCGCCCGGCGCCCAGCTGAGCCTCGGCGTTCGTGGCCACCTGGACGTCGTTGCCGACCGAGATGGGCGTGCCGAGCGACTTGGCGAGCCACTTGCCGAGCTGGAAGTTGCCCTCCCAGCCGGGCAGGTTGCGAGCCTGGGAGACGGCGCCGGTGGCCTCGTTGACGTCGCCCGGCGATCCAACGCCGGCGCCGGCGAGGTCGCTCGGGCGCATTCCGGCCTCGAGCGCCGCCTCGCGGAGCGCCTCGGCCATCTGTTCGGCGACGTCGCGCGGGGTGCCCTCGGTGGGGGTCGGACGTCGAGCCTGGCCGAGGACGTTCCACCTGGCGTCGACGACGACCGCCTGAATCTTGGTGCCGCCTAGGTCGATGCCGCCGCGGGCGACCATGGCGCTCATGCTAGCCCTTCGCCTCGGCGTCGATCACGCTCATCAGCGCATTGATCAGGGAGAGGTGCGTGAACGCCTGCGGGAAGTTGCCGAGGTGGCGGCCGCTGGCCGCATCGATCTCCTCCGCGTACAGGAGCAGGGGGCTGGAGAGGGACAGCAGCTTCTCGCACAGGGCCCTGGCACGTTGCGTCTCCCCGATCCGGGCCAGCGCGGTGACCAGCCAAAAAGAGCAGATCGTGAACGTCCCCTCCTCGCCGGCGAGGCCGTCGTCCGTGTGCTCCACGCGGTAGCGGAGCACCAGCCCGTCCTTGGTCAGCTCGTCCGCGATCGCCAGCACCGTCTTGCGGACCCGCTCGTCGTCCGGCGGCAAGAACCCCATCAGCGGAATCAGCAAAAGCGATGCGTCGAGGGCGTCCGTGTCGTAGTGCTGGACGAACACGCCCCGGTCGTCGACGCCCCGATCGCACACCTCGGCGTGGATCTCGTCGGCGACCTGCCGCCACCTCGTCAGCCTCTCGGTGTCGCCGCGAGCCTCGGCGAGGCGGGCGCCGCGGTCGAGCGCAACCCAGCACAGCGCCTTCGACGCCGTGAAGTGTTGGGGCTCACCACGCACCTCCCAGATGCCACGGTCCGGCTCCGACCAGTGCTCGACGGCATCCTCGACGAATCCGGCGATCAGGTCCCAGGCGGCGGTGGGCAGCTGGGAGGCGAGGCCGTGCCGCGCGTGGATCGCGATCGAGTCGAGGAGCATCCCCCAGACGTCGTGCTGGCGCTGGTTCCAGGCCCCGTTGCCGATCCGGACCGGGCGGGCGCCGTCGTACCCGCTGAGGTT
>DATBFS010000171.1:0-10156 GCA_036558385.1 Solirubrobacterales bacterium | reverse complement strand
CGTTTCGTAGACGCTCGGGCCTCGCCTTCAAGGTCCGCTAGCGGGCCGGCCCGATGCTCTTGGCTTCGAGGGCTGCCGCGAGGACGTTGCGCTGCCGGTCGGTGAGGCGGCCGAGCTCGCGATTTTCGTTCAAGGCCAGGGAGGAGAGGAACTTGCGGGCCCGGGTTCGGCCCCAGCGACGCTGGCTGCGAAGCAGCTCGCCCACGGTCATGGTCTCGACCTCGGACGGGCAGGAGCGGATCACATCGATCGCGGCGAGCTGGCCACGGAGAATGCTGCGCTTCAAAGATGCGCGGGCGAGACGGACTCGGTTGGCGTGGGCGAGAGCCTGCATGTGCTGAGGCGGCGCAGGGACAACCGTTGAAGCAGCGGGCATCATCACTCCTCTCTGAAGTGAATGGAAGGATTCGGGGTGGATTGCGGCGCGGCGCTCCCCTTGCGGGAACGGGGCGATACGGTCGGAACGAATCACTCTCCCCGTTCCGGCCGCCTCCTGCCCCAGGGTGCGTCCGGCGTTGGCGGAACCTATGGCAGTTCGATGGGAGCCGTCAACTCGACGCGCCACTTTGGTCCCGGAGTCGTTCGCTAAGAGCAAGCTTTTCTTGCGAGTCCCGGTCTTGTCCGAAAATGGACAAGCCGAAACTACCCACGCAGGGGGATGAAAAACGACCCGGGGCCGGCCGGGTTGGCCGGGTTGGCGAATCAGCCCCGGGGCAGGTCGGGAAAGTCCGCGATCACCCGCGCGAAGGTGTCCAGGGCGAGGTCGAGGTGCTCGCGCTCGTGAGTCGCCATCAGGCTCGTGCGAAGCAAGGCGCCCCCGGGCGGCACCGCCGGGTGCAGCGCGACGTTCGTGTAGACGCCGGCCTCGAACAGGGCCTTCCACAGGAGGACGGCCTGCCAGTCGTCGCCGACGAGCACCGGCACCACCGGGGTGACCGCCTCCGAGCCATCGGGCAGGCGACCCGACTCCACCACTCGTAGGCCGAGTCGGCCGAAGCCCTGCCGGAGGTAGGCGGCGTTCTCGAGCAGCTTCGCGAACAGGGGGCCGCCTTCGCGCCTGCAGATGCGCACCGCCTCGAGCGCCGCGCCGACGGCGGCGGGAACGGCGGCCGCCGTGAACATGAAGGGGCGGGCGGCGATCTTCAGGTACTCGATCACGTCCGCCGGCCCCGCGATGAAGCCGCCGCAGGAGGCGAGGCTCTTCGAGAACGTCCCCATCCTCAGGTCGACTCGGTCGCCTACGCCGAACAGCTCGCACACGCCCGCCCCGTGCTCGCCCAGCACGCCTACCGCGTGGGCCTCGTCGACCATGAGTCGAGCGCCATGACGCTGGGTGAGCTCGAGGACGTCGAGGAGGGGACAGACGTCCCCCTCCATCGAGAACACGCCGTCCACCACCACCAGCACGCCCCCGCCATCGGCGTTGGCGCGCTCGAGCATCCGGTCGAGCTTGTCCATCTGGTTGTGCCGGAAGGGCCGGAGCTTCGCGCCGGAGAGCCGGCAACCGTCGAGGATCGAGGCGTGGTCTCCCGAATCGCAGATCACCGTGTCACCCGGCGCGAGGATCGTGCCGATCGCCCCCAGGTTCGCCTGATAGCCGGTCGTGAAGACGAGCGCCGCCTCGGTCCCCATCCACTCGGCGATCTCGTGTTCGAGCTCGACGTGGAGGGGGATCGTCCCGTTCAGGAAGCGCGAGCCCGTCAGCGCGGTCCCGTAGCGCTCCAGGGCGTCTCGGGCCGCCGCCTTGACCCTCGGGTCGCCGGTCAGGCCCAGGTAGTTGTTCGAGCCGAGCATGATCGTCTCCCGCCCCTCCATCTCGACGACCGGTCCCGCCTCGGACTCGATCAGCCGGAAGTACGGCAGGAGGTCCGCCTCCTTCGCCGCCTCGAGCTGCTCCTTGCGATCGTGGACGCGCGCCTTCTCGAACACGTCGGCGGGCGCGCGTGTCGTCTCGGCCATGGGCGAAGTCTCCCACGCGGAATCGACGCAAGCCCGGTCGGCTTCGCCGCCAGCCGGACTCGATAGCGTGACGGCGATGAGCACGGTGACCGTTCGCCCGGTTCGCGGGCGCCGCGACCTGAACGCGTTCATCCGAGTGCCGTTCCGCCTTCACCGGGGCACCCCATGGGTCCCGCCCCTGATCATGGAGCGGCGCGAGTTCCTGAACCGGGACAAGAACCCCTTCTTCGAGAACGGCGAGGCCGAGTACTTCCTCGCCGAGCGCGACGGCGAGGCCGTCGGGCGGATCACCGCCCAGGTGGACGAACGCTGGACCCAGCACAACGGCGGAAACGATGGGATGTTCGGGTTCTTCGAGTGCGAACAGCGCCCAGAGACGGCGCGAGCGCTCGTGGGCGCCGCTTCCGGCTGGCTGAGGGAGCGGGGGCGGGAGCGGATGCTCGGCCCGATGGACTTCACGACCAACGACGAGTGCGGCCTGCTCGTCGAGGGCTTCGAAATCGAGCCGTTCGTGCTCGAGCCCTGGCATCCCCCCTACTACGGGGAGCTGGTCGAGGGCCTCGGGCTCACGAAGGCGATGGACCTGTTGATGTGGAGGCTCGAGCTGGGCCAGCTCAAGCAGGGCGACCGGTTCCACGACCTGATCCACCAGGCGGCTGAGGCGGCCGCTGACGAGCACGGCGTCGTCGTCCGGCACATGCGAAAGCGGGACCTCGAGGCCGAGGTGATGCGGTTCATGGAGGTCTACAACGAGGCCTGGGACCGCAACTGGGGCTTCGTCCCGGTCAGCGAGGAGGAGGTCCGGTTCCAGGCGAAGAACCTGAAGTCGATCCTCGACGAGAACTGGGCCATGATCGCCGAGCGCGACGGCGAGGTCGTCGGGGCGGCGCTCACCCTCCCGGACGTCAACCAGGTGCTGAAGGGGATGAACGGCCGCCTGTTTCCCTTTGGGTGGTGGCGCTTTTTGACCGGGCGCCGCAAGGTCGACCGGGTCCGCGTGTTCGCGCTCGGCGTGAAGCCGCAGTACCAGCATCTCGGGGTGGCCGCCGCGCTCTACGTCGAACACATCCGGATCGCCGCCCGGGTCCGGCAGAAGTGGGGCGAGATGGGGTGGATCCTGGAGGTCAACGAGCCAATGAACCGCGCCATGGAGGGAATGGGCGGAGAGGTCGTAAAGCGCTATCGGCTCTACGAGCTGCCGCTGGCCGGCTAGGGGCTCGGATGCCCACGGCGCCAGGGCGTGGGCATCGCGCAAACAGCGGGAAGGCTGGTTGGTTGACGGCGGAACCCGCCGATAGACTGGCCCCGATGGCGGAGGAAGTCGTACTCGAGGCTGAGGCCGTGGAAGAGGCGGAGGCGGCCGAGGATCAGGATCTGGGACAGGCGACCCGGCTTCCGGAGCCCGCCCGGCGGAGCGACGTCGAGGCGTGGCGCGGCGAGATGCGGGCGGCCGCGATCGCGGCCGCGGGCGGCATCGTCGCGGGGGCCGCCACGGTTGCGGCTGTGCGGGCGGTGCGCTCGGCGGCGCCTCGGCGCCAGCGCGGCCGGCGGCTGCTTCGGCGCCGCGACGAGCCTCGCGGCGTGATCGCGAGCCGGTCCTTCCTCGTCGACGTCCACGTTCTCGGCAACGACCGGTAGCGGGCGTGACCGCCGGCGACGCGCCGGGGGCGCCCGCGGGGGCGTGCCTGGAGGCGGAGGTGACGCCGCCGTGGCCATTCCGGCTGCCACGAGGCGGGGGAGGCGACGCCGTGATGCGTGTTCGTCGAGGCATCGTCACCCGCCTCCTTCACGTCGGCGGCGAGCCGGTCGTGGTCCGCGTCTGGCAACGGCGAGACGGGCCGATCGCGCTCCACGCCACGGCGCTCGAGGGCGGCGACCGGCGACATCTCGAGGTCGCGATCGAGCGGATGCGCTTCGCGCTGGGCGTGGACGACGACTATCGCGAGCTCTATGACACGTTTCGCTCCGACCGTCTCGTCGGGACGGCGATCCGACGCAGGCGATGGCATCGTCCGCGCCGTCGACCGTGGGCCTGGGAGGCGCTCGCCTGGTCGATCACGAAGCAGCTGATCGAGTCCTCGCGAGCCGCCGCGATCCAGCGCCGGATGGTCCTGCGGTGGGGGGTGCGGCGCGACGGCGTGGACGGAGCCACGCTGCGGGACGTACCGACCCCGGAGCTGATCGCGGAGAGGGCGCCGGCGGAGCTGGCCGCGTTTGACCTCGCCCCGGCGCGGGCGCTCGCCATGATCCGTGCGGCCCGGGAGGTGTCGACGGCCCGCGTGGATCCCGGCGACCCGGCGGACGACGATCGCCTGCTCGCGATCCGGGAGATCGGCCCCTGGACGATCCAGTGCCTCGGCCTCTACGGCCGGGGCGAGCCCGACTCGCTGCCGGCTGGTGACCTCGCCTACGTCAAGCTGGTGGGGCGGCTCGCGGGCCTGCGCCGCCGGGCGAGCGTCGAGGAGGTCGAGGAGTTCTTCGCTCCGTACGCGCCGTACCGGGGGCTGGCGGGGGAGTTCGTCCTGGCGGACCACCACCGGGCGGTCGCGGGCGCCCCGCCGCTGCGCCGCGCGGCGTGAGGTGACGGTGTAAAAGCTCTCGCGATGGCCGCATAACGTCGAAATAGACGACGAAACTCGGCCATCGGGACCCCAGCGGGCGTTTTCTACCTCCCTACCCGGCCTTTCGGCGGCTGGGACCGAGACGGTGGCGACCTACGGGGCCCCGCCCGGCAGGTAGTCGTTCGTCGACACCTCGCCGGCAGCCGGGAGCGCGTCGATCACGCCATGATCGGCGAAGAAGTGGGCGAAGCGGGTCCACTGCTTGGGGTCCATGTAGCCGTAGGGATGCTTGCTGGGCGGGTAGAGCAGCGGGAGGGTCTTTCGGACCTCGGCGGCGGTGAATCGCGGATTCAGGCCCTTGCCGGCGGCGAGGATCGCCTTCGTCGCCCCGGCCGGATCGGCGACGGCCGCCCTGGTGCCCCGCTGGAGCGCGGCGAGAAACAGCTCGATCTCCCTCGAGGAGTCGCCGAGCTTGTCGGAGTTGGCGACCACGACCAGCTCGTCGTAGGTGGGGATGCCGAGCCGGTCGACCGGGATCACCGTCGGGTCCTTGCCGCGGAGCTTCAGGTCGACCCCCTCCACGTTCAGGAAGCCCCCCAGCATCGCGTTCGCGCGGCCGGACAGGAGCGCCGGAAGCAGGCCCTGCTGGACGTCCACGGTGCTCACGTCGCTCGCGCTCAGGCCGGCCCGCCCGAGGATCGTGTTCAGGTACGCGTCCTGATACGGGATCCCGGCGGTGGCGATGGTCTTGCCGCGAAGTCCCTTGACGTTCGCGATGCCCGAGTCCTTGAGCCAGATCAGCGAGGTGAGCGGCGTCGGCACCAGGGCCGCGACCGCCTTGACGGGAAGCCCCCGGTCGTGGGCGATCAGAACCTCGGGCTGGTACGAGATGGCCAGGTCGGCTCGTCCGGCCGCCACCTCCTGGATCGGCGCCGAGGGATCCGAGGGCACCCGCGGGTGGACGTCGAGGCCCGCCTCGCGGAAGTAGCCGCGGTCGAGGGCCTCGAAGATCCCGGCGTGGTCGGCGTTGACGTAGAAGTCGAGCGCCAGGTCGAGCGACTGCCCCTCCGGGGAGGTCGTGCTCTCCGACTTCTCGCCGCACCCGGCCGCGATCGCCGCTACGCACACCAGGGCCGCCACGCCCACGCTCGGGAGGGATCTTCCACGCCGCTTGGTCAACTGTGCCTCCTTGGTTCCATGCTTCAGGCTCTCGGTTCGCGGGGCCCCCACCAGGCGATCCGCCGCTCGATCACCGAGAGCAGCGCGAAGAGAAGGATCGCCAGAGCGGACAGGACGGTAACGGCCGCGAACGTCCGGGCGGTCTCGAGCTGCGCCGACGCCTCCTGGATCAGGTGGCCGAGGCCGGAGCTGGAGCCGGCCCATTCGCCGAACACGGCTCCGATGACGGCGACGGCGACGGCGATCTTGGCGCCGCTGAAGAAGTAGGGAAGCGCGGTCGGCGCCTCGACGCGCCGCAGTGTCTGCCAACGGCTCGCGTCAAGCGTGCGGAACATCTTCACCAGGTCGAGGTCGACCGAGCCCAGCCCGTCCAGCGTGTTGACGGTGATCGGGAAGAAGCAGATCAGGGCGATGATCACGAGCTTCGGCCCGATCCCGAACCCGAGCCACACGACGAGGATCGGCGCGATGACGACGATCGGCACCGTCTGGGAAGCGACCAGCAGCGGATAGAAGGCTCGCCGCAGCGTCGGGGACAGATGGAGCGCGACGGCGAACGTGACGCCGGCGACCACCGACAGCGCGAAGCCGCCGAGCACCTCCTTGAGCGTGACCCAGCCGTTGTCCGCTAGCAGCGTACGGTCGCTCCACAGGGACTTGGCGATCTCGCTCGGAGCCGGCACCAGGAAGGGCTCGATGTGCAGGCCGTTGGCGAGCACGTCGAGCCTGGCCGCGAGCTCCCACGCTCCCAGCAGGGCGACCACGATCGCCAGCGGGGCAAGCCAGCGCCTCATCGCCTGCCTCGGGTCAGGTCGGCGAGCGCCCGCTCACGCGCGCTCGTGAAGCTCGGAGCGGTCACCGTGGCGAGGCGGGGCAGGGCGCGAGGCGACGGCGCGCGCAGCTCGGCGACGGCGCGCGCCGGGCGCTCGGAGAGCACCGTCACGCGATCGGACAGATAGAGCGCCTCCTCGACGTCGTGCGTGACCAGGATGGTGGTGCGCGACTCGGCGGCGAGCGCCTCGGCCAGCCACTCCTGCATCTCGGCTCTTGTCAGCGCGTCGAGCGAGGCGAAGGGCTCGTCGAGCAGGAGCACCGGCTTTCCGGCGAGGAGCGTGCGAAGGAACGCGACCCGCTGTCTCATCCCCCCGGAGAGCTCGGAGGGTCGTGCGCGCTCGAACCCGGCGAGCCCGAAGCGCTCGAAGAGCGGATGCGCGGTGCGGCGCGCCTCGGCACGCGAGGCGCCTCGATTCCGGGGCGCGAGGGCCGCGTTGTCTATGGCGGTCAGCCACGGGAGGAGGAGGTCGCGCTGCGGCATGTAGGCGCACCGAGCGAGGCGACCCGCAGACGAGCCGCTTTCGCCCACCGCGATCGCGCCCGCGCTCGGCTCGCGCAGGCCGCTGACGAGCTCGAGGAGGGTGGACTTTCCGCAGCCCGAAGGGCCGACAACGCCGAGCACCTCGCCCGGCTCGACCACCAGCTCCAGCCGTTCGATCACGCGCAGCTCGCCGAAGGCATGCGCCACCCCCTGGAGCTCGACCGCAGCCGGCGACGTGGCGCCGCCAGGGGCATCGCCCCCGCCTACCGCCCGGCCGGGGACCCTGTGAATCGGTTGAGGCTCCGCCACGGGAGCCTCGGGAGTCGATGTCATGCTCCCTCCGCGCGCATTACCGCGACAGGTTCTAAGGGTCAGCGCCGGGTGGTCATGCCAGAGGCGCTATCTCAGCCCGCTAGCCCGCGAGCACCCCTGTTTCTCGACCCAAGTCTACGGAACGAGCGCTTCGGAACCAGGGGGATGACACGGCGAGGGCCCCGCACCGCGGGGCCCTCGGGTGCGATCAGTTGCTCGTGCGCGTCAGAAGGTGAGCACCTTCTGCGCGTGCCCCGCCTTGCACACCCTCTTGTGGTGGGGCTTGTTGCTGATCGTGAGCTTGCCGATGTGCACGTCGACCAGGGCCTCGCCCTTGCCGGACAGGTCGTCGTTCACCTTCCAGCGGCCGGACGCGTCGCTGGTGACGATGTAGGTCCGGTTCCCTGGGGTGTGGAGCCTGTACCCGACCGTGAAGGTCCGGTTCTTGATGCACTTCGACTTCGGCGAGGAGAGCTTGCCCGCGATCGTGTGGCCGCTCTTCGTGATCGTGCTGTGCACGGCGTACTTCTTGGTGCTCGCGGCGGACACCGCGGCGAAAACCATCGCTACGGCGCAGACGAGCAGCGCCAATTTGACGAAACGTCGCATTCCCCCTCCTTGGGTTATGGGTTCCCCCTCCGATTTACTGCGGGCAGGATAACCGGATCACGCCTCGACCGAGGGGGTGCCGCCCGCGACCACGTTCACGAACTCCTCCAGGTGGCGGGTCGTCCAGCACTCGAACGCGGTCGTGCAGTGGGGCTCGTAGGCCGCCATCACCGAGTCGCCGTAGTTCCAGTACAGGCGCGGCTCCGGGTTGAGCCAGAAGGTGCGACCCGCGCGCTCGGCGACTCGCGCGAAGACCTCCGCGTGCGGCTCCCGCCCGTTGGTGCGGGCGTCGCCCAGCACGATCACGGTCGAGCGCGGCCCGAGGTCCTCGACGATCTCCTCGAGGAACTCCAGCCAGACCCGCCCGTAGTCGGTGTACCCCGACACGTCCGCGACCCCGCCCTCTCGGCTGATCCGTTCGGAGATCGCGCGGAAGTCGCGTTCGCGCTCGAACACGTCGGTGACCTCGGAGATCCGCTCGATGAACACGAAGCTGCGCAGCTTGCGGAAGGAGTCGTGGAGCGCGTGCAGCACCGAGAGGAAGAAGACGCTCGCCGAGGTGACCGACGTCGACACGTCGCACAGCACGTAGATCTCCGGCCGGCGAGGGTGCTTGGGCCGATGCTTCAGGCGTAGGGGCACGCCCCCGGTGTCCAGGGAGGCCCGCATGGTCCGGCGCACGTCGACGATCGCCCCCCGGCGACGGCCACGCTGCTCGTGGCCCACGGTGGCCAGGCGGCGCTTGAGCTGGGCGACCGCACGGTGGACGGCCGCCAGGTCCTGCGCGGGGCTCGTGGGCAGCGCGCGGTCTAGTTCGGCGAGCGGCCGCGACGGCGGCAGCGTCTCGGTTCGCTCGATGAGCGCCCGCTCCAGCTCGCGCCGCAGGTGGCGTTCGAATTGGTTGATCTGGTCTCGGTCGATGGCCGGCTCCTCCGGGCTGCCGGGCTGTGCCTGCAGGCCGAGGGTGCGGCGGATGCGCTGCACGTCGACACCGATCACCCCGGACCCTTCGCCGCGGCGCCCGAACGCGGCGATCGCCAGGCGCGCGAGGTCGCGCATCTCCCCGTCGCGACCCTCGGCGATCGCCTGCCTCACCGCCTCTCGCAGGGCGTCGAGGTCGAGGCGGTCGCCGCCGTCGTAGCGGCGATCCTCGCCGACCTGCCGTTCGAGCGCCTCCGCCTCGCTCGCGCGGAAGAAGAAGCGGTCGAACAGCAGCTCGAAGACTCGGCGATCCTCCTGCGATTTAGCGATCGTCGCCGCGAGCGCCTCGCGAAAGTCCTCCTGCTGCTTCCACGGCACCGTCTCGAGCGCCGCGAAGGCGTCGAGGATCTCCGAGCTGCCCACGGCGACCCCTTCGCCGCGAAGCTCCTCGCAGAAGGCGACCAGCCGTGGCGCGAGCCCGGGTGGGAGCGAGGTCATGGGAGGCGTTCGCGAACGGCCCTGCTCATCCGGCCGCTTCCGCCCCGAGGCCCTCGACACCGCCGAGCTTCAGGCCCACTCGCTCCGCCACCAGGTCCATGTCGGAGCGGTGCTTGACGATGATGCTCATCGTGCGCTCGAACACCGATTGGTCCAGGTCGTCCGCACCCAGCAGGAGCAGGGCGCGCGCCCAGTCGATCGACTCCGCGATCGAGGGCGGCTTCTTGAGATCGAGGTTGCGGACCATGTGCACGACCTCGACCAGCCGCCGCGCCAGCTTCTCGTCGAGGTCGGGCGCGTGCATGCGGACGATCTCGATCTCGCGCTCCATCGCCGGGTAGTCGAGCCACAGGTAGAGGCAGCGTCGCTTGAGCGCCTCGGTCAGCTCGCGGGAGTTGTTCGAGGTGAGGACCACGACCGGCTGCGTCCGCGCCGCGATCGGCCCCAGCTCGGGGATCGAGATCTGGAACTCCGAGAGGACCTCGAGCAGCATCGCCTCGAACTCCTGGTCGGTCTTGTCGATCTCGTCGATCAGCAGCACCACCGGCTGCTCGGAGGCGATCGCCTGGAGCAGGGGCCTGGTCAGCAGGAACTCTTCGCTGAAGATCTCGTCCCAAGCCGACCCGGTGCCCTCCTCGGCGACGGCGTCGGGAGCGTTGATCCGCAGCAGCTGCTTGCGGTAGTTCCACTCGTACAGCGCCTTCGACTCGTCGAGGCCCTCGTAGCACTGGAGGCGGATCAGCTCGCGCCCCGTGGCGCGGGAGATCGCCTTCGCGAGCTCGGTCTTGCCGACGCCGGCCGG
>DATBFS010000170.1:0-5722 GCA_036558385.1 Solirubrobacterales bacterium | reverse complement strand
CATGAAGAACGGTCGCCCGGCGATCCAGGGCACGTGCCCGGACTGCGGCACGAAGATCTTCAAGATCGGCAAGCTCTAGAACGGTCCCCGCTCAGGAAACCGGCTAGCGACGGCGCCGGCCTCGGGTTCGTCCCGGGGCCGTCGTGGTCGTTCGGCGCCCGGCAGGCACCGCTGGCGCTCGTGTTCGGACCTGCTCCAACAGGCGCCCGGGGAGGGCTCCCCGGGGCGCACGGTCCGCGGTGGCGCCCGCGCAAGCGACGGTTTGAACTCACCCCGCTCGGGGGGAGTATTACCTGCACGATGACGGCGCTCGCGCGAGACGCACGCCGTGCCTGAGGGTTTCCTGACCCGCGAAGCCGGCGTGCGCGAAGCGTATGCCGCCCACGCCGGCGAGCTGTACGGCTTCGCGATGCGCTCGCTCGAGGACCCCGGGCTGGCGGAGGAGGCGGTGCAGGACACCTTCCTGAGGGCTTGGCGGGCGGCCGATCGCTTCGACCCCGAGTTGGGCTCCCTGCGCACCTGGCTGTTCGCCATCCTGCGGAACGTCATCATCGATCTCGGCCGTGCCCGCGCCGCCCGGCCGGTGCTCGGGGGCGAGATGCCCGAGGTGGGACACGAGCCGTTCGAGGACGTGCTGCTCAATTGGCAGGTGGAGGAGGCTCTCCGGCGAATCGGCGAGCAACACCGCCGGGTCCTGGTCGAGACCTATCTGCGAGGCCGCCCCTACGCCGAGGTTGCGGCCGAGCTGGGAGTGCCGGAGGGCACCATCAAGAGCCGCGTCTACTACGGCCTGAGGGCACTGCGAAACGCGCTCGAGGAGATGGGCTATGAGGACTGAGGAGTGCCGCATCTGGCGGGAGCTGATCGGCGCCCTCGTACTCGGCCAGCTCGATGCCGACGAGCGGAGCGCCACGGAGGCCCATCTCGAGGGCTGTCCGGAGTGCCGTGCCGAGGCCGAGGCCCTCGCGCCGGTCGCGGCCATGCTCTCCCGTGCCGACCCCGCGCGACTCACCCCGGCCCCCGCCCCACCCGCGTATCTCGGCGACCGCATCGCCCGGCGGATCGCGGCCGAGCGCCGTGCCGCACGCCGTAGACACGCGTGGCTGGGGCTGGGGCTGGGCGCCGCTGCTGCCGCGGCGACGGCGGCGGTGCTGATCGCCGTGGTCGCGTCCGGCCCCTCGAGCCCGCAGCCCTCGGAGACCGTCGCCTTCCGCGCGCTTCCTCCGGACGCCTCGGCGCAGGCGACGCTCCAGCCTCGACCCTGGGGAAGCTCGGTCAACGTCCAGGTCCGCGGCTTTCGGCCGGGCACGCTCTGCACGGTCTGGCTGCGCCGTGCAAACGGAACCAAGGTCACGGCGGGCTCATTCCGCTACGTCTACGACGGCGAGAGCGACGAGGCCGGTTTGAGCTCCGGGGTCACCCCCGGCGACGCAACCGAGATCGGCCTGCGCGCGGGCTCGAAGACCTTCGTGGCGCCCCTGCCTGCCGATTCGGCGGCCAGCGGCGACGCCCTCGGCCCAGCGATCAACAAGAAGGAGCACACCTGATGCGACCCAGACTCTCCCTCGTCGTGACCGCCGCGCTCGCCGCCGCCGCGATGGCCGCCCTCGCCGCCGGCTGCGGGGGCGGCAGCGACGACTCGGGCACGACCGCCGCGAGCGCGACCACCACGACGGCCGGGGGCGGCGGCGGTTCGAACGTCGACATCAGCGCGACGGACTTCAAGCTCAACCCCTCGGACCCGAAGGTCAAGGCCGGCCAGGTCACCTTCAACGTGTCCAACGACGGGCAGACCGTGCACAGCCTCGAGGTCGAGGGACCGAATGGCGAGGAAGAGCTCCCGTCGGATCTCTCTCCCGGGCAGAGCGGCGTGCTCAGCGTGGACCTCTCGAAGCCGGGCAGGTACGAGTTCTACTGCCCGGTCGGGAACCACGAGGAACTGGGCATGAAGGGCGAGATCACGGTTCAGTAGCCGGCGTCCGGAGGACGGACGCGAGGGGACGCGGTTCGGCGGAAGGGCGCATCGTCGATCTCCGTGCACCCAGCCACGGTTTTCTGCCATAAACGCAGGGGACATGGACCGGCTCAGTGCCGAGGACACCCGGATCCTGCGCCTCGAGTCCGAGGCGATCGCCGGACACACGATGAAGCTCGCGATCGCCGAGCCGGAGCCCGATGGGCGGCCCGTCACGGTGGAGCGGCTCAGGCAGCGGGTTGAGGCGCGCCTCGGCGGCCTGCCGCGAGCGCGCAAGCGGCTCGCGCCCACGCCGCTGCGCGTCGCCGCGCCCGTGTGGGTCGACGACGATAGCTTCGACGTCCGCAACCACGTGCGCCTGGCGTCAGAGCCGATCGCCGACCGCGGCGCCCTGCTTCGGTTCGCGGGCAAGGCGATGGCCGAACGCCTCGACCACGAGCGACCCCTCTGGTGCGTCGACGTGGTCGGCCCGGACGATCGCGGGCGCACGGCGCTCGTGATCCGGATCCATCATTGCCTGGCGGACGGGGTCACGGCCCTGAGGATGCTGTCCGAGCTGCTGTGGGACGCCGAGGACCGGGACGAGCCCGGTTCGCCTGGCGATTGGACGCCCGAGCCGACGCCGAAAAGGACTCGCCTGCTCGCCTCCGGCGCGGCGAGCCGGCTTCGTGGCGCCGGCGGGGCGATGGCCTCCGGCGCGCGGTCAGCGGCCTCGCCTCGCCGATGGCGGGAGGCGGGGCAAGAGCTCTCAAGGCTCCCGGGCACGCTGCGCCGCGAGCTCTGGCCGCTCGGGGCGGACACGGCCTTCGATCGCCGCATCGGAGGCGATCGCGAGGTCGCTTTCACGGCGTGCTCGCTCGAGGACCTCAAGAGGATCGAGCACTCGTTCGGCACCGGGGTGACGGTCAACGACGTGGTGCTCGCGGTGGTCTGCGGCGCGATCCGCGCCTGGCTCACCACCCACCACGAGGCGGCCGAGGTGATGCGCGTGCAGGTCCCGGTGAGCATGCACCATCGAGACGAGGACGCCGCTTCGCTCGGCAACCGCGACTCGTTCCTCTTCTGCGAGCTGCCGATCTCCGAGCCCGACCCCCGCACGCGCCTGGCCGCGATCAACGCCGAGACTCGCAGCCGCAAGGAACACCACGATCCGGATGAGCTGTACTCCTTCTTTCACAGCCTCTCCCACGTCCGCCCGCTCTACAAGCTGGCCTCCAGCATGGCTTCCGGCCCCCGGGAGTTCGCCCTCTCCGTCTCCAACGTTCCCGGGCCGCGCGACCCGGTGTGCCTGCTGGGCGCGAGCGTGACGGAGCTCTACTCGGTCGCGGAGCCCGCCGACCGCCACGCACTGCGCGCATCCGTGGTCTCCCTCGCCGGCCGCATGGGGTTCGGCTTCTGCACCGATCCCGGCGCGGTGCCCGGCGTCGCCGAGCTCGCCGGCGGCCTCGACGCCTCGCTCGAGGAGCTGTCCGCGCTCTGCTGAACGAAAACGCCACCGGCCGAGGGCCCAGTGATGGAAGAATGGGCGCGATGGAGGCTCCTGCCCAGAAGCCCCTCGAGCTGATCCTCGCCCGCAACCTGTTGACCAGCCTCTCCACGCCGGCCTTCCTGGTCGACGAGAAGGCAGAGCTCGTCTTCTACAACGAGGCCGCCGGCGCGCTCCTCGGCCGTCCGTTCGAGGACGTCGGCCGGATGAGCCCTGAGCAGTGGATCGCCACCTACGGCCCCTTCGGCGACGACGGCGCGCCGTTGGCCCTCGACGATCTGCCCACCACGCGCGCGATCCGCGACGGCCGCCCCGCGCACGCCAGCTTCCGGATCCGCTCGGCGAACGGGAGCGAGCAGGTGATCGCCTCGAGCGCCTTTCCGATCGTCGCCTCCGAGGAGGGGTCCTCCGGAGCGATGATCCTGTTCTGGCCCACCGACGACCAGAAGGGCGGTAGCGCGTGAAGGTCAGGGTCTGGGGAGCTCGGGGCTCGGTGCCCGCGCCGGGGCCGCAGATGAACCGCTACGGCGGCAACACCTCCTCGATCGAGCTGCTCCTGGACAGCGGGGAGCAGCTCCTGCTCGACTCCGGCACCGGGATCCGGACCCTCGGCCTGAACCTGGCCGGCTCGCCCAACGTGAACATCCTGCTCACGCACCTGCACCTGGACCACATCCAGGGGCTGAGGTTCTGTCCCCCCTGCTTTCACGCCGACGCCGAGATCACGATCTGGGGACCCGCCTCGCCCGAGGCCCTGCTCGAGGATCGGATCGCCCGTTACATCTCGGCCCCCCTCTCGCCGGTGGAGGTCCGTGAGCTCCCCTGCTCGGTCTCGTTTCGCGACACGACGCCGAGCGAATGGCGAATCGGCTCGGCGACCGTCGTCTGCGAGGCGGTCAACCACCGCGGGCCCACGCTCGGCTTCCGGGTGACCGAGGGCGACACGACCGTCTGCTACATCCCGGATCACGAGCCCGTCCTGGGGACGGACCTCGCCGGCGTCGACCCGGAATGGATCTCGGGCTTCGACCTGGCGCGCGACGCGGACCTCTTGATCCACGACTGCCAGTACACGGACGAGGAGTACCCGGGACATGTCGGCTGGGGGCATTCCGGCATGACCGATGCGCTCACGTTCGCGTCACGAGTGGGCGCTCGCCGGCTGCTGCTGTTCCACCACGACCCGCTTCACTCCGACGACTTCCTCGACCGGCTCCACGTGTCCGCCCGGGAGCGCTGGAAGGGCCTTGGCGGCGATCCCTCGCTGGTCGAGATGGCCAAGGAGGGCGGCGAGCTCGAGGTTCGCGCGGCGCCCGCCTCAGCCGAGGTGCCCGCGTAGCGCGGCCGGTCGCGAGGCCTCGCGAGGCCTCACCCGGCCAGGTACGGCAGCCTTTCCCGGCCGGCCGATCGTTCGTTGTCGCCTTACTCGATCTATGGCCGAGTAAGGCGACAACGGATGCCCGCGAGCGCCGAGCTGTCGCCCTCCCACCAACGTCGGCGCCCCCCTTGCTCGACAAACGGCACAAGCATCGTCGCCAAAGTCTCGACAGCGGGCCAACGACTTCCTGCCCCACCGCGGTACCTTCCGGCACGGCTTTGAAACCGCGCCCGCGAGCGGCGAGAATGCCCCCTACGCGCACGCCGAGTCAAAATCACGGGCACGGCGCATGCCGCCGCCCCGCGCCAACCGCGACCAATCCAGAAACGGAAAAGGAGAAGCACGACACATGGCAACGGTCACCAAGCCGCGCACCGATCCAGACGACATCCTGAGGCGGGTCGAGGACGACGGCGTCGAGTTCATTCGCTTCTGGTTCACCGACATCAACGGTCAGCTGAAGAGCTTTGCGGTCGGCCGCGAGGAGCTGGAGGGGGCACTCGCCGAGGGGATGGGGTTCGACGGCTCGTCGATCACCGGCTTCAACCGGATCGAGGAGTCCGACATGATCGCGATGCCCGATCCGGAGACCTACGCGGTCCTGCCCTGGCGGACCGACGGTCACAAGGGGAACGTGGCGCGACTCTTCTGCGACGTGCTCAAGCCCGGGGGCGAGCCGTATGAGGGCGACCCGCGGTTCGTGATGCGCCGGGCGCTCGCCCGCGCGGAGGAGATGGGCTTCGACACCTACAACATCGGGCCGGAGCTCGAGTTCTTCTACTTCGGCAGCGACGAGGTCGGCGAGAGCGGTTCGCCGACGATCCTCGACAAGGGCGGCTACTTCGACCTGACGACGCTCGACGCCGCCTCAGACCTGCGCCGC
>DATBFS010000169.1:0-8637 GCA_036558385.1 Solirubrobacterales bacterium | reverse complement strand
CCATGAGGCCGCCATCCGTGTCCGGAGGAGCTGGCTGGAGAACTGGGAGGGTCATCAGATGGATGTCGAGGAGGTGAAGGACGGCGCGGATAGCGTCGTGGCCTGCATGCATCTGACCGGCCGGGGCAAGATGAGCGGGGTGGAGGTCGATTTCCGCGTCTATATGCACTTCAAGCTGCGCGACGGCAAGGTCGTCTACTGCTACGAGTACGCGGACCGGGGCGAGGCCCTCGAAGCCGCCGAGCTGCGGGAGTAGGCCTACTTCCCCGCTTGTGTGACCTGAGTTCGGCGTCGCTGACGGAGATCCTCGATCCAAGCGGACGACGGGACTCGAACCCGCTACCTCGAGCTTGGGAAGCTCGCGCTCTACCAGGTGAGCTACGTCCGCGCTAGGGCGTCATTCTAGGCGGGACTCCGCCCGGCCTCTCTACCCTTCCTCCTCGTGAGCGCGCGCGCCTTCGCCGTCTTCCTCGCGGTCCTCGCGGTGATCGGCCTGCTCGCCTACGGCCTGCTCAAGAAGTCGACTGACTCCCTGGCCATCGGCGATCCCGTGCCCGACGCCACCACCGAGCTTCCCCGGCTCGACGGCCAGGGGGCGACCTCGCTCGCCGACTACCGCGGCCGCTGGGTGCTGGTCAACGTCTGGGCCTCCTGGTGCGTTCCCTGCCGCACCGAGTCCCCCGCCCTGCAGCGCTTCTACGAGGCCCGCGGCGGCCGGGACTTCACGATCCTGGGGATCGACTCCAACGACCTCACCGACGACGCGCTGGCCTTCGAGCGCCACTACGGGATCACCTACCCGCAGGTCCGCGACGGCAGCGGCGACTACTCCCAGGACCAGCTCGGGACGACCGGGGTACCCGAGTCGTTCCTGGTCAGCCCGAACGGCAAGCTCGTGCTGCACAGCCTGGGCCCGGTGAGCGACGACTACCTGCGCGCCAACGTGGTCCCGTACCTCGAGGGCAGGGCCCGCCAGTGAATCGCCGATGTTGCTCCGCGATCGCGTTGGCCGCGGTCGCGCTCGCGGTGGCCACGGTCCCGGCCACCTCGCTTGCGACCGGCGGCGAGCAGGCCCCCGCGCCGAAGACCAATCTGCCCGACGTCGAGGACGAGGTGATGTGCCCGGTGTGCGGAACGGCGCTCAACCTCTCCTCCTCCCCACAGGCCGATCGCGAGCGCGTCTTCATCCGCAAGCAGATCGCCGCGGGGAAGACCAAGTCCGAGATCGAGGACGCCCTCGTGGAGCAGTACGGGACGGCGGTCCTCGCCGAGCCCCCGAAATCCGGCTTCGACCTGACCGCATGGCTGGTCCCGGGCGCCGCGATCGTGCTCGCGGCGATCGCGATCGCCTTCGGCCTCGTTCGCTGGCGGCGCGCCGGAGGGAGCGGGGGCCCTCCACCGGGCGAGGGCGGGCCGCCTCTCGACCCGTCAGACACCGAGCGCCTCGACGCGGATCTGGCTCGCTACGACCTCTGACTGATCCGCCCCTCGGGGCGCGCTCGCACCCCTATTCCGTCTTCTCTGGTAGGTTTTCGGCCTTCCTAATTAGGGTGCCCTAATCTGTGAGACGAGGCTTGGATTGATGAGACGAGGCTTGGATTGATCCCGACGTTGGTCATCGCCCTGCGAGAAGGAGTCGAGGCCGCGCTCATCGTCGGCATCGTCGCCGCCTTCCTGGTCCGCGAGGGGCGCCGCGACGCGCTTCGCTGGATGTGGGTCGGGGTCGCGATCGCCGTTGTCCTCTGCACCGGGGTGGCGGTGGTCCTGCGCGTGGTCGGCAACCAGCTCCCACAGCGCGAGCAGGAAGGGCTCGAGACCGTGGTCGGACTGATCGCCGTGACGATGATCACCTACATGATCGTCTGGATGCGCCGACATGCCCGGGGGCTGCGGGCGGCGCTGGAGGGCCACGCGGCCGAGGCGCTCGCCGCCGGCTCCACCGCGGCGCTGGTGGGGATGGCCTTTCTCGCCGTGCTGCGTGAGGGCTTCGAGACCTCGGTGTTCATGCTTGCGGCCTTCCAGGACGCCTCCGACACCACCGCCGCCGGGGCGGGGGCCGTGATCGGCTTGGTGGCGGCGATCGTCGTCGGCATCGCCCTGTACACCGGCGGCGTTCGGATCAACCTCTCGCGCTTCTTCCGGATCACGGGCTTCGTGCTCGTCTTGGTCGCGGCGGGACTGCTGGCGACCTCGGTCCACACCGCCCATGAGGCCGGGTGGTTCAACGACCTGCAGACTCAGGCGATCGACCTGACCTGGCTGGTGAAGCCGGGCGCCGTGAGCGGCTCGCTCCTCACCGGCATGCTCGGCCTGCAGCCCAGCCCGACCGTCGGCGAGGCGGCAGCCTACCTGATCTACGCGGTGCCGATGGGCCTCTACGTGCTTTGGCCCGAGCGCTGGCAGCTGCGGCGACGGACGGTGCCGGCCGGAGCGGTCCGCGCCCCGGCCACCGGGGGACCGAGGTCGGCATGAGACGCGCCCCTCGGGCCATCCTGCTCGTGGCCTCGGTTGCGGGCCTCGGCGCGGGCATCAGCGCCTGTGGCTCGAGCGAGGCCGAGCCCGCCGGGGCGACCAAGCTCTCCTTCACGCTCACGGACGCCGGCTGCGAGCCCGCTGAGGCCAAGGCTCCCGCCGGGCCGGTCACCTTCGACGTCACCAACGACGGCAGCGCCAGCGTCACCGAGCTCGAGGTGCTCGACGGCGACTCCATCCTCGGCGAGCGCGAGAACATCACCGAGGGCCTCTCGGCGAGCTTCTCACTCAACCTCGAGCAGGGCAAGTACACGCTCTATTGCCCCAACGGCACCGAGTCCGAGCGCGGTACCCTGACCGTGACCGGGAAGTCCAAGGCCCAGGCGAGCCCTGAGCTGACCGCGGCAGCGGACCGCTACCGCGCCTACGTGGAGAAGAACACGGCGCTGCTCGTCGCCCAGACCAAGCCGTTCGTGGCGGCGGTCGAGGCGGGGGACGTGGCCCGGGCGAAGGCGCTCTATCCGCCGGCCCGGCTCCCATACGAACGGATCGAGCCGGTAGCCGAGTCGTTCGGGAAGCTCGACCCCGAGATCGATGCCCGGATCAACGACGTCCCGCCCAGCCAGTTCGGTGGCTTTCACAAGATCGAGCAGGCGCTGTGGGTCAAGGACTCCACCGCAGGCATGACGCCGGTTGCCCAGAAGCTGCTGGCCGACGTCGAGGAGCTGCAGCGCAAGTCAGAGAACCTCGATCTGGACGCGGCGCAGATCGCCAATGGCGCCACCGCGCTGCTCGACGAGGTCTCCGCATCCAAGATCACCGGCGAGGAGGAGCGTTACTCGCACATCGACCTCTACGACTTCGAGGCCAACGTCGAGGGCTCGCAGGCGGCCTTCCAGGCGGTGGAGCCGATCCTGCGCAAGGAGGATCCGAAGCTCGCCGACGAGATCGAGCAGCGCTTCAAGGCGGTGTTCGACGCCCTCGAGCCCTACCGCCAGGGAAGCGGCTTCGTCCTCTACACGTCGCTGACCGCCGCCGACAAGCGGAAGCTGGCGCAGGCGATCGACGCGCTCGCCGAACCGCTCTCGCAGGTGGCAGGCCAGATCGTCTCGTGAGCGAGCCGGCGCGCCCGGCCCTGACCCGCAGGCGGCTGCTGGCCGGGGCGGGAGCCGCCGGGGTCGGGTTCGGTCTGGGGGCCGGCGGATACCTCGCGGGCCGCGAGGCCGCGGCGGCGGAGGAGAGCACCGGGACGGTGCCGTTCTACGGCGCCCATCAGGCCGGAATCGCGACCCAGGTTCAGGAGCGCCTTCACTTCGCGGCCTTCGACCTCACCCTGGACACCCGCCGCGAGCTGCGCGAGCTGCTGCGGGAGTGGTCGGCGGGGGCGGCGCGGATGACCGCCGGGCGAATGGTCGGGCCGGTCAATGACGAGCCCCTGGCCCCCGCCGACGACACCGGCGAGACCGTCGGCCTCCAGCCGGCCAACCTGACGATCACCTTCGGGCTCGGACCGACCCTGTTCGAGCGCGGTGGCGAGGACCGCCTGGGCCTTCGCCGCCGAAAGCCGGCCGCGCTCCGGGAGCTGCCGCCGCTGCCCGCCGACGAGCTCGACCCGGAGCTGAGCGGCGGCGACCTGTGCATCCAAGCCTGCTCCGACGACCCCCAGGTCGCCTTCCACGCCGTCCGTGATCTGGCCCGGATCGGGCGCGGGGCGGTGGTGATGCGCTGGTCGCAGCTCGGCTTCGGCCGCACCTCGACGACCAGCCGCTCTCAGAGCACCCCCCGCAACCTGATGGGGTTCAAGGACGGCACCAACAACATCCGCGCCGAGGACACCGACGACATGGACGACTTCGTCTGGCTCGGGCCCCAGGATCGTCCGGGCTGGATGCGGGGTGGCACCTACATGGTCACCCGCCGAATCCGGATGCTGCTCGAGATCTGGGATCGCTCCTCCTTGCGGGACCAGGAGCGGACGATCGGCCGCCGCAAGTACTCGGGCGCCCCGATCGGAGGCGAGGACGAGTTCGACCAACCCCAGCTCGACGCGCGCGAGGACGGTCACCGGGTGATCCCCGGCGACGCCCACATCCGCCTAGCCGCCCCAGCCGAGAACGAAGGCCAGCGGATTCTGCGCCGAAGCTACTCGTTCACCGACGGGGTGGTCGAGACGCTTGGCGAGCTCGACGCCGGGCTCTTCTTCGTCTCCTTTCAGCGCGACCCGGGCCAGTTCGTCGCGATCCAGCGGCGTCTCGGATCCGCCGACGCTCTCAACGAGTACATCCGCCACAACGGCAGCGCGATCTTCGCGATCCCGCCCGGCGCGCGTTCGGGAGGGTTCGTCGGCGAGGGGCTCTTCGCCTGAGCGACGGCCTACGGGCCGATGAAGTAGAAGGGGTTCGGGAGCTTGAAGCCGCGGTCGGCGTGGCCTCCTTGGAGATCGCTCTCCTGGTCGCCGACGTTGGCGATGATCCGGTACCCGCGCTGCTCGATCTCGGCACGCTCGCCGCTCTTGTAGGGGACGGTGGCCAAGCCCCCGGGGTTGAGCGACAGGCCCGCCCAGCCGGAATAGCCGGCGCTCTTCAGGTTGGACTGGGTCCGCGAGCGAACCCCGGGGATGTTGTCGGGCCGCCCCGTGATGAAGAAGACGGCGATCCGGTTGTTCCGGGCGGCCTTGAACAGGTGCAGGGTCGGCCGAATCGGCGGATCGCCCCCGTTGATGACGCCCACCGCAAGGGCCGCCACGGCGTTGGTGAAGTTGGACGACGCGAGGTTCTGGTAGTTGGAGAGGGAGGTCTCGTCGATGTCGAGGACGAGGGCCGGCTTGAACGGCGCGCAGGCGCGCCGCTTGGAGCTCGGACCGCCGCCGGTGTCCTGACACGGGTGGCTCCTGATGGCGTGGACGCGGTCGAGCAGGTACCTGCGAGCCTGGCGGTCCACCGTCCTCAGGTCCTTCGCGTAGGCGCCCGTGTCGTGGTAGGTCTTGAGCACCGAGGCGTAGTCGCCGGCGCCGACCGTGCCGCTCGCGCCCACCAATGGCAGGCCCACCCCGGTCGGGCGCACGGACACGATCGGGGTGCCGTCGCTGGTCGAGGTCTGGATCAGGCCGCCCGCTCCGGCGACCAGGCCCACCGCCCCCACCGTCACCCCGACGGCGAATACCGCGAGGTAGGTCAGCACCCGGCGCCGCCTCGAGTCGCTCATTGGGAGGGGGTCGAGTCGCGCAGCGCCCTGCGGACGCTGTCGGGCTGGCGGAAGAGCTGGTCGAAGCTCGGGGTCAGGACCTTGTAGCCGTAGCGCTCGACGATCCCGGAGCTCTCGAGCTTCGCCATGTCGTGCGGCTTCGGCCGTTCGGCCTTGGCGCCGGGTGCCGCGGGGGTACACGGCATGCCCGCGATCGCGGTCGGATCCGGAAGCGTCGGCGGCACGCGGTCCGGGTGGGCGAAGTCGAGGCTTCGGCCGATGTTGGACGCGTGGCGGTGGCGGCGGTTCAGGTGGCCGAGGTGCCAGCGGTAGGAGATCAGCTTCAGGATCGACTCGTGGGTGACCTGCTGGTGGCTGACGCCGCCCTTGCGGCTGAAGGGCGAGACGCAGACACCCGGGATCCGGAAGCCGGTGAAGCCGTAGTCGGTGGCCAGGTTCGAGGTTTCGCGCTGGTCGGGGACGTGGCGCGGCTTCACATGGTCGAAGAAGCCGCCCCACTCGTCGTAGTCGATGAACAGCACGCCGCGCCGGTAGTTCGGCGACTCCATGAACGCGTGGACGACGTCGGACATGAACGCCTGGCCGACCCGGATGTCCCCGTGCGGGTGCTCGTCACCCGAGGTCCCCTGGTCCTCGCCGACGAATGAGGGGTCGACGAAGGCGATGTTCGGCAGGTTGCCGGCCGCGGCGTCCTCGTAGAACTGCGCGACGGGATGGGCCCAGGCCACGCCCCGGCTCCCGTAGAGAGCCGCGAACGGGAGGTCCGAGTAGTAGTAGCGGGCGGTGAGGCCGCGGGCGACCGCCCGGTCGAAGATCGTCTCCCAGGGGAAGCCACCCGAGGGCGGGAGCGCGTTCCCCCTGGTGCCGCCGTCCTGGGCGCCCCACTGGTAGTGGCGGTTGGGGTAGGTGGAGTCCATGATCGAGCAGAACCAGCGGTCGAACAGGGTGAAGGCGCCCGACGCGTAGGGGATGAACGGCAGGTCTCGCCGCAGGTAGTAGCCCGCGGCGTAGGAGTCGCTGCCGGTCCCCGAGGCGTTTCCCTTCACGAAGCCGTCCATCCGCCCGTTGTCGTACTGGAAGCGCCCACCGTCCCAGGAGTGGTCCGGGTCGCGGAAGGCACAGCCCTGGAAGTCCGCGGTCAGCCGGTGGGTGGCCACCTGGTTGCCGTCCGGGTCCGGATAGGAGAGGCCCGCCTGCTTGCCGTCGGCGTGCGCGTGCCAGCCGAAGTAGTGGTCGAAGGAGCGGTTCTCCATCATCAGCACGACCACGGTGTGGATCGGCATGTCCTTGGGCTTTGGCAGCGGGCGCAGGCCATGGCGCGCCGCCTCTTGCACGAGGGCGTCGGCGGGAAGCACGGAGGCGAGGCTGGCGGCGCCGGCGATCGCCGCCGTCCGGGCGAGGAAGTCGCGCCGGCGCATGAACTCGTCCGGCTGCTCGGCCTCGAGGCGCTCCGCGACCTCCGGGTCGGCCAACTCGCCGCGCGCGAGCCTCGATGAGTGGTCGGCCGGGCGCCCGATCACCGCTCGACCTCAACCCCAGATCGCCAAACCGCCTCCATCCCGGTGACGTTTATACCTCTAACGCGACCGCCGGTGTTGCAATTGGTGTCAACCAGATGACAGGGAGCTAGCCCCCGGTGCCCAGCTCGACCGGCCGGTAGCCGCGCGCGCGGCCCGCCACGCCGAGCACCGCGAGCGCCCCGCGGACCACCGGATCCGGCCCGACGGCGAGCCGAAAGACGTCGCTGTACTCGGTCAGCATCGCCCCGAAGGCCAGCGGGCCGGGCATCCCGTCCTTGCCGACGCGGCCCTGGCGCTGAAGGGCGTCGAGCGCCGTGAACCACTGCTCGGTGCGAAGCCGCGGCCGCGTCTGCCACAGGACCCGGGCCTCCTCGGCGCCGCCGTTCCACATCTGGTGCGGCGTCTGCGCGGGGATGTCCAGGGTGTCCCCCGGGTCGAACACGTAGTCCTGGTCGCCGACCCGGGCCCTGAGCGTGCCGGCCAGGACCTCGAAGTGCTCCTCCTGGGCCGGGTGAAGGTGCTTCGGCGGCGGCTTGTTCGCCTCGCCGTAGACGGCCTCGACCTCGAGCGCATCCGGCGTGCTGCTGCGGACCTCGACGAACTCGGTCGGGGTGAGCTGGAGCTTGGGGGGCACGGATCCGATTCTCACAGACCCGGCGTCGCCCGGGATGCCGGGGGCGGAAGCTCCGGAGCGGTGAGCTCAGCCCGCGTGCGCGGGGCCCCGGGAGGGGCGGTGCATCAGCGCGCTCAGGCCGCCCAGCTCGAGCGCCCGCTCGGCGACCGGCGAGCAGGCGATCGCCTCCGCCCTGCCGCCCTTCTTCTGGGCGAGCATCAAGAGGAAGTTGATCCCCGCGTCGTCGATGTAGTCGAGCTTGCTCAGGTCGAGCTCGATGTTGGCCTGCCGGGGCAGGAACAGCCGCCGGTCGAGGGCCTTCACCGAGTCGATGTCCAGCCGGCCCGCGAGCTCGATCAGGAGGCGGTTCCGCGCCACCCGGACGACCGTGGCGGTCAGCGGGCCACAGTGGAGGACGGCGGTTGGATGGGCGGGTGCCATGCGCGTTTCCGGCTCCCATTTCGCGGCCGGGGCGAGCTTCCCTCCTGGACCGTTGCGCTCCCTTCCCTGTGGAGTCCGCCCGTCGACCCCTATCCGGCAGTCGGATCGCGGCAGTCTACTCCCGCGAGGGGAGCGGTACCTAAAAGCATTAGGAGCCGCGCCGAGTCCTCGGAATTTGCGGGAAACGACGCGCCGCGAGCAACTGCGTCCCCTCAGGTCCGTCCTCCGGACACGACGGGACACAGTCCCGAGTTCAGCCGGTGCCGATCGCGATCGCGGCGATCGTGGGGACGTCGATGCGGACGTTGCCGATGAGCTCCTTGCACGCAAGTGCCACGCGGTGAGCTCCGGGAGAGAGCGGATCGCGAGGAAGAGCGGTGCGGGCGA
>DATBFS010000168.1:0-18817 GCA_036558385.1 Solirubrobacterales bacterium | reverse complement strand
TTCCTTCGGGTGAACCCCCACCACCGTCCGTCCGTAGTCGCTAGTGCCATCCACATACGGATCGAAGCGTCCGGGCCTCTCCCGAGGCGGCAGCTCGAGCGACAGCGGGCCGCCTCATAGCGAGAGGCCCGGCAGTTTCCGGCTCACCAGCCGGACGGTCCTAGCGCCTCGTGATCCGGTTCAGGAATGGAACCAGGTGATTCAGGAAGGCGTTCTCCGGATACGCACCGGCCGGGTCGTTGTGCGCGTAGGTGTGGTGGCGATTGACCAGCGTCAGCTCGCTGCTCGGCAGGTGGGACTGCTCGGCCAGCGCCCGCGCGTCATCGAGCACGTTCTCTCCTCCGAACGCCCCGAAGGCGTAGATCGGGACATTGATGGCGTGCCCATGGATCGCCTTCACGCCCATCACCGACTGGGCCGGGTTTGGGTTGCCGTCGGCGACCGCGCCGGAGTCGATCGTCAAGCGCATCGGGTGATACCAGGCCACGCCGTCGACGTTTTTGAGCTTCCAGCCGGCGAACATCTTCGCGTAGCGCCTGATCGGCGTGATGTCGTCCGCCTGGTCCCAGCCCCGCGGGTCCCCGCTCGCCGCGAGATGGCCGACGTGGGCCTGGAAGGCGAACAGGTTGGAGGGCGAGGTCTGAGTGTCCGCCGCGTAGCCCCACTGAGCCAGGTTGGTCGCCGGCACCGGCGGCTTCAGGTTGTCGGGCAGAAGCGGGAACTGCTGGCCGAGCGAGGGCTGGTTGGGCGCGACCAGGGCGGTGAGCGCCCCTCCCTCGGCGAAGAGGCCGGCGAACGGCGCGGCGATCCCCCCGAAGTTGAGCCAAGGAGAGCCCGCGTCGAGGTCGGCGAGCCTCTGCTTGGCCTCGTCCCTGGTGATCGGAGTGGGGCCGCTGCCCCCGTCGTCGTACACAAGCCCGGAGAGGCCCCTCACCCCGGGCCTTCCGTTGAAGTCCCAAGTCGCGTACGCGGTGGTGATCGAGCCCCCGAGCGAGTGGCCCATGACGACCACGTGACCGCCCTTGAGCTCCGCCCTGGTGACGACGTTTCGGAGGTCATTGACCTCGGTCCGCATCCCCCATTGCTTGGCGAACTCGACCTCGGAATCCGGGATGAGCTGGAAGTGGTTCTTGATGCTCGAGTCGGCGAGCCAGCCGAGGTAGTAGTCGAAGAGCCGCTTCGGAGTGACCTTGCCCTGCTTGGCGCGCTCCGCGACCGACTGGTCCTCGAGCAGGTTCTCGCGGCGCTCCACCGACCAGACCTGCCAGCCGTTGACGTGACTCAGCAGCGTCCTCGCGAAGGGCCCGATGTAGGCGGACCCCGCCGAGGTCCCGGGGACGAAGACGAGGATGTTCCTGGCGTCGTTGCGACCGAACTTCAGGACGCCGACCTGGTTGTACTTCTTCGGCGTGCCGGGAGACGAGTAGCCCTGCATCCACTGGACCCGGTTCCCGGCGCTCGCCGGCGCCGCCACGATCGCGCACGCTGCGCCGAGCGCCAGCACCGCGATGGTGAACGTCGAAAATGTCCTGCTCACACGCTTCATCCCTGAACCTCCCGAACTCGCCTCGAAGCCGGTTGCACAGATGAGATTACAGGGGTCCGCCCAGTTCGCTCGGTCCGAGCGCATACGCTCCGCAGCTAGCTACGGATGCGGGTCCTGGTGGTGACCAACATGACGCCCGACGCGGCCGCGCCAGCGCGCGGGCGGTTCGTGCGCGACCAGGTCGACGCGCTTCGTCGCGAGGGGGTGGACGTCGAGCTGCACTCGTTCCCGGTCGGCTCGCGCCAGTACCCGCTCGCCACCTGGGCGATCCGCCGCCTGATCCGCCGGCAGCGCTTCGATTTGGTCCACGCGCACTACGGGCTCGCCGGATGGTGCGCGCTCATGGCCGGTGCCCGGCCGCTGGTCGTGACCTTCCACGGCACCGACGTCCGCCACCCGGTCGTGGGTCCGCTGTCGCGCCGGCTGGCCCCGCGCCTCGACCTGGTCGCCGGAGCGTCCCGGGCGCTGTTCGCAAACGAATCGGGGCGGGCTGGCCTGCCCCACGTCGCCGGCGCGAGCGCGGTCCTCCCCTGCGGCGCGGACCTCGACAGCTTCGCGCCTGGATCCCGAGCCGACGCCCGCCGGCGCCTCGGGCTCGATCGCGAGGGGCGCTACCTGCTCTTTCCCGCCTCGCCCGACCGGCCGGTGAAGCGCCACGACCGGGCGACCCAGCTCGCGGAGCTGGTCGGCGCCGAGCTCTTGTCGGGGGGCGGGATCGAGGCCGGCCGGATGGTGGACTGGGTCAACGCGGCGAACGCCGTCCTGATCACCTCCGACAACGAGGGCTTCGGGTTGGCCGCGGTGGAGGCGCTGGCCTGCGACGTCCCGGTGCTCTCCACGCCGGTCGGCATCGCCCCGACCCTGCTCGGGGGCATCCACGGGTGCCTGGTGGAGCCCTTCGACCCCGAGCGCTGGGCGGCCGTCGCCCGCTCGCACCTGAACGTCGCCGACTCGCGGATCGCCGGGCGCGAGCGGGCCCGCTGGTTCGCGGCCGAGCCGATGGCCGAGCGCGTCGCGACCGCCTATCGCGAGCTTTTGGCGGAGGCGGAGTAGGCCCGCCTCAGCAGGCGCGGACCGGGCGGGTGATCGTCATCCGTCGGCCGTCCAGCATGCTGACCCTGATGCCGACCGAGGCATCGCCCTTGAGGTCCGGCATCGTGCGTGCGAACGGCGGGCTGCCATCGCTACCGATCGCCTTGCCGTCCAGGTAGAAGTCGGTGGACACGACCCCGTCCAGGCCGACACCCGCGACGCGGGCCCGGACCGGGTTCTGGGCACACGGGCGGCCGCCGCGATGCGACGTCCGGTAGACGAGCTTCAGGTCCACCTGCGGGCGCAGCCGGCACCGCTCCCCCTTGCAGTCCTCGAGCTTTCCGAGCCGGAACGCGAGCCGCGTCCGCACTCGCTCGTACCCGGGATCGTCGGCGACGTTCTGGAGCTCGTAGGGATCCTGGTCGAGGTCGTAGAGCTCGCGCTCGCCGGTCTTCTTGTACTGGACGTAGGCATAGCGCTGGGTGCGGATCCCGCGGAAGTCCGCGGCCTCGATCAGGAGCTCTCGCCCGCGCTCCTTCCGCGGGTGCTCGGCCGCGGTCAGCAGCGACTCACCGTCCATCTCGAGCTTGGGCTTCGCCCCCGTGACCTGGGTGATCGTCGGCGCGAGGTCGGCGTTGATGACGAGGTCCTGCGCCGTCTTACCTTGAGGGATGTCGGGCCCGCGGATCACCAGCGGCACCCGGATCGACTCCTCGTAGGGCTTTATCTTGCCCTCGGCGAGGCGGTGCTCGCCGTTCAGGTAGCCGTTGTCCGACGTGAAGACCACGTAGGTTTCCCCCAGCACGCCCTGCGCCCTGAGGGCATCGAGGACCCGGTCGACGCCCTGATCGACGGAGAGCAGCGACTCGAGCGCGCACCGGTACTTGCGCGTCATCTCCTGGATCTGCGGACCGCTCAGGAGGGGTAGCTTCCGGACCTCCCGCGGCTTGTCGGAGACGTCGGACTCGTTGAAGCTGGGCGGCGCCGGGAGCGGCTCGGAGTGGAACGCGTCGGCGTCGCGCGGTGCCGGCTTCGCCGCTTCGTTGCAGTCGCCGGGCGGCTGCGGGTTGGGATCGGGCGGGTTCGTGTGTGGCGCGCTGTAGGTGAGCCAGAGGAAGAACGGCTTCCGCCCATTGGCGTTGGCACCGATGAAGCGGACTGCCTTGCCGGTCAGCACGTCCTGCTTGAAGTCCTTCGCGGCGGTGCCGTAGTGGACGATCTTGCCGTTGTGGTTGATGTCGTAGTCGTAGACGGCCCCGCCGAGCCCCCCATCCCAATGCGACCACCCGGGCGGAACGATGGGGTGATGGACGTAGCCGTTCAGGTACTTGCCGATCAGCGCGGTCCTGTAGCCGGCGTCCTGCAACCAGACGGCGAGGTTGTTGTGCGCGTGAAGGCGCTCGAACTTCGCGAAGCCCCCGAGCGGAGGCACGTTGCCGAGCACGTGATGGTTCTGGGCGTATTCGCCGGTCAGGAACGTCGCCCGCGAGGGGCAGCACTTGGAGAAGTTCACGAAGCTGTTCTTGAACGTGACGCCCTTGTCGGCGATTCGCGACTGGACGGTGCTCATCACCTTCATCGATTCGACCGTCTGGTCGTCCGTCTCCACGACGACGACGTTGGGGCGCCCTTGGGGGCCGGCCGCCGTGGCGACCGGCGTCTCCGCCCTCACCAAGGCGGCGGCCACGCCGACCGCCACCGCGACGCAGACGGCGATCGTCTCGATCCATCCCCGCCGCCGCGTGGCCGGCCGCCGCACCTTGCCCGTCCGGATGGTCATCCTCGCCACCCAACGATCCCCGCGTAGTCGGACGTACGCAATCCGGCGCTCGCGCTGGCCCTTGACCGACGAATCTCGCTGGAGATTCCGTAGAGTGAAGACGGCATGGGACGAGAGGTGGCCGAGCAGGCGACCGGGCGTGGGCGCGTGCGGCGCTTTTTGGCGTGGCTGGGATACGGCCCGGAGATCGAGCCGGAGGAGCGGCCGGACCGCAGCACTCGCCGAGCCAGGGGCAAGGCCGAGGCGGCTGAGCGCAGGGCCATGCGGCGGGCCGAGCGCCTGGCGAGGAAGGCGGCACCGCCCGTCGAGCCGGTCGCCGCGACGCGGCCGGCCTCCGAGCCGGGCGAGCTCGAGCAGCGCCTGACCGAGGCCGAGGCTCGCGCGCGTTCCGCCGAGCAGCAGGCCGATGAGGCGTGGGCCCGAGTTGCCGATGCGCACGCGAGCGCCGACCGGGCTCGCGCCGCAGCGGAGGAGGCGAGGCACGGCATCGGGACCATCTCTACCAAACTTTCCCGAGTCGAGGCCGAACGCCGCCTGCACGAGCAAGCCGAACGCCGGTTGGAGTCACGATGCGCCCAGCTGAGAGCTGAGCTGAACCTCGAGCGGGAGGAGAAGGCCGCCATCGTCGAGCACTTCGACCGCCGGCTGGCCGCACTCGAGGAAGCGGCCGCGGCGGCGGCGAAGCGAGTGGCCGCGGCCGAGCGGGAGCTGATCCGAGACTCCAAGCGCCCCTGGTTCGACGGCGGCGGGCTGGTCGAGCGGGCCGATCGAACCAGAAACGGCGGCGACCCCCTCGGGGCACTCGAAGCGAGCATCGGCAAGGACAAGCCCAGAAGAGACGGACGCGCCCGGGAGCTCGATCGCCCCCGCGACGGAGCGTTCGGCGAGCCGTCGAGGACCGGCTGACGCGCCAGGGCGAGCGCGGCGACCCGCTCGAACGCACTCAGATCTGCGGCCAGTGGGCGCGTTGGCGCTCCATGTACGGGCGCGCGGGTTCGACGGGGGCGTCGCTCGGCGACCGCTCCTGTGCGAGCGCCTCGACCGTGGCCAGGACCGACGCCGCCAGCGCCGCGCGGTCATACCCGCCCTCCAAACAGATGAGGAGCGGAGCCTCGAGCTCGGATCCCAAGGCGCCCATGGTGGCCGCGAGCTCGCCGTAGCCGTCGGTCTCCACCACGCACTCGGCGAGCGGATCGTCTCGGTGAGCGTCGTAGCCGGCCGAGATCGCGATCAGGTCCGGCTCGTAGGCGCGCGCGATGGGCGCGACCACATGCTGGACGAGCGAGAGGAAGAGCTCATCGCCCGCGCCCGGCGGCACGGGCAGGTTCACGGTGTACCCCTCGCCCCCGGCCTCGCCGACATACCGCGCCGGGCCGGTGCCGGGATAGAGGGGCTCCTGATGGATGCTGGCGTAGAGGACGCTGTCGGAGGCGGCGAAGATCGCCTCGGTCCCGTTGCCGTGATGGACGTCCCAGTCGAGCACGAGCACCCGTGCGGCCCCGCACTCGGCCAGCGCGTGAGAGGCGGCCACGGCGACGTTGTTGAACAGGCAGAACCCCATGGCGCGAGTTCGCTCGGCGTGGTGGCCCGGGGGACGAAGGCCACAGAAGGCGAACCGGTCCTCGCCGGCAAGGATTCGCTCCGCGGCGCTCGCGGCGCCCCCGGCGGCGTGCAGCGCGGCCTCGAAGGAGCGCTCGGCGGCGACCGTGTCGGCGTCGATCAGGCCGCCGCCGGCGAAGCAGAATCGCTCGATCGCCTCGATGTGCCCCTCGGAGTGGACGCGTCGAAGCTGATCCCGGCTCGCCGCCGGTGCGTCCACGCGCACGAGCCCCTGCCATCCGGCGCCGTCCAGTGCCTCCTCGATCGCGCGCAGGCGCGCCGCGTTCTCCGGGTGGGCCCCGGTCTCGTGCTCGAAAGAGGACGGATGGGCGACGTAGAGCCCCACCGATCTACCGTATCCACCGCCCCGATTGGACGGAGTGGCAAAGGCGAATCGGGCTTCCAGGGCCGGCCCCGATTGCGCCACGACCCAGGGTTACATGGATCGGTGCAAGGAAGGGGAAAAGCGCATCTCCAAGGGAGATGCGGGCGACGGGCCGTCAGGGGCCTCTTTATCCGAAGTGTCCAATGGCGATCCCCTGATGCTCCATAGCGGCGCCCTTAATCCTGGCTTAATAGAGCCTCCTTTGCCCTTAAACGGCGAGTGACATAGTCGCGCGCGCTTCCGGCACCGAAGGAAGACCGAGAGCACGGAGTGCTCGGAGGCCGTAAGTGGAAAGGAGACCCAGGGGGTTCGGGATATGTATCGGTTCAGCCGCTCTATCTACCGGGAACTCGCCCCGCGCGTCATCGAAGACGATTGGGACAGGACCGGATGCCGCAACAAGCAGGAGGTCCTCAACGCGTGCGAGGGCGCCATCCAGCGCCTCACCTACGACGGGCGGTACTTCGCGCGCCCGGCTCGCTCGCTCTTCAACGACATTCGGCCCTATTTCTCGATTCGCGACCAGCTCCTGGTGTGGACGGTGGTCGAGAAGAACATCAGCTTGGCGATCGAGTTCCTGTCCCGGCTGCCGGACAACGTCGGTCTCGACGGACGTCCGCCGCAGTGCAACGCACACACGCGCAAGGGCACGCCCTGCCAGCGAACCCCCCTGCCCGGCAGGGACTACTGCCCTTCGCACAAGCATCTCGAGGACACGTTCGAGAGCGCTGAGCTGCCGGCCGAGATGCTCGGCCCCGAGCTCGAGTACCTGGCCGCGTAGAAACCTGAGGAGGCAACAGTACGAAAGGCCCCGGCCCCGGCCGGGGCCTTTCGCGTTCCCGGGACCGTCTAGCGTGCGCCCATGCTGCTCGGGGTCGACGTCGGCGGGACCTTCACGGACGCGGTCGTCTTCGACGGGCGAACCCTCCACACGGCCAAGGCGCCGACGACGACGGACGACCAGACCGAAGGCGTGATGGCCGCGATCGACGCGGCGCTGGAGAGTGCCGGCGCGGCCCGGGAGCAGGTCGAGGCCTTCGCCCACGGGATGACCGTCGGAACGAACGCGCTGCTCGAGGAGCGAGGGGCTCGCACGGCGCTTCTCGCCACGCAGGGGTTCACGGACCTGCTCGACGTCGCGCGACAGAACCGTCCGGACCTGTATCGGCTCTGCGCCCCGAAACCTCCACCGCTGGTCGACGATGGGCTCCGCTTCGGCGCCGGGGAGCGGATCGGCCCGGAGGGAGTGGTCGAGCCGCTCGACGACGCCGAGCTCGACCGGCTCGTACGCGCTGTGCGCGACAGCGGCGCCGAGGCCGTGGCGATCTGCCTCCTGTTCTCCTACCTGGACCCCGCACACGAGCGGGCGCTCGCCGGGCGGTTGCGGGATGAGCTTCCGAGGGTCCACGTGTCTTCATCGCACGAGGTGCTGCCGCAGTTTCGGGAGTACGAGCGTTGCTCCACCACGGTCATCGACGCCTACCTCTCCCCCCTTCTCGCACGCTACCTCGGGCGACTCGGCTCGGTGGCCACCGAGCGCGGGCTGCCTGAGCCGCAGGTGATGAAGTCCTCGGGTGGGGTCGCTCCGGCCGCCGAAGCCGCCCGCGCGGGAGCATGGAGCGTCCTCTCCGGTCCGGCCGGCGGCGCCGTCGGCGCCGGCTTGCTCGCGGCTTTGTCCGGCGATGGCAACGCGGTCGGTCTCGACATGGGGGGAACCTCGTGCGACGTCTGCGTGGTGGACGAGGGCGGCGTGCGGCGCACCGACTCGCGCGAGATCGGGGGCCGGGTGATCCAGCTGCCGATGGTCGACGTGCACACCGTCGGCGCGGGCGGCGGCTCCGTCGGCTGGCGTGACGCGGGCGGCGCCCTTCGCGTGGGGCCACGATCGGCGGGGTCGGACCCGGGCCCGGCGTGCTACGGCAGGAGCGGCGCCGAGCCGACGGTGACGGACGCGAACCTCTTGCTCGGCTACCTCGACGCTCGCTCGACCCTGGCCGGGGGCGTGGAGCTGGACGCCGAGCCCGCGAGCCAGGCCGTTGGCCGACTGGGCTCGGAGCTCGGACTGGACGAGCTCGAGACGGCGGAGGGGATCGTCCGGGTGGCCAACCAGGAGATGGTCCGGGCGTTGCGCGTCGTCACCGTGGAGCGGGGCGTCGACCCGCGCGACTACGCGCTCCTGCCGTTCGGAGGCGCGGGGCCCATGCACGCCGCCGCCCTCGCCGACGAGCTCGGGATGGATCGGATCCTCTGCCCCCGAGCGAGCGGGGTGCTCTCGGCGCTCGGCCTGCTCGCGTCCGAGCGCCGCCGCGACATCACGAGAACCGTGCTGCTGAGCGGCGAGGAGCTGACGAGCGAGCGGGTGGCGGCCGAGGTCTCTGAGCTCACGCGGTCGATCGGCTCCGGTATGGAGGAGGCGACGGCCCAGGCGGCCTACGAGCTCAGGTACCGCGGCCAGGCCTTCGAGCTCGCGGTCGCCGGGCCCGTCCGCCCCGACCCCGCCGACCTGGCGGAGCGCTTCGCCGCCGAGCACGAGCGCCGCTACGGCTATCGCGATCCGGACGCCGAGATCGAGCTGGTCAACATCCGCCTGGCCCTGGTCGTCCCGGGGCCCGCGCCCGAGCCACAGGCGGCCCCGGCCGGGCGGCTCGCCGAGGCCGCCCGGCGGGCGCGCTTCGGCGGCGAGTGGATGGAGGCCCGGGTGCTACGCGGCGAGCCGCCCGCGGGCACCGCCGCGGACGGGCCCTGCGTGCTCGAACTCCCCGAGGCGACGCTGGTGCTGCCTCCGGGCTGGCACGCCACGGTCGACGACCACGGAACGATTGCGGCGCAACGGGGATGAGCGTCGACCCGGTCACGCTCCAGGTCCTCGTCGGCGCCCTCCGCTCGGCGTGCGAGGAGATGGGCGCGGTCCTCGTGCGCGCGGCGCACTCCGCGAACATCAAGGAGCGCCGCGACTGCTCGACGGCCCTCTTCGACGGCGCCGGCGAGCTGGTCATGCAGGCGGAGCACATCCCGGTCCACCTCGGCTCCATGCCGGACGCGGTCGCGGCCGTGCTCGACTCAGAGCAAACGCCCGGCACGCTCTGGGTCCTGAACGACCCGTATCGCGGCGGGACGCACCTGCCGGACATCACGCTCATCTCGCCGATCTTCAGCGGCGAGGGCCTGCTGGGCTTCGCCGCCAGCCGGGCCCACCATGCGGACGTGGGAGGGCCCACGCCGGCCGGGATGCCGGTCGGCTCGACGCGGCTCGAGGAGGAGGGCGTGGTGATCCCTCCCACACGCGCGGGCGACGAGGACCTCGCCCGCCTTGCCGCGGAGATGCGCAACCCTCCGCAAAGGCTGGCTGACCTTCGGGCCCAGCGGGCCGCGAACCTGACCGGCGAGCGCCGCCTGCTCGAGCTCGCCGCACGACACGGCCTGCCCGCGCTGCGCGCGGGGATGTCGGAGATCCTCGACTACGCGGAGCGCCGCACCCGGGCTCAGCTCGCCGAGCTCCCCGACGGCACCCACGAGGCCGACGACGTGATGGAGGACGACGCGCGCGGAGAGCCTCGCGACGTTCGCCTGCGGGTGGTCGCCCGGATCGAAGGCGATCGGCTGACCCTGGACTTCACTGGCACCGACCCACAGGTCGAAGGCAACCTCAACTGCCCCCTGCCGGTGACCAAGTCCGCCGCGTTCTTCGCGGTGCGGGTGCTGACCGATCCGGACGCCCCGCCCTCAGCCGGGGCCTTCCGCCCCATCGAGGTGATCGCGCCCGAGGGATGCCTGTTGAATGCGAGGGCGCCCGCCGCCGTCGCGGCCGGCAACGTCGAGACGTCGAGCCGGGTCGCGGATCTCGTGCTCGACGCGCTGTCCAAGGCCACGGCGGTGCCCGCCCAGGGCCAGGGCACGATGAACAACCTCACCCTGGCGAGCGTCGGCGGGGACGACGATCCGTCGCGCGCCTCGGCGGGCTGGACGTACTACGAGACCCTCGGGGGCGGTCAGGGCGCGTGCCCGGACGCCGACGGGCCGAGCGCCGTCCACGTGGCGATGTCCAACACCCTGAACACGCCGGTCGAGGCGCTCGAGACCGAGGTCCCGCTTCGCGTACGGGAGCTCTCACTCCGCCGAGGAAGCGGCGGCCCGGGACTTCACCGAGGCGGGGATGGCATCGTGCGCGAGCTGGAGGCCCTGGCGCCGATGGCCTTCACGCTGATCGCAGAGCGGCGCCGCCACCCGCCGCGCGGGCGAGACGGGGGCGCCGACGGCGCCCGGGGCGCCAACCTCTTGAACGGCGCGCCCCTTCCCTCGAAGGCCGCCGGCGAGCTGCGCCCCGGCGACCGGCTGCGCGTCGAGACTCCCGGGGGCGGCGGATACGGACGGGCGTAGGCTCCGCGCGCGGCGGGCTCATCGACCTCGCCCCTCGTCTCGCCACGCCGCGAACGCGCCCATGAGCCTCTCCCTCGCCTCGGCGGTGAGGGATTCGGGCGGGAGGTGACCGAGGGCGGCGATCGTCTGGCGCATCTGATCGATGTAGGCCCGGCAGCCGTCGCACCCCTCCAGGTGATGCTCGAGGCGGGTGACGTCCGCCGCCGGCAGCGCCCCGTCGAGGTAGGCGGTGACCAGCTCGACCAGCTCCTGGCAGCTCATCTCGGGAATCAGGGTCTCGGTCATCGAGAAGGGTCCTCCGCTTGGAAGTGGCGCTCGAGCGCAGCCCGCACCTTGGACCGCGCCCGGTGCAGGAGCACTCTCTGGTTGGTCTCGGTGAGGTCCAGGGCGTTGCACGTCTCCGCGGCCGAGAGGCCGCTGACGTCACGCAGCGTGATCACCTCGCGCTGGCGCGGCGGGAGCTCGGCGATCGCCTCGAGCAGGACGCGACGTGCCTCATCGGAGCTGAGGCGCTCCTCGGGGGAAGCCCACTCGACCGGGGGGCGCGCCCAGGCGCCGGGCTGTTGATCGCGTCCCGATTGGAAGCGGTCGGGGTCGACTGCCGGCTCGTTTCGCCCCTCCGCACGACGACGAGCGAGAAACGAGAAGGGCAGCACGCGGCGCTCCCGCTGCCCCTGGGTGCGCGCCTTGTTGAGCACGATGCTCGCCAACCAGGTGCGAAGCGACGAACGCCCCTCGAAGCGATCGAGCCCGTTCAGGGCGGCGAGCCACGTGTCCTGCACCACCTCCTCAGCGATCGCCCTGCTGGGCACGTGCATCAACGCCAGCCGCGTGAGGAACGGGCCGTGCTCCTCGACGAGCATCCGAAAGGCGTCCGCCTCGCCGCGCCGAAGGGCCGCGATGAGCTCCTCGTCAGCGCCGGGGCGAGTCGTGCGATCGCCCCCGCTCCCCGGCGAGGCGTGCTGCGGCGGCATCGCGCCATTCTGTCACCGGCGCCGCGGCGCAAATAGGCTGGGGTCATGCCGGAGGCCATCGAGCTGGACGACGTCACGCTCGTCTACGAGGAGCGCGACCCGGACTCGAAGGGCAGCGAGGGGACGGTCGTGTTCGTGCACGGCCTCGGAGGCTCGTCGTACTCGTGGTGGGGCCAGCTCGCGGCCTGTGAGGCCGCGGGCCATCGGGCGATCGCCTACGACCAGCGCGGCGCCGGGCGCAGCGGAAAGCCGGGCGGCCCCTATTCGGTCGAGCTCTGGGCCGAGGACCTCGAGCGGGTGCTGGATCGCCTCAAGGTCGGCGGCGCGATCCTCGTCGGCCACTCGGTGGGCTGCATGGTGGCCGAACGGGCGGCCGTGCGGCTCGGCGACCGCGTGCGAGGGCTCGCGATGCTGGGTGGGGCGCTTCGATGGCGCCCGGAGGCGGGGCCGGTGTTCGAGGAGCGAGTCAAGCTCGCCCGCGCCGGGCGGATGGACGAGATCGCCCGCACCGTCGCCCGGACCGGCCTCAGCGAGGGATTCCGCGAGGCCAATCCCGCGCTTCACGGGCTGTTCTGCGAGCTGATCGCCTCCAACGATCCGAACGCATACGCCGACTGCTCGGCGGCCACCGCGGCGGCGCAGATGGCAGAGCCCGAGCGCGTCGGCTGCCCGGCGCTGGCGGCCTGCGGCGAGCTCGACCCCGTGACGCCGCCGGCGTTCGCCGAGTCGATCGCCGAAGCGATCCCCGCCGGGCGGACGGCCGTGGTCCCGGGCGCCGCCCACTGGTGCCAGGTCGAGTCGCCCGCCGCCGTGAACGCTCTCCTGCTGGATTTTCTTCACGAAATCGCGACATAACGCACAAACTTGGCTAATTCGCTTGCCTCCTCTAGAATTCCCCCGCTCTGAGCCGGTACGGAGCGCCTGACACGGCACTGCCGGCGCCCATTCCGACTGACACGATCCGACTGAACGACGCGATGCCTATTGCCTTCAAAGAGTGGGCTGTGACGGTGCGCGCCCTCGCTGAGGGCGAGCAGCTCGTCACGCTCCGAAAGGGCGGAATTCGCGAGGAAAACAAGCATTTCGAAGTCGAGCACGACCGATTCTTCCTCTATCCGACCTTCGATCACCAGCAGAACGACCTGGTACGCGACTCCCACCACCCGGAGCTCCGGCGCGCGCTCGAGGAGGGCGTGTGGCCGGACGAGGAGCCGCCGCCGCGGGCGCTGCTCCAGGACGGCGGAATCGCCCAGCCCGATCGCGTCCGCATCCGCTCGTGGGCCGAGGTGGCCGACCACTTCGAGACCAGCGAGCCGCGGATCGTCGACAGCCTCTCCCCGTTCCACATCTGGACCCCCGACTACGCGCACAAGCGCCTGCGATGGAAGCGGCGACACCCGCTCCACGTGCTGCTCCTGCGCGTGCATCGGATCCCGCGCCCGGTCACGGTCCGTGTGCGCGACGAGTACCACGGCTGCCGCTCGTGGGTGGAGATCGACCGCGAGCTGCCCTTCGAGGGGACGCCCGTGATGGCGGACGAGGAGTTCGAGCGAGCCGCCGCGGAGATCCGCTCGATCTGCGCCGAGACCGAAGGCGCCGCGGTCCCGGCCTGAATACCTCCGCCGCCTCCGCCGCTCCCGCTCGAATACCTAGCCCTCACCTTCGGCTCGGGCATTTCCCATCTGCTCCCGCGTCCGGGGGCGGCGGGTTAGGGCCCGTTGCGTGGCGGCAGGTCGTACTCGCGTGAACAACGACCTTCTCGCAGTCGTTCGGGGGGCGCGGCGGGCGTTGGTGCTCGGGATCGGGGGAGGCGGCGACGTGGTCGGGGCGCTCTCGGTGGCACGGCTCTGCGAGGCGCTCGGTACCCCGGCCGTGCTCGGCGGTGTCGCGTGGGAGCGCGCCGCCATCGATCCTCGTCCGGGTCCCCGGCCGATGGACGAGATCCTCCACGGCGAGCCCCTCGGGGATGCGGCGGTGCTCGCCGGCCCGACCACCTCGACACCCGACGGGATCCGGTTCTCGGAGGCGCGGATGGCCGAGCACCTGGGCGCGGACACGGTGCTCGTGGATCTGAGCTCGGGCGCCACGGGGGCCGAGGCTGGGATCCTCGCCGCCGCGAGCGCACTCGACTGCGACCTGCTGGTGGGCGTCGACGTGGGCGGCGACGTGCTCGCCCGCGGAGGCGAGCCGGGCCTCGCGAGCCCGCTCTGCGACGCGATCATGGTCGCGGCCGCGCTTCGCGCATCCAAGCGAATGCAGTTCGCCCTGGCCGTGATCGGCCCGGGCTGCGACGGCGAGCTGAGCGCGGCGGAGGTGCTCGAGCGGACGGCCGCCCTGGGGCGGGCCGGCGCCTGGCTGGGCGCCTGGGGCGTCACGCCCGAGATCGCCGGCGAGCTCGAGGAGGCGGCGGAGGTCGTCCCAACCGAGGCGAGCCTCCAGGTGGCCCGCTGCGCGCGGGGCGAGATCGGCGAGGCCGAGATCAGGGGCGGGCGCCGACGGGTGGACCTCGGGCCCGTGGGCGCGCTGATCCTCTTCTTCGAGCCGGCCGTCGCTGAGCGCTCGGGCGAGCTGCCGCTGGTCAGGGCGGTGGCGGACACCCGGAGCGTCGAGGAGGCTCGCGCGGCACTGGCGGGCCTCGGCGTGCACACGGAGCTCGACTACGAGCGCGCTCGAGCGCGGGAGGGCGCCTAGAAGCCTCCGGCGAACCGGCGCACGCGCCGCGCGGAGCGGCTAGATTCGCCGCGCCGTGAGGAGACTGGAGGAGGCTCTCCTCGACATTGGCGACCGCCGCGCACCGCGCGGCGGTTCGCGTTCGGGGGCTCCAACATCCCGCATCCAGCGGAACTTCGGCGCTCCCTGGTTCGCCTCGCGGCCGTGAGGTGATCTAACCTCGGTCGGGGATGGCGTGGATCGAGACAGAGTCGCTCAGCTTCGTCGCCCGCCATGAAGCCGAGGACACCGACTGCGCCCAGCGGACGCTCGACGCGTTGGAGGACCTCAGGCTGCGCCTGGAGGAGCGGTTCGACGAGGCGCCCGGCGAGATCACGGTCATCGTGCATCCGACGCCAGGCTGGCTGGCGGCGGCTCACCCGTTCCTGCCCGCGGCGCGCCTCGCCGCCGCCCCAGCGGGGCGGCGGTATCTGGCCGGGTGGGCGATGGCTAGCGAGCTGCACGTCCTCAACGACTACTACCTGGACCGCCGAGCGGCGGGCGAGGACTCGACGGCGGCCCTGCGCGGAACCGCGGAGCGCCTGTACGTGCAGGTCGTGGTCGGCGCCAACAACGACCGGCTCCCCCCGCCGTGGGGCCCCCGTCGCTTCGTCCGCTACCTCCGGTGGACCTGGCTGATCGAGGGCGCCGCCCAGTACTACTCCGGCCAGGTGCCCCTGTTCCGCGCCGCGGTCAGCACGCGCCTACGCGAGCGAAAGCCCCCCGCCTTTCCGCCCTCCGCCCGCGACGCGATCATCCTCGGGGGGACGGTCTTCGACCTGCTGGAGCGCGAACGCGGCCCGGACGCCTGCGACGTCCTCGCGTCACGCCTGCGGCGCGACGGGCCCCGCGCCGCCCTGGAGCTCGCCTTCGGCGCCCGCGACCGCGAGATCGAGCGCGAGTGGCGCGCCTACCTGCGGAGGCTGAGCGAGCGCCGCCTGGACGACGAGCTCAGCGGGTTGGAGCTCCCGAAGGAGCTCTCGGCCTAGCCGCCGCCTAGCTGTCCCGCAGGGCGATGATGCCGCCTGTCGTGCCCAGGTACAGCCAGCGGTTGGCGCCGATCGCGATCCCTGCGTAGTTGTTGTTGTAGGCGAGCCCCGAGCCGGCGTAGCGCCGCCACTCGGTCTTGCCGGTGTGGAAGTTGATCGCCGTCCAGTAATAGCCCTCGGAGCCGCTGGGGTCGGGCGGGCGCGTGTAGGTGTAGATGAGCCCGCTCTTCGTGGACAGCTTGGGGACGACCGTCGGGGCCCGAGCGTCGTGGTTCGTCCACACCTTGCGGCAGCCGGTGCCGTCGGGCCGGACGTCCACCCGGGCGAACCCGGGCTCGGTCACCGCGCCCGCGGTGGGGCCGAAGGGGTCCTGATAGCCGTAGTTGTTCTCGACGATCAGCGCGCGACCCGCGGTGAGCAGCGAGTTCTCCGTCGCGCTTGCGCCCTTCTTGAACACGGGCACCGCGCAAACCCTCCGCGGCACGCCTGCGGGGAGGCGGCGACGCGTCCTGTAGACGACCACGTCCATCGGGTCCGCGTTGTCGGTGATCGCCACGTAGCCATTGCTCATGATCGTCGGGGTGGTGCCGGAGCCCGCGTCGACCTGGCTCGGCTTGACGATCCCGGAGTTCGGATAGCCCGCCTTCCACACGATGTGGGGCACCCCGTTCTTGTTCGCCTCGAACCGGTACATCCGCTTGTCCGAGACGATGAAGACGCCGTACCTGCTCACGGCGAAGGAGTTCTCCACCTCCTCGCCGAGGCGGAGCACGTGGATCTGCCCGGTTCGGCGATCGACCGTGCCGACCTTGCCGCTCTTCTTCGACACGAACCAGATCAGCCCCGAGAAGTCGGGAAGCGCGGAGGTGATCCGCTCGGTTGACTCATCGAGCACCGGCGTGAGATCGAAGTCGCGCTGCTTCACCAGCGACTGCCCGTCCGGAGACTCGGCGATCACGAAGATGTGATCCGTCTTGGTCGGCACCCAGAGCCGGTCCTGGTTGTCGAGGAAGAAGTAGCCGCCCCCGGTGAAGTTCTGGTAGGCCTTGGTGCCCGGCGGATCGGGCGCCGTCGGCAGGGTGTAGGTGGCGATCGTGGCCAGGGTGCGGGGGTTGATGATCCGCGCTTGGGGCGGCGCGATGACGGACGGGCAGACGCTGACGATCCTGTGCCTCGAGTCGAAGGTCAGCGACCCGCACAGGGAGGGTGAGCTGGCCGAGGAGGTCGGGACGAGGCCCTGCCCCAGCGGCCCGAGACGGTGATAGGCGTCCGTCATCCACGTGTCGTTGTGGATGTTGCTGCTCGGGTCCTGGGCGAGGAAGGGGTTCTGTGGCGCGTTGGTCGCCTGGCCCGTCGGCTGCGCCGGCACGGCGCCGCCGCTGAACGCCGGAAGCGATGGAGGCGGTGGGGCCGATGGGATGGGAGCAGCCGACGCCGAGCTCGCCTGGAAAAGGAGCCAGACGAGGGCCGCGGCTCCGACCAGGGCGACCAGGATGCCGACGAGAAGCCGCAACGGACGCTCGCCGCGCTGCTCGACCGGTGCCTCCGGCTCGGCGCCTCGGACGTCCGCCAGCAGGTCGCGCGCCGCCTCGAGGCCCGCCTCCGGGACGAGCACGTCCCGCGGCCCCGCGGCCAGGAAGTCGGGCACGTCGAAACCGCGCATCCGACGCTGCACGCTCGGAATCCCCTCCTCCAGCAGGATGCCCTGAATCAGCTCCGCCTCCGCAAGGTTGTTGGCGCTGGCGACGCGTACCTGCTCGCCGCCCGTGTATTGGGGCTTGATCTTACGCGCGCGCTCGTGCGTCTGCGTAATCGGCTGCTCCTCGTCACGCCCCACGTAGACGAGCGGCATCCCGCACTCGGCGCAAAAGCGCTCGTTCAGCGGATACTTGCGGGCGCAGTGCGGGCACGCGAGCGGGCGGACCTCCTCAGGGGACATCGAGCTCGACCTCCTCCACACCCCCGTCGCGGATGACGAACCCGCGGACCGTCGGCTCGGCGGGATCGGCGAGCGAGCAGATCAGGTACACCGGATCGGGCCAGTTCTCGGCCAGGTTGATGTCCGTCTGGGAGGGCTCGGCGGGGGACTTCGTGTGCGAGTGGTAGATCGCCGCTATCCCCTCTCCCCTTTCCTCGATCTCCGACATGATGCGGATCTGGTCCTGGGGATGGATCGCGTATCGGAACGGGCTCGCCTCGGCGTTGCGGGCCGGATAGACCCCGGTCGCCTCGCCGTCGGTCCCGCCGACCATGCCGCAGCACTCGTTGGGCGCGTCCTCGCGGGCATGGGAGATGATCTCGTCGAGGAGCGTCCGGGCGATCTTCATCGGCCCGGCTGAGGCTACCAACGCAGGCGCGCGCCCCGTGCGCGGTCCACGCACGGCGCCGGACCCTCCCGTTGACCCGTCCGGGCAGCAGTGCTAGTGTGCTAGCGCAATGGCACAGCTCGGCCCTCAGGAGACCGACTCGCCCGCCGGCCTCGCCCGTTCGGACGACCTGCCGGTCGGCGCTCAGCTCGCCTGGCGTCTACGGGTCCTGATCTCCAGCGGCCAGCTTCGAGCGGGGGACCGGCTTCCCGGCGTCCGCGAGCTGGCCGGCGGGGCGAGCGTCAACGTCAATACCGCCCGCGCCGTCTACGGGCGCCTGGAGGACGACGGGCTGATCGTCTCGCGCCAGGGCCTCGGGACCTTCGTCGCGGACGACGTGTCCGCGTCCCCTGACCTCGAGCGACTGGCGGCCGACGCCGCCGAAAGCGCGCGCGCCAGCGGTGTGGACCCGCGGGACCTCGCCCGCGCCATCTACGCCGGGAGCCCGGCGGAGCCGTCCCTGGCGGAAGGCGACGAGCGGCTGGGGCGCGAGGAGCTGCGCCGGCAGATCGCACGCCTCGAGTCCCTGCTCGCTTCATACCCCGGCGCCCGCAGGCAGGGGGATCCGACCCATCCGCTGCTGCGGCCCAAGGGGCACATTGCCGACATGGCGGAGCTGGAGCGGACCCGCGATGAGCTGCTCGAGCGCCTTCGGGGCGCCCGCGAGGAGGCCGAGCGCCGTGGCGAGCGCCAGCGCGGTGCGCGCGCCCGGCTCGAGGGGATGACCGCCGATCCGGCATCGCACAAGTGGGAGACCGTCACCAAGGAGGAGATCGGCGAGCCCGGGTGCGCCACCTGGGAGGTCGCCCCCAAGTGGGGCCCGGTGGGGGCGGTGATGAACTGGTGGCGGGTCAAGGTTTCGTCGGGATGTCCGTTAGCCGGGCCGTTTGAGGCGGCGATTCGAGGAGGGGAGCGATAGTGGTCCGAACCGTCGCCGACAGGGCGTTTTTGCCCGCCAAGAGCCTGTTCGAGCAGGTGGGGAACATGATGATCCTCACCGGCAAGACGATCACGGCGACGATCCGCCCGCCCTACCCCTACGGCGGGGAGTTCATCTCCC
>DATBFS010000167.1:0-6720 GCA_036558385.1 Solirubrobacterales bacterium | reverse complement strand
GTCCCAGTCAGCCGCTGACATCCGCTTCCGGCTGAGGTGTCGCACGTTCGTGGTCGATATGACCATCAACGTTCATCACCCCTGGAGGATGGGACGGATTCGCTTACCCGGGGCGCTCCGGACGTGCCGAAAGGCTTGAGCCCCGCGGACGCCTCCCATACCTCAGCCGGGCCGAATCCTTGCCCGCACCCAGCCCGAGAGGGCCGGCGGCACGCAACGGTTTGGGGGACCACCGTCGGCCTGGACCGCCGGCACGCCCGGGCCACCCGCGCGGTCGGGCCACCCGCGCAGTCGGAGCTGCGGAGGGGGGCCGACGACCTACTTCAAGAACCCCTCGTAGTTGCGCATCATCAGCTGCGCCTCCAGTTGCTTCACCGTGTCGAGGGCGACGCCGATCACGATCAGGATCGAGGTGCCGCCGAAGAAGAAGTTGGCCGACGTCTGGTTGATCAGGATGGTCGGCAGGGCAGCGACCGCGCCGAGGAACAGCGCCCCTGGGAACGTGAGCCTGGACAGGATCCGGTCCAGGTATTCGGCGGTAGGTCGTCCGGGTCTCACCCCGGGGATGAAGCCTCCGTACTTCTTCAGGTTGTCGGCCTGGTCGACCGGGTTGAAAGTCACCGCCGTGTAGAAGTAGGTGAAGATGATGATGAAGAAGACCTCGCCGACCACATAGGCCCAGCTGTTCGGGCTGAAGAAGGCAGCGAAGTCGAGGGCCGCGGGGGTGTTCAAGAGCTGCCCGATGGTCGGCGGGAAGGCCATGATCGAGGCGGCGAAGATCACCGGGATGACGCCGGCCATGTTCACGCGGAGCGGGAGGTAGGTCGAGCCGCCCGTGGTCATCCGCCGGCCGACGATCCGCTTCGCGTACTGGACCGGGATGCGGCGCTGGCCCTCCTGTACGAAGACGATGCCGACGATCACCGCGAGCGCGATGAACGGCATCATCACCACGAAGACCTGATCCGGGTTGGTCCACCACTTCTCGATCCCGCTCGGGATCCGGGACGCGATCGAGGCGAAGATCATCAGCGAGATCCCGTTTCCGATTCCGCGCTGAGTGATCAGCTCGCCGAGCCACATCAGCAGCGTGGTCCCGGCCGTCAAGGCCATCACGATCAAGAACAGCTTCGCGGCGGTCAGGTTGCCGACGACGCTCGTTCCCGCCTGGTCCTGAAAGGACTGGAAGAGGAACACGTACCCGAGCGACTGGGCGAACGCGAGCGCAACCGTCAGGTAGCGGGTGTACTGGGTGATCTTCTGCTGGCCGACCTCGCCTTCCTTCTGCAGGCGCTCCAGCGAGGGCACCACCACGGTGAGAAGCTGGAGGATGATCGACGCGGTGATGTAGGGCATGATCCCCAGCGCGAACAGCGACAGGCGGGACAGGCTGCCCCCGCTGAACAGGTTCAGGAACCCGAGGATGTTGTTCCCGGAGAAGTTCTGCTCGATGTTCTTGACCGTGTCGATGTCCACGCCCGGGGCCGGGATGTAGGCGCCGAGGCGGTAGAGCGCGAGCATCGCCGCGGTGAAGGCGAGCTTCCAACGGATCTCGCGGACTGCGAACGCGTTGAGGATCGTCTGGAGCATCAGACCTCGAGCACCTCGCAGGTACCGCCGGCCTGCTCGATCTTCTGCTTGGCGGCCTCGCTGAACCCGTGGGCCCGAACGGTGAGCTTCTTGGTCAGCTCGCCCCGCGCCAGGACCTTGACGGGGTGGCGGCGCTTGGCCAGCCCGGCCGCGCGGAGCGTCTCAGGGGTCACCTCGTCCCCAGCCGCGAAGCGCGCCTCCAGGTCGGCGAGGTTGATCGGCTGAGTGTGGGTCCGAAACGGCTCGAACGGCATCGACATCTTCCGATGAGGGCCGCGGAGCTTGCGGGTCCGCATGTGGATCGGGTTCTGCCCGCCCTCATAGCCCGGCTTCCGCTTGTTGCCGGATCGGGCTCCGGCGCCCTTCTCCCCACGGCCCGACGTCTTCCCGAGGCCGGAGCCCTCGCCGCGGCCGACACGCTTGCGCGGGCGCCGCGACCCGGGCTTCGGGCGCACGGTGTGGAGGCCGACCTCCTCCGGGGACAGCCGCGAAGCCATCAGCCGCCCTCCTCGCGAACCTCGACCAGGTGGTCCACCACCCGCAGCATCCCGCGCAGCTCGGGGCCGTCGGCGTGGCTCGAGGCGCGGCCGATCCGGCCGAGCTTCAGCGAGCGAAGCGTCTCGCGCTGCTTGGGGCTGGTCCCGTTGACGGAACGGATCTGCTTGATCACCACGTCAGGCATGAAGAATCACTCCGCGGGCTGCTCTGGAGCAACTCCGCCGGAAGCCTCGGCTTCGCCTCCGTTTCCGGCGGGTTCGGGCTCGGGCGTGGCGGCAGGCACCTCCGCCTCTACCGCGGCTTCGCCGCTAGCTCCAGCCGCCTCACCTTCAGGGGCCTGGCTTCCATCTTGCGCCGCGCTCTCCTCACCAGCCCCGCCATCGCCATCGCCGCCCTCGCCCTCGGCTGAGAGCTTCGCCTTCCCGCCGTTCTTCTCGATTCCGAGGACCTGGTTGACGCTCAGCCCCCGCAGCTTGGCCACCTGCTCCGGGCGCCGGAGGCTGGTCAGGCCCTCCATCGTCGCCTTCACCAGGTTGATCGGGTTCTGGGTCCCGATGCTCTTCGTGAGCACGTCGCGAATCCCGGCGAGCTCGAGGACGGCGCGCACGCCGCCTCCCGCGATCACCCCGGTGCCGGGGCTCGCCGGCCGGAGGACCACGTGGCCCGCTCCGAACCGGCCGATGATCCGGTGCGGGATCGTCTGGCCGTACATCGGGACGCGGATCAGGCTCTTGCGAGCGTTCTCGACCGCCTTTTGGATCGCCAGCGGCACCTCCCGCGCCTTGCCGTAGCCGATCCCGACCACGGAGTTCTCGTCGCCGACCGCCACGAGCGCGGTGAACGAGAAGCGCCGGCCGCCCTTGACGACCTTGGCCACGCGGTTGATCTCGATCACCCGCTCTTGAAGGTCCAGCCCCTGCGGGCTGACTGTCTCGATGTCGTGGTTCATGCGCTTCATGAAGTTAAACGACTCAGAAGGTGAGCCCGCCCTCGCGCGCCCCCTCGGCCAAGGCCCTCACCCGGCCGTGGTACTGGTATCCGCCGCGGTCGAAGACGCAGGTCTCGACACCCGACTGCTTGGCGCGCTCCGCCAGGAGCTCGCCCGCCCGCTTCGCCTGCTCGCCCGCCTTCAGCTTCCGCAGCTCCGGCTCGGTCCACGATACGGCCACGACCGTCCGGGCGGCGTCGTCGTCGATCAGCTGCGCGAACACACCGCGGTTGGAGCGAAAGACGGACAGCCTGGGGCGACCCGCGGTACCGCGCACCTTGGCGCGCACCCGCCGGCGCCGGCGAAGCCGCCGCTGCTCTCGGGTCAATACCGCCATCGTCTACGCCCGCTTCCCGACCTTGCGGCGCACGTGCTCGCCCTCGTACCGGATCCCCTTGCCCTTGTAGGGCTCGGGCGGACGGGTGCGCCTGATGCGGGCGGCGATCTCGCCGACCAGCTGCTTGTCGATCCCTCGGACCACGACCTGGTTCGGGGCCGGAACCTCGAACTCGATCCCCTCGGGCGCCGTCACCGAGACGGGATGCGAGTAGCCGACCGAGAGCTCGAGGGCCTTTCCCTGCAGGCGCGCTCGGTAGCCGACGCCCTGGATCTCGAGGCGCTTCTCGAACCCCTGCGTGACGCCCTGGACCATGTTGGCGATCAAGCTCCGCGTCAGCCCGTGCAAAGCACGGTGCTCGCCCCGGTCCGTCGGCCGCTCGACGGTGAGGGTGCCGTCGGACTGGAGCACCTTCATGTCACCGCTCACGGCCTGGTCGAGCTCGCCCTTGGGCCCCTTCACGGAGACGAGCTCGGGCTTGACGTCCACGGTGACCCCGTCCGGGATCGCGATTGGCTTCTTTCCGATTCGGCTCATGGTCCCTCGGGCTACCAGATGTACGCCACGACCTCGCCGCCGACGCCCTTCTGGCGCGCCTCGTGCCCCGTCATCACCCCGGTGGAAGTGCTCATGATCGCCGTCCCCATGCCGCCCATCACCCGGGGGATCTCCTCGTGAGCCGCATAGCGGCGCCGCCCGGGGCGCGAGATGCGCTGCATTCCGGTGATCACCGGCCGGCGCCCATCCGTGTACTTGAGCTTGATCCGGATCACCTCACCGACGGCGGTCGGCTCGACCGCGAAGCCGGTGATGTAGCCCTGCTGCTCGAGGATCCGGCTGATCTCCTTCTTCAGCCGCGAGGCGGGGATCTCGACGTCCGTGTGCTGCGCGCCGATCGCGTTTCGAACGCGGGCGAGGTAGTCGGATATGGGGTCGGTCAACATGGCGGTCAGACTCTGTTTACCAGCTCGACTTGGTCATGCCCGGGATGTATCCCTTGTGCGCGAGCTCGCGCAGACACAGCCGGCAGAGGCCGAACTTCCGGTAGTAGGCCCGCGGCCGCCCGCAACGGCGGCAGCGGTTGTACGAGCGGCTCCTGTACTTGGGCTTGCGCTGCTGTCGAACTACCTGCGACGTCTTAGCCACTTATCCGGGCTCCTCCTCGGTGGTTTCCTCGGGCTCGCCGCCCTCGGCATCGTCCGCGCCCTCCTCGCCTTCCTCGCCCTCCTCCGGACGCACGCGCTTGGCGTAGGCCTCCGGGTTCTCCTCCTTGAGCTGCTCGAGGGCGGCCGCCTCGGCCTCGGCGCGCTGGCGGGCCTCCTCACGCCGCCGCTCCTCCTCCTCGGTCTCCCGGTCGACCTGGCCCGGCCTGCCCTCCTGCGAGAAGGGGAAGCCGAGTCCGAGCAGCAGCTCGAATGCCTCTTCGTCCGTCCTCGCGCTCGTCGTGATGGTCACGTCGAGGCCGCGAACCTCGTCGATCGAGTCGTAGTCGATCTCGGGGAAGATCAGCTGCTCCCGGAGCCCCAGGGAATAGTTCCCTCGACCGTCGAAGGCGCGCGGGTTGAGACCGCGAAAGTCGCGGATGCGCGGGATCGCGACGGAGATCAGACGGTCGACGAACTCCCACATCCGGGCGCCGCGAAGCGTCACGGCCACGCCGACGGGCATCCCGGCCCTGATCTTGAACGAGGCGATCGACTTGCGGGCGCGCCGGACGTTCGGCCGCTGCCCGGCGATCGTCGCCAGCTGCTCGGTCGCGGCCTCCAGCACCGAGGCGGTCTGCTTGGCCTCCCCGACGCCCATGTTGAGCGTGACCTTCTCGAGCCGCGGGACCTCCATCCGGTTGTCGTAGCCGAACCGGCCGGTGAGCTGCTCCGCGATCTCGCCCTCGTAGCGATCGCGAAGCCGGGGCGGCGGGGCCGCTCGCTGAGACTCTGTGGCCGTTGCTTCCATCGCCTCGTCCAGTCCTAGTCGATCGCGTTGCCGGTTCGCTTCGCGTAGCGCTCGCGCGTGCCGTCCTTGATGCGCACTCCCACCCGGGTGGGCTTGTTGTCGCTCGGGTCGAGAAGCATCACGTTGGAGACGTGGATCGGCCCCTCCTTCTCGATGATCCCACCCGTCTGGGCCCCCCGCTGCGTGTCCTTGACCGAGCGCGGGCGCTCGTGACGCTTGATGACGTTCAGCCCCTCCACGTACACGCGCCGCTTCGACGGCTCGGTGCGCAGCACGCGGCCGGTCTTGCCGCGGTCCTTGCCGCCCGTGACGATCACGGTGTCGTCCTTTCGGATCTTCATCCCTCTGGCCATCACAACACCTCGGGGGCGAGCGAGACGATCTTCATGAAGTTTCGGTCGCGGAGCTCGCGGGCCACCGGGCCGAAGATGCGCGTTCCCCGCGGGTTGCGCTGCGGGTCGATCAGCACCGCCGCGTTCTCGTCGAAGGCGATGTAGGTGCCGTCGGCGCGCCCGAGCTGCTTCTTCGTCCGCACGACGACGGCCTGGACGACCTCGCCCTTGCGCACGCCTGCGTGCGGGGTCGCCTGCTTGACGGTGGCCGTGATCACGTCGCCGACGCTCGCGTAGCGGCGATGGTGACCGCCCTTCACGCGGATACAGAGGATCTCCCGGGCGCCCGAGTTGTCGGCCACCCTCAGCCTGGTCTCCTGCTGGATCATCTCGGAGCCCGCTCCAACACTTCGAGCAACCGCCAGCGCTTGGTCCTGGACAGCGGCCGCGACTCGACCACGCGTACGACATCGCCCTGTCGCGCCTCGTTCCCCTCGTCGTGGGCCCTCAGCTTGCTGGTGCGTCGGACCACCTTCTCGTAGGTCGGATGTCGCCTCACCACGGCGATCTCGACCGTGATCGTCTTGTCCCCGCCCGTCGAGACCACGGTGCCCTGACGGACCTTCTTGGGTCCCGGCTCCCGCGGCGCGGGCGGAGTGCCCGTACCGGGCTCGCCGCGCCTTCGGCGACGGCTGGCCCGATGGCGGCGACGACTCCCGGCCGCGGCGCTGCGGCGCTGCGCGCGGTCGGTGGCGCGCTCCTCGGCTGACCGTTGTGGCCGGGCGGGGCCCGCGGCACGCGAGCGCTCGCGCTTTCGGAGCTGTTTTGGGCTCAGGGCCTCCTCAACATCTCCGCCGACATCCTCCGCTTGGCGTCCGGTGTCGGCGGCTTCGGGCTCCGACGTGGCGGCAGGCGCCTCCTGCTCGGCGGGCTCGGCCTGCTCCTCGGCGCCGGCCTCCTCCGCTGCCGGCTCCTCCTCGGGAGCCTGCTCCTCCGCCGCCGCTTCTTCTTGGTCCTGCTTC
>DATBFS010000166.1:0-23478 GCA_036558385.1 Solirubrobacterales bacterium | reverse complement strand
CCACCGCGATTCGCGAGCCGTCGGCGGTGCCGCGCGGGCTCCGCACGCCCCACTCCCGACCGCCCAGGCTCGAGATGGCGATGTCCAGCACCTCGTCCGGTCCCGGTCGGACACGCACGAGCTCCACCCCACGGAACAGATCGCAGTCGCGCGAGTCCGACTTGACCTGGCCGCTGGCGACGATGGCGCCGCTCGGCGTGACCGCGACGTTGTCGATGGTGAGCGTTGCCGGATGGTGCCGGGGCCTGTGCCCCGTCGCCGTGGCGATGCCGGCCACGACCACCACCAGGGCCAACCCGACCGCAATCACTCGCTTCATGGAATCTCCCCCCGGAGAAGGCGGCGCAATTATCGGTGCGAACCTACCACGGGTGCGGCCGCTCGCCCCACGCCTCGCCGGGGGCGCTCTACGATTCCGCGGGTGAAGCGGCCACGGACGCGGACATGACCGCCGGCCCGACCGTGCTGATCATGGCCGCGGGCGGGGGGACCCGGATGCACTCGTCCCTGCCCAAGGTCCTGCACCCGGTCTGCGGGCGGCCGATGGTCGCCTGGCCCGCGATCGCAGCCCGCGAGGCCGGCGCTCAGCGCGTGTGCGTGATCGTGTCGCCGGAGCGCGACCTCTCCTCCGGCCTCCCGGAGGGGACGGAGACCGTCGTCCAGCCACAGGCGGACGGCACCGGCGGGGCGATCCGCGCGGCCCTCGACGTCGTTCGCGACGCCGAGACCGTCGTGGTGCTGAACGGCGACCATCCGCTGGTCTCGGCCGCTGTGATCGAGGAGCTGGTCGTCGCCCACCGAGACGCCGCGGCCGCGGCAACCGTGATGAGCGTGGAGCGCGACGACGCGGAGGAGCTCGGGCGCATCGTCCGCGACTCGAGCGGCGAGTTCGAGCGGATCGTGGAGACCAAGTACCCGGACGGCATCCCCCCGGAGATCCTCGCGATCCGCGAGATCAACACCAACCAGTTCGCCTTCGACGCCCAGGCTCTGGCCGAGGCACTCGCTCGCCTGACGAACGACAACCCAGCCGGCGAGTACTACCTCGGCGACGTGCTGCCCCTGATCCGCGAGTCCGGCGGCCGGGTGATCGCCCACCGCACCGACGACCTCAGCGTCAACTTCGGAGTCAACAACCGGGCCGAGCTCGCGACCGCCAACGGCATCGCCCGCCGCCGCATCCTGGAGCGCCACATGCTCGCGGGCGTCACGGTGACCGACCCGGAGGCGACCTGGGTCGATGCCGACGTCCAGATCCAGGCCGACGCCGTGATCGAGCCCGCGACCACCCTCCGCGGGCGAACGAGCGTCGGCCGGGCGAGCGTGGTCGGCCCGCAGACGACGCTGATCGACTCCGTCCTCGGCGCGGGGGTCCTGGTGCCGCACTCCTACCTCGTCCAGTGCGACGTCGCCGACGGCTGCCAGGTCGGCCCGTACGCCTATCTGCGCCCCGGCGCGACGCTTCGAGCGGGCGCCAAGGCGGGCACCTTCGTCGAGGTCAAGAACTCCGAGATCGGGGAGGGCGCGAAGGTCCCGCACCTCTCCTACGTCGGCGACGCGGAGGTGGGCGCCGGCTCCAACCTCGGGGCGGGCACGATCACCGCCAACTTCGACGGTTTCCGCAAACACCGGACGAAGATCGGACGAGACACGCGGATCGGGGTTGACACCATGCTCGTCGCTCCCGTAGATGTCGGCGACGCCGCATACACTGGGGCCGGTTCGGTGGTGACCGAGGACGTTCCGCCGGGAGCGCTCGGGATCAGTCGGGCGAAACAGGACAACGTCGAGGGCTACGCCGAGAAGAAGGCGCGCGAGGCGAACGAGGAAGACTGATGGCAACGCTCGAGGAGCGCCCCCAGGCGGTCAGTTCGATCCCGCAGGACTACACCAAGCGCCTGACGGTGTTCGGCGGGCGCTGCTCGATGGAGCTGGCGGCCCGCATCGCGGGCAAGCTCGACGTCGACCTGGGGCGGGCCGATCTCCGCACCTTCGCCGACGGCGAGGTCTACTGCCGCTACGAGGAGTCGATCCGCGGCGCCGACGTCTTCCTGGTCCAGTCGACCGCCGCCAACGAGGGGCAGGACATGACGCCGAACGACGCCCTGATGGAGCTCCTGGTGATGATCGACGCCGCGCAGGGCGCCTCCGCCCACCGGATCATCGCCGTCATGCCCTGGTTCGGCTACGCCCGCCAGGACAAGAAGTCACAGCCCCGGGAGCCCATCTCCGCCCGCGTGGTCGCCAAGGCGCTGGAGGCTGTCGGCGTCGACCGGGTCCTGGCGATGGATCTCCACTCCGGCCAGGTGCAGGGCTTCTTCGAGGTCCCCGTGGACCACATGACCGCGATGCCGATGCTCACCCAGTGGTTCATGGACCAGGCCTTCACCGAGGAGCTCGTGATCGTCTCGCCCGACGCCGGCCGGGTGAAGGTGGCCCGCAACTTCGCCCGCAAGATCGGCTGCCACTGGGCGGTGATGGAGAAGGAGCGCCCGGCCCAGCAGGTCGCGGAGATCGGCTACGTGGTGGGGGACGTGAAGGGAAAGACCGCCGTCCTCGTCGACGACATGATCGACACCGCCGGCACGCTCTGCGCCGCCGCGCGCACGGTCCTCGACGAGGGCGCGGCGCGCATCATCGCCGTTGCCACGCACGGGATCTTCTCCGGGCCGGCCTTCGAGCGCCTCGCCCACGACCAGTCGGGTATCGAGCGGATCGTGGTCACCGACACCGTCCCGCTTCGCCCCGGCGCGCCGGACAACATCACGGTGCTGTCCACCGCCCAGACCCTCGCCGACTCGATCCGCCGCATCTTCGCCGACGACTCCGTCAGCGAGATCTTCGCCGGCGAGAACCAGCTCTTCTAGCCTTCTCCGGGGACCGGCTAGGAGGTTGCGGGCGAGCGCCGGAGCAGCCTGTCCAGGATGCGCTCATACGCCGATCCGGCCCATTCTGCGAGGGCATGTAGCGGGCGTCGAATCGGAGGAAGCCAGAGAATCAGCGCGGCGCCGGTCCCGAGCAGGGCGCCCGCGATCACGTCGCTTGGGTAGTGAACGCCCACCATCACTCGCGACAGGGCGAGGACCGTCGCCATCGCCAGCGCGAGCCAGCCCGCCTTTCGGTTGCGCAGCCAGATCGAGACGGCGATGGCGAACGCGGCCGTTGCGTGATCGGAGGGGAACGACGGATCGTGCGAAGGCGCGATGAACAGGTGGGTGGCACCGGGGTGCGCCTCGTAGGGCCGCGCTCGACTCCAGACGTCCGCGATCACGTGGCCGATGCCGAGGCCAAGAAGGGCGCTGAATCCCGCCGCGACCACGCCGTGGCGGCCATTCAGCGAACGCCACTTGCCGGTCGAGAAGAAGAGGACGCCGAGTAGCGCCGCAAAGAAAAACTGGGCGTCCATCGCGAAGAAGCGCAGCACGTCCTCGAGCCCGTCGCGATGGACCGCGAACCCGTTCAGTGCTTTGAAGAGAGTGAAGTCCATTCGCCCTCGCGGCCTCCGCTACGACGGCTTGACCCGGCGGCCAGGCGGCCTGCCCGCAGGGACTGTAGCCGCCGCTCGCCCCCCCGGTAGCGCTACGCCCTCTCTTGCCTAGTCCGAGCCGAGCGCGACGGCTGACACGGTCGTGTTGCGGAAGTGGATGTTCCCGTCTTCCTCCTCGCACGCCAGGCCGAATGTGTGACTCCCGGCGGGAAGGGGACCGGTCACGTTCGTGAGCGCGAGCGATTCGTCCTGCCCTCCGGCGCCGGTGGTGTGGAGCGACTCGCCCGGAAAGACGTTGGGCCCGAAGGGTGTTCCGTCGACGCCGATGCGGCAGACGCCATCGGTGAAGTTACCGGGTCCGTCCCCGTACCACCACGACGTCACGACGATCAGCACCCGCGACGACTTCGTCAGGTTCAGGGTCACGAATCCGCAGTCCCTGAAGTGGGTGTCGTTTGGATCGCACGACCCGCCTGACGCTCGCCCTCTGGTCATGGCGGAGGGTGCCAGGTCGGCAGCCCCGAGGCTGTGGTCGGCGACATCCTGGCCATTGACCGAGCCGCTGATGACGTTCGCGTGCTTGCCGCTCGGGGGCCTGTGACCGGAGATCGTGTTCGGGGCCACTTGGCTGTTCGAGGACACCACGATCGCCGCTGCGGCGGTCCCTCCGAGCGCGACGAAGAGGGCGATCACGGAAACGACGTTGGCGAACGTCAGCCGTTGACGGATGCGGCGCATGGTTCCTCCCCTGGTTGGACGACGCCCGGCGACCCTATCTCTCGCCGAGGGGCAGTGTCCAGGGAGGCGTGGCTCTAGCGGTGCCCCGTGATCCCGGCGGCCTCCAGGGCCTCGGCGCGCTCCAGGTAGAACCGCACCCGGACGATCTTGCCGTGCCGCACGGACCACAAAGCCGCAGGCGAGTGCTCGACCGGAACCCCTCCGCGCGCGCTCTGGGCGCGCACCCGGGCGAGGGAGATGACGTCGTCGCCCGCGTCGATGAACTCCTCGACCTCGATGTGGTAGCTCTCCCAGGGCTCGAGCCAGTCGAGCCACCCTTCCGCGAGCCCCAGGACGCCGGAGGAGGATGGGGGCCCCACGGCCGCGGGCCCCCTCGAGTCGAACTCAACCAGGCAGTCGGCCGCGTAGACCGTCAGGTCGATCCCCGGGGCCGAGGCCGGGGTCGTCGCGGCGAAGAGCTGCACCAGATCGACGCCGTCGGGGTGCGCCCTCTTGACGATTTCGACATCCTCGTGCGACATCGCCAGCGCAGTATGTCGCCCGATCGAGCAGCGACGCGTTACTCCCGGTAGGCGGGATCAAGGCGTCGATCGCGGGCGGTCGGTGGGTGGCCCCGCCAGGTCGAGCCAGATCCCGCTCAGCCGTTCCACCTCACCCGCATCGGCCCGCGGCCAGCCGAGTGAGCGCAGGACCTCCCGCGGGACCTCGCTCGCATAGCCGTTGTAGCCACAGCTCCAGATCGCGGAGGCGACGTCGATCTCGGGGTCGAACCGGTTCGCATATCGCCAATCCACCATCCCCGAGAGCTCGCCGCTCACGAGGTCCCCGAGGATGTTCGGCAGGCACATGTCGCCATGGCTGATCCCGTTGCGGCCAAGGGCGCGCAAGGCGGCGGAGATGATCTCGATCGCGTCCTCCGGGCGCGCGAGCCAGCGTCGATCGTGGAGTGGGGCCCCGGGAAGCTCGGAGAGCAGCAACCAGCCGTCGCGCTCATCGAGCAGGCGGGGAGCGGGCAGGTCCGGCTCATCCGCGAGGCGCCGAAGCACGGGCGCCGATCCGTCATCGGCTCGAACGTAGACGTGCTCGCCGCTCGCATCGGCCGCGCGGAACACGGCGTCGTGCATGCCGCTGGGCGTCCAGTCGCGGAGCTCGGGCCAGATGGCTCGCGGCGGGTGAGGCTCGCCGTTCATGGGGACATTGTGTGCCCAAGGTGCGGTTGCGCGCTGAGCGGACCCTCCCGTTGCCCTCCGGGACGTCGGCTACTGTCGCGTCCGTGCGACGGGCCGCCGAAACGCTCTGGGTCGGCCTGCTGTGTGTGGCCTGGGGGCTCTTCTGCGTCGCCGCGGTCTTCGGCGTCATCGAGATCGTGCGCGCGGGAGCGCCGCATTTCAACGCCGTCGAGATCGTGCTCGGCGCGGCCGCTTCCATTGCGCTCTGCGTGGCGGGCATGAAGCTGGTCGGCGAGCTGTGGGATCGGGGTGGGCGCATCAAGGACCTCCAGGAGCACCAAGCCAATGCGGTCGACCGCGCCAGGGAATTCGAGGCGCTCGAGGCCGTGTACGCGCAGCAGGCCCTGGCGCAAGAGGAAGTCGTCCAGCAGCTGCGTGGCGCGTTGGCGGAGCGCGACGGCGCGGTGAAGCACCCACGGACCGCCGAGCGGCGACCTCAGGAGCTACGCAGGAGCGCCTAGCTGATCGCGACGAGTGAGGAGCGGGTGCTCCACTCCCTTGTCGCACCCGTCCCCGGTTGTCCCTCAACGCTTGGCCGATGCGGCATTCCGAAGCGGCGGTGTGATCGCCTCGGAGGAGCCTGAGGAGGCCGAACGCCCCGCGAACGTACCTTCGCCGCCGTTCGCCGCGCAAGGCGTGCGTGCCCAGCCGCGGGCGAAATACGCCCAATTTGCGGGTTCAAAGGGATTCGTCAGAAGCCTGATCCCGATTCCGTTAGGTAGGGAGAGCCTCGCCGGATGTGAGCGACTTCAGGCAGTGCAGGGACGACTGAGACAGGGGATCGCGTTCTGGTTGGCGCCGTTGGCGCTGACCGCGGGCCTGCTGTGCGCATTCGGGGCGGCGACTGCACAGGCCGAGCACTATCGCGTCACCCGACACGACGACCCGCGCCCCGGCAAGTGCAAGCACGAGGACTGCTCGGTCCGGGAGGCGGTCCGGGCCGCCAACAGGCATCCCGGGCGCGACATGGTCGTGCTCCCCGATCGAGCCCCCGCCTACGAGCTCTCGCGCCACCGCTCGCGCCATACGGATGCGACGAGCGGCGATCTCGACGTCACCGGCCCGATCATCATTCGCCACGGGGTGCGCGGCAGGGCGACCATCGACGCGCGCGGCGTGGACCGGGTCCTCGACCTCCAGCGCGGGGCATCCACGAAGCTGGCCCGCCTGAACGTCACCGGCGGAAGCGTCGGCGCCGGCTCCTCGCGGGCCGCCAAGGGCGCGACGCCTGGGGCGGGAGGGGGAGTGCTCGCGCGTGCTCGACTGAGGCTCGTGCGGACCGTCGTTCGCGGGAACCGGGCCGATTCTGGAGGGGGAATCTTCACCACGGCGCCGTTGTCGCTCAACCACTCGCGCATCCGCGCAAACCGGGCCGACGTCGGCGGCGGAATCGACGCCCTCGACACCCCGGTTCTGATCGTGCGCAGCGCGCTGGTCGCAAACAGGGCCGCCGACGCCGGCGGGGGCCTGGCGGTCAAGGGCGACACCCTGCGACTCGGGAACAGCACCGTTTCCCGCAACGTCGCCGACGGCTCCGGCGGCGGCGTCCATCTCGCGGGGGCCCGCAGCCGGATCACCAAGAGCACCGTCAACGGCAACGTCGCGCATGCGTCCGGCGCCGGCATCTACCAGTCGGGCTCCAACCTCTTCCTCGTCAACTCGACGATCACCGGCAATCGCGCCGGCGCGACCGGGGGCGGCGTCCAGTCATCCGTCGCCGGCGGCGACGTGACGCTGAATTCGGTCACCGTCGCACGCAACCTCGCCAATGCCGCCCACGGCCACGCGCTGGGGGGCGGCCTGTCGGCCAAGGGGGGCAGCTTCGGCGTCGTCAACTCGATCGTCGCGGAAAACCAGGCGGGCGCGAAGGCCAACGACTGTCACGGCACCTTCGAGTCGTTCGGCGGCAACCTGATGAGCACGATGGCCGGCTGCCGGGGGTTCGCGGGCTCCGCCCTGATCGCCCCCAACCCCAAGCTCGGCGCCCTCCGCGACAACGGCGGGCCGACCGAGACCCTGGCTCTCCTTCAGGGCAGCCCCGCGATCGGCAAGGCGAACCGGGAGCGAGAGCCGGCCGTCGACCAGCGCGATCGTCCCCGCACCGTGCGCCCGGACATCGGCGCCTTCGAGCGCTCTCCGTAGGAGCCGGCAACACCTCGCCCGTTTTGCGCGCCGGGGCTGTTGTTAGCCTCGCCCTCGTTGAGGCTGGGAGCACGGCGGTTGGCGATCTCGGGGGCAGCAGCGATTGCGGTGGCCGCGATTCTCTCTGCCCCGGCGACGTCCGCCGCCAAGCCCAAGTGCTTCGGGAAGCGGGCGACCAAGACGGGCCACGGCAAGGTGGTCGGCACCTCCCACCGGGACGTGATCGTCGGCCTCGGCGGCAAGAACAAGATCATCGGCAACGGCGGCGCTGACGTGATCTGCGGCGGGCGTGGAAACGACCGGATCCTCCTCGGCAACCACCCCAACTCGCCCTCGTCGGACGGCTCGGGGATCCTGATCGGTGGGCCGGGCTCCGACATCTGCCGAGGCGGCGCCGGCAGGGACCGATACGTGACCTGTGAGGCGACCCGCAAGCTGCTGGGCCGGCCGGCCGTCGGCCTACTGGACGCTTTGGACCGCTAGCAGCCCTTCCTGGTCGTGTGGCTTGCCGCCGTCGCGGTCGGTCAGCGGGCAGAAGAAGATGTACTGCCCGGGCCTCTTCAGATCGAGGGTCGTCGTCTGGGAGAGGCCGCCGTCGAGCGCCGCCGTCGACTGAAGGTTGTTGAGGTCCGCGTAGGGGGGCGGCGGGCCGCTTGACGCCAGGTCCTCCTTGATCTGAGCGACCGGCGGGGCCTTGCCCTTCACCGGCACGGCGAGGATCAGGTGGAGCGCATCGTCTCCCTTGGAGTTGAAGGTGATGCTGTTGCTCCCGGCCTCGAGCCCCGAGATCTCCCACTTGAACTTGTCCTTGCCGGCGGTGGCCGCGGTGACCGTGGCGGGCGTTGAGGGCAGCGTCCCGGAGGAGCCGCCGCTGACCTTGAGATCCGCCGTGGCGGGCGGTCCGGCGCTGCTCGGCCCGCCGAAGGCCGCCGCGTCGGCGAGCACGTAGTTGCCGGCCGGGAGGTTGAGGTCCGCCGAATCCGCCTGGCCGGGCGGAACGCTGCCGATCCCGCCGCTGAGCTTGATCCAGGATGGGGTCTTGTTGCTGTTGCTGCCGAACTGCTTCAGGACGTCATCGGCCGTGTGGTCTCCCGTGTACCGGATGAACTGCACCCCGTGGGGAGCCTTGCCCTCGTTGGCCAGGCTCACGGTCACCAGCCCGCCGGTTGCCGACTTCGGCACCTCGAAGCTCGCTTTGCCTGCGGCCTCCGTGATCTTCAGGGACAGCGGCGTGGACGACGAGCTGTCGCCGCTGCTCCCGCAGCCCGCGAGGAGGGTGGCGGCCACCGCGGTCGCGGCGACGAGCGCCGGCAAGCGTCTGCTGTTTGAGTGCATCTGACTTCTCGGGGTCGGGGGGTGGCGAGCCTTCGATCGGCGCGGGCACCCTATCCGAAGGTCGGCCGAGGAGCGCGGTGTTCGACCGCGAGCGCCGGAAGGCCGGGGTGGGGCCGCATATGGTGTCGCGCCTTGAAGCGGATTGGCCACAAGGGCGCCGACGCGATCCGCCCGGGGAACACCCTGGAGAGCTTCGCGGCGGCGGTCGCCGCGGGAGCCGAGATGATCGAGCTCGACGTGCTGCGGCCCCGCGCGGAGTTCGCCGATCGGGGGGATTGGCGGCAGGCCCCCGCCGGGCCGACCTCGCCGGGGGCGCCGCCGCTACTGGTCGCTCACGACTGGGGGGACGCCGCCCGTCGCAAACCGATGACCCTCGACGCGGTGCTGGACGCGTTCACCAAGCCGCCGCTCGACGGCGTCCAGGTCCACTGCGACCTGAAGATCGCCGGACGCGAGGACGAGTTAGTTCAGGCCCTCGAGGCCCACGGGCTCCTGGCGCGAGGGTCGGTATCGACCATGGAGGTCTCGAGCCTGCGGGCGCTGGCGGAGATCGAGCCCGGGCTGTCGCGCGGCTGGACGCTTCCCAAGGTCACCCGCGACTGGAACTCGATGCCGTGGGCCAGGCCGGTGGTGTTCGCGGCGCTCGCCATGCTGCGGATGCGCCTGCCGGGAATCGTGCGAAGGGATGCGCCGGAGCTGGGGGTGCGCTCGATCTGGGCATACGAGCCGGTGATCACCGCCCGCCTGGCACGGGCGTGCCACGAGGTCGGGGTGGAGCTGATCGCGTGGACGGTCGACGACCTCGACCGGATGCGCGCCCTGGCGCGACTCGGCGTCGACGGGATCTGCACGAACGACCCCCGGCTATTCGTCCAGCTCGGGCAGACCGGCTAGCCCCCTCGATCCTCCACCGGCCGGGCCCGGGGCTACAGTGCCTGCGATGCCGTTCGGCGGATCTCACCACGGCCATGCGGCGATCGCGGCAACGGCCGCCGGGGCAGCCGACTCCTCGCCCGCCGAGGCCAGCCCGCGGGCGGGCGCAGACAGCGTCGCGCCGGGCACCGTGATGGCCCTGCTGGCCATGGGCCTGGGCGTGATCGTGATCGCCAACGACTTCACCGCCTTGAACGTCGCCCTCCCCGCGATCGAGCAGGACTTCAACGTCGATGTCGGCACCGCCCAGTGGGTCATCAACGCCTACTGCCTCGTGTTCGGCATGGCGATCGTCACCGGCGGACGGCTCGCCGACCTGTTCGGGCGCCGGCGAGCCTTCTTCCTGGGGTCCGCGCTGTTCGCCGGGTTCTCGCTCCTGGGCGGGGCCGCGCAGACCGCCCCCTGGCTGATCGCGACCCGCGTCGGGATGGGCATCGGCGGAGCGCTCATGTGGCCCGCGATCCTCGGCATGACCTACGCGGCGCTTCCCGACAGCAAGGCGGGCCTGGCGGGCGGGCTCATCCTGGGCGCCGCCGGGATCGGCAACGCGATGGGGCCGCTGCTGGGCGGCGTGCTGACCGACGAGCTGAGCTGGCGCTGGATCTTCTTCTTGAACGTCCCGATCGCGGCGTTCGCCGTGCTGGTCACCTGGGCCAAGGTGCACCAGCCGCGCCCGGAGGTGGAGGACCAGCGCATCGACTATCCCGGGATCGTGACCCTGTCCACCGGGCTGCTCTTGATCCTCCTCGCCTTCGACCAGGCCGCCGATTGGGGGTTCGGCGACCCCCGCGTGATCGCGATGCTCGTGGTCGCGGCCGCCCTCGTGGTGGGCTTCGGCTTCATCGAGCCGCGCATGAGGAACAGCGCCCTGATCCCGGCCGAGGTGATCCGGAACGCGGAGTTTCGCGCCGCGTGCCTGACCGTGCTGCTGATGTCCGCGGTGTTCTTCGCGACGGTCCTCTACGCCCCCCAGTTCATGGAGAAGATCCTCGGTTATTCGGCGCTCAAGGCGGGGGTGGGCATGATCCCGATGCTCGGGATGTTCGCGATCGTCTCGTTCTTCGCGGGCCCGGCATACCAGCGCCTCGGCGCCAAGCCCACGATCACGATCGGAGCGCTCGGCCTGACGCTGGGCCCCTTCTTGCTCTCGATGATCGACGCCGACTCGAGCTACGGCTCGCTGATCGCCGGACTGGCGGTGACCGGGGTCGGCGCGGGCTTCTTCTACTCGGCCGTGACCACCGCCGGGGTCACCGCGCTCGATCCCTCGCGCGCGAGCCTCGCGGGCGGGCTCATCTACATGTTCCAGATCGCCGGTGGAGCGATCGGCCTCGGCATCACCACCACGATCTTCACCCTCTCCTCGGAGAACGAGCTGGCAGACAAGGCCTCGGACCGCGCCATTCATCTCAGCGACCAGCAGGTCTCGGTCATGCACGGCGTGCTCGCCGGCACGGACTCGGGGACGGCGGCGCTCCACCAGCTGAGCGCCTCGGCCCAGAACACCGTGATGACCATCGTCCGCGAGTCGTTCGCGACCGGCATCCAGGCCGGCTTCCGCTTCGTGACGATCGCCGCCCTCCTCGGCTTCTTGATCTCGCTGTTCTTCGTGGGCGGACGGCTTCTGGGCCGCCGGGTGCCTGAGCCCGAGAAGGCCCAGGCCTAGTCCGCGCCCCTCACCCGGCCTGACGCTAGGGTCGCTCCGTGAAGTTTCGACGCCGCGCGAGGCTGGACCCATCGCAGGTGGAGGACCGACGGGGCGCCCGCGGTCGCGGCGCGATGGCGTTGGGGGGCGGAGGGCTCGGCGTCGTCGGCGTGATCCTCGTGCTGATCCTGACCCTGAGCGGCGGCGGCTCGACGCTCGACGCGCTCAACCAGCTGAACGGGCTGGACGGCGTCTCCACCTCGCAGCCCGGAGCGGACAATTCAGACCTCTCCGAGTGCCGGACCGGGGCCGACGCTCAGCGCACGCAGGATTGCCGCGTCCTCGCCGACGTGAACAGCGTTCAGGCCTACTGGAAGAAGACCCTTCGCGGCTACCAGGTCGTGCCGACCGTCTTCTACAGCGGGTCAACGCAGACCGGCTGCGGAGCGGCGTCGTCGGAGGTCGGCCCCTTCTACTGCCCGGCCGACCGGCGGGTGTACATCGACCTCGGATTCTTCCAGGAGCTGAAGACCCGCTTCGGGGCCAGCGGCGGGCCCTTCGCCGAGGCCTACGTCCTGGCTCACGAGTACGGGCACCACGTCCAGGACCAGCTCGGGACGCTCGCGCGAGCGGGGGGCGATCAGCAGGGTCCGCAGAGCGCCAGCGTCCGGGTCGAGCTCCAGGCGGATTGCTACGCGGGGGTGTGGGCCGCGCACGCCGTTGACACCGGATTCCTCAACCGGGTGTCGCAGGCCGACGTCGCCGAGGCGCTGGATGCGGCGGCCGCGGTGGGCGACGACCGAATCCAGAAGGCGGCCCAGGGCGCGGTCGACCCGGAGACCTGGACCCACGGGTCCTCGGCGGAGCGCCAGCAGTGGTTCACCACGGGGTACACCACGGGTGACCCGGGCAGGTGCGACACGTTCAGCGCTGCGCTATGAGGAGGCCCGCTCGGCGAGCCCCGGCACCCGGGCCACGCCGCGCTCCTCGAAATAGGCCCACTCGAGCTCGCCGAGCTCGGTCGCCGGCGGGTCGCCGTAGATCCACTCGCGGCTGATGCGATGCCAGTTTCGCCGGGCTCGAAGCTGGGCGAGGACCGCGAGCACGCCCGTCTCCATCCGCCGCCCCATCAGCTCGTCGGCGGGGATGCTCTCGCGGCGCATCAGGTCGTAGTACTCGGAGCGCGGGTCTGAGGTCGACTCGATCACCTTCATCACCCGCTCGGGCGTGAGCTCGACCTCCCGGTCCTCCATGTACCACCCCCCGACCGCCATCACGTGCTCCATCAGCCGCTCGGCGTCGAACTTCGAGGGGTTCTTGACGAAGCCGAGGTCGTGGAGCGAGGCTCGCAGCGCCTCCGGATCCCGTCGGGAGACGGCGTCGACCGCCCGCTGCTCGAGCTCGATCTGCTCCGTGTCGAGGCGCTTGGTCATCCCGAAGTCGAGGAAGGCGACCCGGCCGTCCGGCATCAGCAGGTAGTTGCCCGGGTGCGGGTCGGCGTTGAAGTGCTGCAGGTGGTAGATCGACCCGAAGCTGAACCGGAAGACGATCTCGCCGAAGCGGTCGCGCTCCGCCTGAGAGCTGCGCTTGACCTCCTCGAAGTCGGCGCCCTCCACGTATTCGGTGACCAGCACGCGGCGGCGGGAGAGGCGCGTCAACACGTCCGGCACGTAGATGAACGGGTGGCCGCGGTAGTTGCGGGAGAAGGTGCGCTGGCTCTGCGCCTCGTACTCGTAGTCGAGCTCCTCCATGACGCGGAGTCGCAGCTCCTCGGCGACCGCCTTCGCGTCGAGCCCCGGGGCGAACGCGCGGGCGAGCCGCATGATCATTCCCGCGTTCCGCAGGTCGGCCTCGAGCGCCTCGGCGACGCCGGGGTACTGGATCTTGACCGCGACCGCGCGCCCGTCGCAGAGGGTGGCGCGATGCACCTGGCCGATCGAGGCGGCCGCGAACGCCTCCGGCTCGATCTCGGCGAACAGCTCGTCGATCGGCTCGCCGCGGTACTCCTCCTCGAGCACCTTGCTGACCTTCTCCCAGGGCATCGCCGGCGCGGAGCTGCGCAGGTTCGCGAGCTGCTCCTGGTAGAGCTCGGCGTACTCCGGGGGCAGGAACTCGGTGTCGATGAACGACGCGAGCTGACCCATCTTCATCGCCGCGCCCTTCATCTCGCCGAGGACCGACGCCATCTTCACCGCGGTCTCGAGGTGTCGCGCCTCGAGCTTCGTGTCGGCGGACTCCCCCGAGCGGGCGACGTTGGCCGCCTTGGTGCCCGCGTAGCGGGTCGCCTGCGTGCCGACCGCCGATCCGAGCTTCACCGAGCGGCGGATCCGGCCCTTGGGGATCTTGTCGTCGGCCATTGCACCAGGGTAGCCGTGGGTGGCGTGCGTGGGCGCCGTCCGGGGCCGCACTGGGTGAGCGCGCGACGAGCGGGCGGTATCGTCGCGCCTACGAGCCCTGGGAGGCCTGGATCCGGGTGTTGGCGCCGTCGGAGCGATCCCAGACGACCGTCGCCTCGTCGGACCTGGCGACGACCTCGGGGTCAAGGGCGTCCTCGCCGGCATCCGAGAGCGTCTGGACCGATCCGAGCGTGGTCCCGTCGGCAGCGATCCGGCGAGACTGCACCCGGAAGTAGGGGCGGAAGAAGCGCACCCAGACGACCGTCGCCCTGCCATCGGCGTTGACCGCGACCTGGTTCTCGATGGCCTCGTCGCCCGAGAGGGTGTGGAGCGGACCCAGGGTGTCCCCGTCGGCAGCAATCCGGCGCGCCTGGACCTGGCCCGTGGCGGCGAAGCGTGGGGTCTGGGTCCAGACGACCGTTGCCCTGTTGCTCGAGTCGATTGCAACCTCGGGATCCACGATGTCCTGGCCGGCGCCCGACAGGGTCTGGACCGGTCCGAGAGTGGTTCCGTCTGCACCGATCCGGCGTGCTTGAGCCCGGTTGTTGCCACCGTCGGAGTGCGTCCAGACGACCGTCACTCTGTCGCTCGAGTCGACCGCAGCCTGGGGGCCGCCGCCGCTGGTGGAAAGGGTCTGGACCGGCTCGAGGGTTCCGTCTGAGGCGACTCGGCGGGCCTGGACCTTGCCGTTGGTCCACGCGATCGTCGCCCGGCCGCTGGAGTCGGCCGCGACCTGGGGACCGTCGCCGGCCGCGGCGACGGTCTTGATCGGCTCAAGGGTCCCGTCGGCGGCAATCTGGCGGGCCTGGACTTGGTCGGGAGACACCAGCCACTCCCAGGCGACCGTCGCCTTGCCGCCAGGGTTGACGGCGACCTGCGGGTGCAAGCCGTCCTCGCCGGCGGCGGAGAGAGTCTGGACCGGTTCGAGGGTGCCGTTGGCCGCGACCTGACGAGCCTGGATCCGCAGGTTGCCGGCGCCGTCGAGGCGCTCCCAGACAACCGTCACCCCGCCGCTGGAATCGACCGCGACCTGTGGGTCGGAGGCACTCTCGCCAGCCGCGGAGAGCGTCTGGATCGGCTCGAGAGTGCCGTCGGCAGCAATCCGGCGCGTCTGGATCCGTGAGTTGACGCCATCGGAGCGCTGCCAAACGACGGTCGCTCTGCCGCTGGAGTCGACGGCGACCTGGGGGCCCACGGCGCTCTGGCCGGGGGCGGAGAGATTTCGCGGCGTCGAGAAGCTCCCCTCTGCGAGCACAGCGCCCAGAAGTAGCGCCGCGAGGGCCAGGACGAGCGCGATCGCGAGATGCCGGCGGGCACGGATCGCGCGGGTGCCGTGCGGAACGAGGAACGCGACGACGTTCGCCATTCGATTCTCCTCCGAGCCAATCGCGCGGCAAACCCCGCCGCGCCTGACGATCCCAGCCTACCTGAGCTGGTGCCCATCGTGCGTAGGTCGCTCGCGCCGCGTATGGGCGCCGTCCGGGCCTGCAACGAGAATCCGTCCACCGGCTCTGAAGGGAGAGGAGATGGAAGCAGGCATACCGCCTGACCAACAGGCGCGCGCGGTGCTCAAGGGGATCTCGAGGCTGTGGTGGCTGTGGCTCGTGTTCGGGATCACCTGGGTGATCGTCGGGCTCGTGATCCTCCAGTTCGACGAGGCGTCGATCACCACCGTCGGCGTGATCGTCGGTTTGATGTTCCTCGCCACCGGAGCGCAACAGTTCACCGTCGCGATGCTGGCCGAGCGGCTGAAGTGGCTCTACGCACTATTCGGGGTCCTCTTCGTCGCCGCTGGAGTGATCGCCTTGATCAGCCCCGAGAACACCTTCGCGGCGCTCGCGGACATCCTCGGGTTCCTGTTCCTGATCGTCGGCGTCTTCTGGGTGATCCAGGCGCTGGTCTCCCGCGAGCACAACGAGCTCTGGTGGCTGGGCCTCGCCGGCGGGATCCTGATGATCATCCTGGCCTTCTGGACCGACGGCCAGTTCTTCATCCACAAGCAATACGTGCTGCTCGTGTTCGCCGGCATCTGGTCGCTGATGCAGGGCTTCACCGACATCATCCGCGCCTTCCAGATCCGCAAGCTCGACCAGCTGGTCTGACCACGGCTGACACTCGGTCGTAGCTATCCTCCGGGCCGGTCATGGCTAGCGATCGCGCGACCCTGAACGTCGAGGTGCGGGCCGATTTCGGCTCTCGCACCAGCCGCCGCCTGCGGCGCTCCGGGCTGGTCCCGGGGATCGTCTACGGGGGAGGCAACGAGCCGCGCCCCTTCCAGGTGCCCGAGCGCGACGCCCGCGCGGTGCTCCTGCACGGCGGCGCGCTGATCGACGTCCGCTTCGACGGCTCGAACCCGACGCCCGTCGTGGTCAAGGAGCAGCAGCGCGACCCGGTCCGCGGGCAGCTCATCCACCTCGACCTGCTGGAGGTGAAGCTCGACGAGGAGATCCAGGCCGAGGTCCCGATCGAGCTGCTGGGGGTGGAGGAGGCGCCGGGGGTCAAGGAGGGAGGCGTGCTTGAGCACGTGACCCACCAGATCACCATCGAGGCCCTCCCCACGGCGATCCCGGAGAGCATCCCGGCCGACGTCTCTGGGATGTCGATCGGGGACACGCTCCAGCTGAGCGCGATCTCCGCGCCGGAGGGCGTCGAGTTCGCCCTCGGCGAGGGGGTCGACGCGGACGAGGTCACGATCGCCACCCTCTCGCCTCCGCGGGTCGAGGAAGAGCCCGAGCCGGAGGTCGAGGAGGAGGCCGAGCTGATCGGCGAGGAGGGCGAGGTGCCCGAGGGCGAGGAGGCCCCGGCCGAGGGCGAGGGAGCCGCCGAGGGCGAAGCGGCCGGCGAGTCGGGCGAGTCCGGCGAGGGGGAGTAGCCCCCTCTGTCGCTCCTAGACCGGCTGCGCCGCGTGGGAGACGAGGGCGAGGCCGGATCCTCGGCGCCCGGCGGTCGGGTGCTGGTCGTCGGGCTCGGGAACCCGGAGCGGCGCTACGCGGAGACCCGTCACAACGTCGGCTTCGAGATCGCCTCGGAGCTGTCGAGGCGGTGGGAGCTGCCGCGGGCGCGCAAGCGCTACCGCGGGCTGATCACGGAGGGCCGCGCCGGGACGAACGGCCCACGGGTGGCGGTGCTGCTTCCGCAGACGTTCATGAACGAGTCGGGGACGTCCGCGGGCCCGGCGCGCGGCGCGCTCAAGGTGCCGCTGGAGATGGTGGTCGCGCTCCACGACGAGATCGACCTCCCCTTCGGCGAGGTGCGCTCCAAGCTCGGCGGCGGAGTCGCCGGCCACAACGGGCTGAAGAGCCTGGCCCAGGGGCTCGGCAGCCGCGACTTCTGGCGCGTTCGCGCCGGCGTGGGCAGGCCCGATTCGACGGACCCTGAGATCGTCTCCGGCTACGTGCTCTCCCGCTTCGCCGAGCCCGATGCCGAGGTGCGCGAGCTGATCGGCCGCGCCGCCGACGAGACCGAGCGCCTCATCCGCGAGATCTCGGCCGAGGAGGCCGATCCGCTGGGCGAGGTGATCGATTGAGCGTCACCACGTATGACGTCGACGAGCAGGGCATCGCGCTCCTGCGACTCGACCGACCGGACGTCCGCAACGCGATGAACACGGCGATGCTCGAGGAGGTGCTCGGCCACCTGGAAGCCGCCCGCGGTGACGACAGCGTGCGGGTGCTGGTGCTGTCCTCGACGGATCACTTGGGCCTGTCGGCCGGCGCGGACGTCCGCGAGCAGCTCGACGAGGCTGGGCGCGTACGGCGGATGGAGCTCTTCGCTCGCCTATACGACGAGCTGACGGGCTTCCCCCGCCCGACCGTCGCCGCCTGCCACGGCTCCTGCGTGGGAGGCGGGGCCGAGATCGCCGTCGCCTGCGACCTGCGGGTGGGGGGCTCCAACCTGCGTCTGCGCTTCCCCGGCGCGTCGCTCGGCGTCCCGGTCGGCCCCGCCCGGCTGGTCACGCTGTGCGGGCTCTCGGTCGCGAAGTACCTGCTCCTGACCGGCAAGGAGGTGAATGCCGAGCAGGCCCTCCGGTGGGGCCTCGTGCACAAGGTCGCCCCCGCGGCCGCCACCGAGGAGCACGCGCTGGCCCTGGCCGCGGCCGTCGCCGAGCACCCGCCCGAGGCCGTCGCCCGCCTGAAGGCGATGCTGCACGAGTGGGACGACGTCGAGGGCCGCTCGCGCGCCGAGGGGGAGGGCCAGGTGGAGTGGCAGCGCTCGGGCCCGGGCCTCCCCTACACGCCCTGACCGGGGGGGGCGCCGGGGGGCCGTTAGGGCCCGCACCTCTCCTTTGCGGCCTGGAACGCCTGCGCGATCGCCGCGTAGCCGGCGTCGTTTGGATGGACGTGCAGGGAGTCCGTCTGCGACATGTACGCCTGGCCATGCTGCTTGAACGCCGGATACGGATCGGCCACCGGAATCCCCAGCTTGCCGGCCTCCTGGTAGATGACGTCGTTCAGCCCGACCTTCGCTCCGGTGTCGGAGCAGCCGATCTGATGGTTGGTCCCGATCAGGGTCGTGTCGTAGCTCGCCTCTGTGCTGCCTCCCTTTCCGGAGGCGGGGTTGTAGTAGGCCATCGCGACGAGGGGCTCGTTGCCGGGGTCGGAGGCCAGCGCCGCCTGTAGCTGGCCGAAGATGTACGCGAGGTTGGCGCGCACGGGGCATTGGTTCGGCTGGTGCCAGTGGCCAGGGCACGGTCCCCCGAAGAACGCCTCGAATCCGCCGATGTCGATCGTCACCGCCTTCGCGTCCGATGGCGCATTGATGTCGGCGAGCGCGGCCGCCAGCTGCCCGTTGTCGCGAAGCGTGGTCGTGGAGGCGCCCGCCTGCCCCTCGTCCATGAGCTGGTTGACGCCGAGGCTCGCCTCGTAGTCGGAGTTGAGGAGCCCGACGTAGCCCTTCGCGGGCGAGCTGGCGCTGTACCCGACCGAGAGCGAGTCCCCCAAGGCGACGTAGGGGCCCGCGCCGGTGCGTGCCCTGCTCTCGCAGCCCTTGACCGCGGAGTTGGGATCGAGCGGCAGCGCGTCGAGCTCCGCCTGGTCGCCGGTCCCGGCGCCGCAATCGATGGCCGCGTCGGTGGCTCCGTCATGGACGAGCAGCCGATCGTCGCCGCTCATCCCCCTGAGGACGTCCGGCCCCCGGCCCCCGATCAGGGTGTCGACGGCCCGGCCCCCGATGACGGTGTCGTTCGCCGGCCCCCCATCGAGCACGCTCGCGACCGAGGTCGAATTGGTCACCTTGTCCCCCAGATCGCCGGCCGAGACGTACACGAGGGAGACCCCGGTGGCCACGCAGCTCGCCACCCTCGTCCCGCTCTGGGCGCACCCCGCGCCCGCGTGCACCGAGGCGCCCGTGTAGGAGCCGGTCGGGAAGTCGCTCACCTGGAGCTTCGAGGCAGCCGGATGGCTGACGACCAGGTTGTCCTTGGCCCCCGGAGCCGCGATCACCATGAGCGTCGAGCCCGAGAGGCTGACCTGGGTGCTGGCGGCAAGGGCCGGCGACGCGCTCAACGCCATCGACGCGAGCAGAGCGCCCGCCAACCACGAAAGCCTGACCCCCGCATCCCGCAACCTGCTCATGACCGTCGACCTCCTTATCGCCCGGCCCACCCGGCCCGCCGTCTTCGTGCATCCGACCCTACCCGCGATCCGTCGGCCTCGTCAAGCGCCGCCGCCGCCAGTTCCCCTCCGGGGCGACTGCCGCCAGTCCCCTCAGGCGCGACGGCGGCACCGCGCCCCCCCGGCGTTGGGGTGCCCTCATGGGAACCGTCCCGAACGACCGACAAGGGGCGAATGTCGGTCGTTCGCGACGGTATCGGGACCCCCGACGGCTCCCGACCACCCACGCGACTAGATCCCGGGATCGCGCGCTCGGTGCCGCCGGCCGAGTCGCACGCGGTCCGGATTCCGCCACGCGCGCCCCCCGTTACCTGCCCGTTGCCCTCGGCCCCAGCGCCCGGAGGGCTCCTAGAATCGAACCCGGCCGGGCCGATGCCCGGTTTGTCGACGTGCGACCACGAACCCGAGACCAGACGACATGAGCCTGCGCCCCCTGCTTGACATCGCCATCGAGGACGAGCGGTTCCTCTCCCTGGCGAGCGCGGCCCGCGACGAGGGCTCGGTGCCCGTTCACATGTCGGCCTATGTGCGGCCGTACCTGCTCGCGGCCCTGGCGGAGGCGAAGGAGGGGTTCGCCGGGCGCCCGCTGCTGGTGGTGGCCGCGGATGACATCGGGGCCCGCGACCTGGCGCACGACCTTCGCGCCTATCTGGGGCGGCGCGTCCGCTATTACCCGTCCCGCGGCACCGGCTACGTCTCGCACGTGGCGCCGCCGCCGCACCTCGTGGGGCTGCGGATCGCGGCGCTCGACGCCCTCACCGGGCGCGAGCCCGCCGTGGTGGTGGCGAGCGCCGTGGCCCTGGCCGAGGCGGTTCCGGACACCTCGCTTCGGCCGGCGGGGTTCACGCTCGAGCGGGGCGAGCAGGTGGACCTCACGGAGGTGGGCGAGTTGCTCGTGGACGCGGGCTACGAGCGCATTGACCAGGTCGAGGAGCGTGGCCAGTTCGCGATCCGCGGCGGAATCCTGGACGTGTTCCCGGCCACCGAGGAGCGCGCGGCCCGGCTCGAGCTCTTCGGCGACGAGATCGAGCAGATCCGCTGGTTCTCCACCTTCACGCAGCGATCGCTGGGGGAGGTCGACGCGGTGGAGCTGTCTCCGGCGGCCGAGCTCTCCACGGAGCACCGCGAGCTGGCCGAGCTGGCGCTGGAGGACGAGGCCGAGCGCCCCGACGTGGGCGAGCTCCTTCCGATCGACAGCTACCGGGCGGTGCTGGACCTGATCGGCGATGAGGCCGCGGTCGTGGTCTCGGAGGAGGTGGAGGCCGCGCTTCGCGACCACTGGGAGGACGTCACGGCGGCGATGCCGGACGCCGACGCGCGCCGCCTGTACGTCGACGTCGCGGAGCCGCTGGCCAAGCGAGCGGCGCTGTCGATCTCGACCGCCCTCTCCGACGAGGAGATCTGGTTTCGCTCCTGGGCGCCCAGCTCGGCCGCCCGGAGCCTCGCCGAGGCCGAGTCGAGGCTCGAGCAGGAGCTCGGCGCCGGCTATCGGGTGGTGGTCTCGTTCGAGCACCGAGGCGAGGCCGAGCGCGCCCGCTACAACCTGAAGCGGCTGGACGCGCGGTTCTTGGACGGCGGCGCGCCGCCGCCGGAGGGGGGTCTGGCCTTTGCCGAGGCCCAGCTCTCGGAGGGCTTCATCGCCCCGGAGCTGAAGCTGGCGGTGATCCCGTTTCGCCGGCTGGTCCACCGTCGCCGCGCGGCGGCGCCGGCGCCCGCGCGCGGGCGGATGGCCACCTTCACCGACCTGCGGGTGGGCGACCACGTCGTGCACGAGGACCACGGCATCGCCCGCTTCGCCGGCTTCGAGACGAAGACCGTCGGCGGCGTCACCCGCGACTACCTGGAGCTCAGCTACCGGGGAGACGACCGGGTCTTCGCGCCCACGGACCAGCTCGCGAAGATCACGCGATACGTCGGCACCGGCGGCGAGGCGCCGCAGCTCTCGGCGCTGGGCTCCAAGCGCTGGGAGGGCGTCAAGGCCCGCGCTCGACGCGCGGCACGGGAGCTCGCCGGCGAGTTGCTGAACCTCTACGCGGAGCGCCGGGCGCGGCGAGGCTTCGCCTTCCCCCCGGACGGCGAGTGGCAGCTCACCCTCGAGCAGTCCTTTCCCTATCGCGAGACCGCCGATCAGCTCGAGGCGATCGAGGCGGTCAAGGAGGACATGGAGGCCGAAAGGCCCATGGACCGGCTGATCTGCGGCGACGTCGGCTACGGCAAGACGGAGGTCGCCCTGCGGGCCGCCCACAAGGCCGCGTCGGAGGGCAAGCAGGTGATGATGCTCGTGCCGACCACGATCCTCGCGCAACAGCATCTGGGGACCTTCCGGGAGCGGTTGCGCGACTTCCCGATCGAGGTTGAGATGGTCTCCCGGCTGCGGCGCCCGGCCGAGGTGCGCGAGATCCTGGGCCGCTTCGCGGAGGGAAAGGTCGACATCCTGATCGGGACGCATCGGCTGCTCTCTCGCGACGTCCGCGCCCCCGACCTCGGGCTCATGGTGGTGGACGAGGAGCAGCGCTTCGGGGTCCGCCAAAAGGAGCTCCTGCGGCAGCTGAAGCTCAAGGTGGACGTGCTCTCCATGTCGGCGACGCCGATCCCGCGGACGCTGCAGATGGGCCTCGCCGGGCTGCGCGACATCTCGGTGATCGAAACGCCGCCGGAGGGCCGCCGCCCGATCCGCACGTACGTCGGCCCCTACGACGAGGAGCTCGTGCGACACGCGATCGACCGCGAGAAGGAGCGCGGCGGCCAGGCGTTCTTCCTCCACAACAGGATCGACACGCTCCACGAGACCGCCGAGCGCCTGCGGGCGATGTGCCCCGGGGTCCGGTTCGCAGAGGCCCACGGCCAGATGGAGGAGTCCGAGCTCGAGCGGACGATGCTCGACTTCCTCCGCGGCGACGCGGACTGCCTGGTCGCCACGACGATCATCGAGTCGGGGCTCGACATCCCCCAGGCGAACACGCTGATCGTCGAGCGTGCCGACGAGCTGGGCCTCGCCCAGGCGTACCAGATCCGCGGCCGCGTCGGACGCTCCCGGGAGCGTGCGCACGCGTACCTCCTGTATCCGTCGCGCGAGGCGCTGAGCGTGGAGGCAGCGGCGCGTCTCGCCACCCTCTCCGACTACACGGAGCTCGGCTCGGGGTTCGCGATCGCGATGCGGGACCTCGAGCTTCGCGGCGCCGGCGACCTGCTCGGCGACGAGCAGTCCGGGCACGTGGCGGCGGTCGGGTTCGAGCTGTACGTGTCCCTGCTGGACGACGCCGTCGAGGCGCTGCGAGCCACCGACGGCGCCGAGCGCGCGGAGGCGGGGGTGAGGCTCGACGTGGACGTGGACGCATACCTGCCGGCTGACTACATCCCGTTCGAGGCGGCCAAGATCGACGTGCACCGCCGGATCGCCGCGGCTCGCGGGGCCGGCGAGCTGCGGGCGCTCCGGGACGAGCTCCGCGATCGCTTCGGGCCGGTGCCGGAGCCGGTGGAGAACCTGCTGGAGCTCCAGCGCGCCCGGATCGAGCTGGGCGCCCTGGGGGCGCGGACGGTCGAGTTCCGCTCGGGAAGGCTCTCGGCGACGCCCTTGGAGCTCGACGCCGCCACGGTGGGGCGGCTTCGCGAGGGCATCCCGGAGGCGATGTACGAGTCGCGCTCGAAGACCCTCTCGCTCCGCGTGCCGGACGAGCCCGAGGCCCGCCTGGCCGCGGTGCTCGGGCTCGCGGAGGCGACCGCCGAAGCCCTGGCGGAACCCGTAGCCGCGTAAGGGCGTCGAAGCGGCTTAAGCGTCGGCTTAGCCCGGGACGTTATCCTCCCGCCTCTTGCGCAAGCGCATGGGGAACAGGTGGGTCGTGGTGGCGATCTTCGGGGCGCTCTTCGTCGCCCTGTTCGCGATCGTCGGCGTGGCCGTCGGCATCGGCCATCCGAGCGTGCCCGACGGCGCGGTGGCCGTGGTCGAGGACGCCCCCGACGG
>DATBFS010000165.1:0-14275 GCA_036558385.1 Solirubrobacterales bacterium | reverse complement strand
AAGGGCGACCCGGGGGTGATGGGCTACGACCTCTTGAACGAGCCCTGGCCGGGCAGTGACTTCTCGACCTGTACCAACACCGCGGGCTGCTCCGCCTTCGACTCCGGCAAGCTCGGCCGGTTCTATCGCCGTGTGATCAGGCGGATCCGTGGGGTCGAGCGGCGTCACATCGTCTTCTATGAGCCCAACGTCCTGTTCAACTTCGACGCCGACACCAAGCTGCCGGACATGGGCTCTCGTAAGCTCGGATTCAGCTTTCACGACTACTGCTTCGTGGGCCTCGTGAGCGGGGCGCCGTCGAGTTGCGCGGCGGCCGAGCAACGGGTCTTCGACAACGCCGACGCCCGGTCGAAGGCGACCGGTGACCCGCCACTCCTCTCGGAGTTCGGAGCGACGGACGACATCGCGACCCTGGAGCGGATCGCAGGCTTCGCCGATCGCCACATGGTCTCCTGGCAGGAGTGGCACTACTGCGGGTGTGCGGATCCGACCACGAGCGGCCCGGGGGACACGCAGGCTCTGGTCAAGGACCCGGGCAGGCGGCCCCGGGGGTCGAACGTGTTCCGCAACAAGCTGAAGGCGCTCGCGCGGCCGTACCCGCAGGCGATCGCCGGCACCCCCATCCGATTCTCGTTCGATCCCGCCAGCCGCCGTTTCGAGCTCGTCTACACGACCCGTCGGGTCAAGGGCTCGGGGAGCTTCCATCGCGGCGTGACGACGGTCTTCCTTCCCCATATCCAGTATCCGGACGGCTACCGGGCCCACGCGGCCGGCGGATCGCTCGTGAGCCGAGCGGCGAGCCATCGCCTGTTCGTGACGGCGAAGCCGAACGCGACGCGGGTCAGCGTGACGGTCACCCCGTCGCGATAGCCGTTTCTGGCGCTTTCGGCAAATCCGGGCGGTACTCCGAGCTGCGACAGCGCTTCCTTGCGGCGCTCGGTTAGCTGTCGCCGAGCGCCTGGACCTGGCTGCGAACCTCGACCTTCACGCCGTCGCTCAGCGTGTCGAGGTTGACGCAATGTCTCTCCGCCGCCGTCACCAGCTTCCGGACCAAGCGGGGATCGGCCCCGGTCGTGGGGCGTATGCGAACCTCGCACCGGAGCCACTCGAACCCGACGCGGACCTCGGGATCGATGGCCAGCGTGCCGCGCAGGTCGACCTCGCCGGTCACCGACACCTCAAGCTCTTCCAAGGCGATCCCGAGCAGGTCCGCGATCATCCGGATCCCACCGTCCGCACAGGCTGCCAGGGCCGCGCACAGGAGGTCGCCCGGATTGGGCAGGTCCGAGAGACCGCCGATGCCGCGATCCAGGCCGAACCGCAACCGAGTCCCGTAGCCCTCCCCGACTTCGACCTCGCCGTGAAACGGGTCGGACGCGGGAACGGTCGCGGCTGAGGTCCGCGCGTGCTTGCGGGTGAGGGCCTCCCGTGGGCGCTTCTCGTAAAGCGCCCGCAGACGGGCGTGGCGTGGAGCCACTCGTGGCCCACCGCTCTGGTCTCCCGCCTTGAGCTGTTGCGCGTCAAGCGTCATCCGCGGCCTTCCCTTCGAATAGCACGGTCGTTCTATTTCGGCAGAATAGCACGGTCGTTCTAAAATCCGGGCGATGGAGACGACCGTGCGCACCAAGGGGGAGAGGACCAGGGCGGCGATCCTCGAGCAGGCTGCTCGGCTGGCGACCATGACCGGTCTGGAGGGGCTCTCGATCGGCAGCCTCGCGACGGCGACCGGGATGAGCAAGAGCGGCCTGTATGCGCACTTCGGGTCGAAGCGCGACCTCCAGCTCGCGACGATCGAGTCGGCGCGCGCCACCTTCGTCAGCGAGGTACTCCGTCCCGGGCTGGCCGCTCCGAAGGGCGTGCGGCGGCTCATGGCGGCCTGTGAGGCGTTCCTCTCGCACGTCAAGCGCCGCGTCTTTCCGGGCGGCTGCTTCTTTGCCGCCGCCGCGGCGGAGGTCGGGACGCGGCGCGGCCCGGTTCGGGACGCTGTGGCCGAGCAGCAGCGGGACTGGCTCGAATTGCTCGAGCGCCTTTCGAAGGAGGCGGACGAGCTCGGCGAGTTGCCCCTCGGAACCGACCCGGCGCGCCTCGCCTTCGAGCTCAATGCTCTGCTGGTCGCCGCGAACACCGCCTTCGTCCTGCAACGGGATCCGAGGACGCTCGGCCGGGTGCGCACGATGATCGGCGAGCGTCTGGGTCTCGTGGGGGGCGACGAGCCGCGTCGACCCGACGCGCGACGCTAGATTTCAAGCCGAATACCGGCGAAGAAGGAGACGCGATGGCCTACTCCGTACCCGACCTTCCCTACGACTACGGCGCCCTCGAGCCCCACATCGACGAGCAGACGATGCGCATCCACCACGACAAGCACCATCAGGCCTACGTCGACAAGGCGAACGCCGCCCTCGAAGGCACTGACTGGGCGGACTCCGACGTTGACGACGTCCTGCGGAACCTCGACCAGCTGCCGGACGACATCAAGACGGCGGTCCGCAACAACGCCGGCGGCCACTCCAACCACAGCTTGTTCTGGCAGATCATGAGCCCGGACGGCGGTGGGGAGCCCGACGGCGACCTGCGCGCGGCGATCGACGAGGCCTTCGGCTCCTTCGACGCGTTCAAGGACGAGCTCAAGACCGCCGGCGTGAACCGGTTCGGCTCGGGTTGGGCCTGGCTCGTCCACGACGGATCGGGCCTCGCCGTCGTCTCGACCGCGAACCAGGACTCCCCGGTCTCGGACGGCCAGACGCCGCTACTCGGCGTGGACGTTTGGGAGCACGCCTACTACCTGAAGTACCAGAACAAGCGCCCGGACTACCTGGACGCCTGGTGGAACGTCGTCAACTGGTCGGAGGTGGCGAGCCGGTTCGGCTCGGCCGGCTGAGCCGCCGGAACGAAGGTCATCGCGCGCTCCGCCAGGGCGGTGATCGTCAGGCTGGGATTGACGCCCGGGTTCGCCGGCACGGCCGCCCCGTCGCAGACCAGGAGGTTGCGGTAGCCGAAGACGCGGTGTCGCGAGTCCACCACGCCGTGCTCGGGGTCGGCGCCGATCACGGCCCCGCCGAGGATGTGCGCGGTGGTGGGGATGTTCATCGTCGACTCGGTGAGCCCGCTCTGGGGGATGCCGCGGGTTCGCCGTGCGAACCACCTGGCGGCATGCTCGGCGGCGGGGAGGTAGGTGGGGTTGGGACGCTCGGGGTCCTGCTCGGTCTGCAGCCGTACGCCACGCCCGAATCGAGCGGGCTCAGCGCGCAGGCGCATCGCGGCGTCGACGGTCTGCATGACGAGGAGGATCACGGTCCGTTGCGACCACTTCGCCGGCCACAGGAGTCGGACCGTGCGGAGCGGATGGCGCAGCATGGCGGCGATCCACCTCATGGGGCGAGTGGCACGGGTGCCCGGGCCGGTCATCGCGGTGAAGAGGCGGCTGATCGCATCCCCGGCGCGGCCATAGGTGACCACCTCGATGTGGGTGTCCGGGTCCGGGTAGATGCTCGACGTGATCGCGACCGAGCGCGAGAAATCGCGGCTGTCGTCCGGGGCCGTGACCGCCTGGATCGACTCGGAGTTGGTCCGCACCACGTGGCCCAGCCGGTTCGACACCCGGGGCAGCGCGCCGGAATGCCTGCAGTCCGCCAGGAGCTTGTTGGTGCCCAGGGGGCCGGCCGCGACGACCACCCCGCGCGCCGTCAGCGTCCGCTCCCGCTTGCGCGCCCAGGCCCCGGGGTGGGCGGTGTCGACCTCGTACCCCTCTGAGCCGTCGGCGCCGTCCAGGGGGCGGATCTCGGTCGCTTGGCGCTCCGGCAGGACCTTCACGCCGCGACGCTCGGCGAACCACAGGTAGTTCTTGACCAGGGTGTTCTTCGCCCCGTAGCGGCAGCCCACCATGCAGCTCCCGCAGCGAATGCACCCGGAGCGGGGCGGCCCCTCGCCGTCGAAGTAGGGGTCCCGGACCTCCGCGCCGGGGGCGCCGAAGAAGACCCCCACGCGAGTCGGCTTGAAGGTCTCGCCGACGCCGATCTCCTCGCCGTACTCCTTGAGGAGCTCGTCGGCCGGCGTCATGCCCGAGTACTCCGTCACGCCGAGCATCCGCTCCGCCGTCTCGTAGTGGGGCTCCAGCTCCTCCCGCCACTCCGCGAGCCCGTCCCACTGCGGATCGGCGAAGAAGTCGGGCCGGGCCCGGTAGAGGGTGTTCGCGTAGCCGAGGCTGCCGCCACCCACCCCGGATCCCGAAACGATGAACACGTCCTTGAACAGCGTCATCCGGAAGATGCCTCGCATTCCGAGGCGGGGCATCCACACGTAGCGGCGGAGGTTCCAGGCCGACCTGGCGAAGTCGCGGTCCCGGAAGCGCTTCCCGCACTCCAGCACCCCGACCCGGTAGCCCTTCTCGGCGAGGCGAAGCGCCGACACGCTACCGCCGAAACCCGACCCGATCACCAGCCAGTCGTAGTCGTAGCCGCCGGTCGCCTCGCCGGTCATGGGAGCAGCATATGGGCCTCCCCCCGGTGCCCGCCTCGCGAAACGCTGCTCCCTCGGGCCCATAGGATCCTGAGATGAACGCCAAGCGGGACGCGGAGACGTGGGCCGAGACGGTCAAGGGACTGGCCGCGAAGCGTGGCCTCACGTACGACCCCGTCGGCGGCATCAACCCGGTCGGCGCCCCGGCGGCGCTGTGTCCCGGCGGGACCAATCGGCTCACCGGCGAGCTCGCCACGGGGTTTTGGGGCGCCTCGTGTGACGCCGACGAGGAGGCGGAGGGGGGCCTGTTCTCGAAGGCCGTCCTCCCGCATGCGGTCCTCGCCAAGTCACACGTGCCCGATCTGGCCAAGGTGATGCCGCCGTTCAACGTCGAGTCGATCGAGCGCCGCCCGACCGAGCTCGTGATGCAGCGCGCCTCGCGCCGCAAGGTCGAGTTCGAGAGCATCGAGTTCAACAAGCGCTTTCTCGCCACGGTTCCGAGCGAGTACGACCCGGTGGCGCTGCGAGAGGCGTTCAGCCCCGGTTTCCTCGAGTGGGTGACCACGATCGACAACGAGATCGACTTCGGGGTCTCCGAGCAGCAGCTGTGGTTCCTGTGGCGCCTCGAGGACCGCTCGGCCGGGCAACTCGAGGCCGCGCTCGACAACGGAGGCGAGCTGTTCAAGCGCGTTCGCGGCGAGGTCGAGGAGTCGGGCGTCCACACCTACCCGGCCGGGCCCTGGCACGCCGGGCTCGAGGCATTCCCGAAGACCTGAGTGGCACCTCCGGCAGCCGCCGCCGGAACGCGGGTGGTCAGGCGGCGCGCTGGCTTTCCTTGCGCCGCTGAAGCTCGCGTCGCGCCGTGCGGTAGAAGCGGAGTGACTTCTTGAGATTGCGTCGATAGACGGTGAGTTGGCTTTCGTTCGGCAGCTCGAACCCCCCGATCAGCTTGTGCGGGACGAGCGAGAGGTCGCCGGCGTCGTCGATGATCAGGTCGCCGCGCACCTGGAAGTTCTCCTGCCAGGTGAAGTCAGGGCTGTGCCGGTGCGCGGTCACGCACGCCTGCCCCTCGGCCAGCGGAAGGCCCTCCGGCCGCTTGCCGAACACGATCCTCCTCCTGTGGGAGTCCAGGCTCACCGGCAGGCGAGCCGCCAGGGGAAACCCGTCCGGGGCGACCCAGCCGAGCACGGCGGTTTCATAGCGGCGGCCGAGCTCCTCGATCCGCCCGCCCCAGGGAACGTCGCCCCCGGTGGGCGGCGCGTGGGGCTGGAGCGGTTCCTCGCTGTGACCGGATCGCACCTCCTCCACGCGCGCGCCGTGGCATTCCGGCGCCTTCGCGACGTCGCCATCGCCCCACACGAACACGCGCTCGGGCCGGACGTGCACGTAGATCCGCGTGTAGTACCAGCCGAACATTCCGCGCAGGAGCTTGGGCGGCTGCATCTTCCGTGTCCCAGGGAGCTTGACCCAGGACTCGCGCGTGTAGCGCTCACGGTTGGCGGTGAGGTCATCGTCGTCGACCTCCGCCGTGCCCTGGACGAGCACGGAGGGGCCGCTCGTGATCCCCGAGCCGGTTGGGTCGGAGAAGAGCAGGGCGACATGCGGATTGCGGCGTGCGTCGTTGGCCTTCTTGGGATAGCCGAGGCCTGTGGTGACGTCGACCGCCGCGCCACCGTCCTGGTAGTAGGGAGTCACCGGCCAGACGATCGGCTGCTGCTGGGCGTCGATCGTCACGTACTCGCAGGTGATGAAGCGCTCGAACGCCTCGCGGACCTCCGGCGGCAGCGTTCCGGTCATCGCCTCAGGCTCGGGTCTTCGGCGCTGCCCATCTCACCGGCCAATCGTATTCAGTACCCGGGGTCTCCTGGCAGGACCACCCGCTGGGCGCTTCCCTCGCCGACGACGCGCGGCAGGATCGGCTCGATCTCCCGCCCGCGGGCGGCGTCGAGCACCTCCTCGGCGCTCGTATACGGAAGCAGCGATTCCAGGTGCTTGATCGTCGGAAAGACGAGCTCCAGCCGGCCCGCGGCGTGGCGCTCGAGCGCTTCGCCGGGCGGGATCCACGCGGCGTCGGTGATCTCCGCCCCATCCGGTCTGGGAGGGGAATGGGCGGGGGCGAGGGCGACGTAGAAGCGGGTGTCGAACCGCACCGGGACGAGCTCCGGGGTGATCCAGCGCGACCAGGCGAGAAGCTCCGCGTCGGCGTCGAGCTCGATCGAGGCCTCCTCTTGAAGCTCCCGGATCGCGCATGCGCGGTGTGCTTCCTCGTCATCGCCCGTGTCGGCGGCGTCCACAGTCCCTCCCGGGAAGACCCACACGCCGGGCATGAACGTGGCCGCCGGGCTTCGCTGGACGAGCAGGAGCTCGAGGTCGCGCTCGCCGTGCCGTCCTCCCCTGCGGAGGAGGATCAGGGATGCCGCCGCTCGCGGCGTCGCGGAGCTCACCGCGTGAAAGCTAGCCCCTCCCGCTTCCCGTCGATGGGTGGAGTCTCGCGGCCATTTCGAGTACGGTGTCAGCCGAAGTGCCGGGGGTGCACACAGGGAGATGACACGGACGTTGCTTGCCCGTCGCCTTGCCGCCGTTTTCGCGCTGGCCGCGGCAAGCGCTCTGGCCGGATGGATCGGGCTCTCCGCCCACGCGCTGAGCTCCGGGAAGGGCGCGAAGGCCGCCCCCGTGGAGCTCCACGTCGTGACCGTGAGCCAGCGCAGCCTGATCGCGACGAACCACGTGAGGCTGTCGATCTCGAGCTCGCGCGCCCGCACGGTGCGGTTGTCAGTCCTGGCGACGACCTATGGCGGCGCGAACACGCTGATCGCGAGCGGCAGCTCGACGCTTCACCAGGACGACCAGGTCGTGGCGCTGCCCCTCAACCAGCGCGGCCGCGACGCGGTCGCCGATTGCGGCACCGCCTCCCTCCAGGCGAAGCTGGCGCTCCCGGGCGGACACGGCGTCGTCAAGGCCAGCGCCCCGATCCGACACGACGTCAACCGGTGCCGGCCAAACCTGTCACGCGTGGACCTGTCGCATGCGCACCGCTGCGACTTCATCGCGGCGAAGGGCTCGGAGTGCCTCTTTCCGTGGCCGAACGACTACTACACGAAGCGGGACCCGACCACCGACACGGGAAGGCGAGTGGACGTCCGGGAAGCCTCGACCCCGACGAACGCGCAGGGCGTGCACGTCGATCCCGCGGAGATCGATACGAGCGACGGTTTCAGCCCCGGGGCGATGATCGTCCTCAGGGTGCCGGGGCTGGACAACCCCGCGGCATTCCGACAGACGGCCGCCGTCCCCGTGACCGACATGGCTCGGTCCTTCGATCGCAATCAGCCGATCGTCCTGATCGACGCGCAAACCGGAAAGCGCCAGCTCATCTGGTCCGAGCTCGACTCACTCGCCTCGAGTCCCGACCAGACGGACCTGATCATCCGACCCGGGAAGAACCTCAAGGAGGGACACCGGTACATCGTCGCCATGCGCAACCTGAAGTACGCAGGCGGCAACAGGATCCCGGCGCCCCAGGGCTTCAGGCTGTACCGCGATCGCATCCACACGAATCTTCAGGCGATCGAGCAACGCCGCGCGCACTTCGAGGGGATCTTCGCCACCCTGAAGAAGGCGGGGATCGCGCGGGATGACCTCTATCTCGCCTGGGACTTCACCGTGGCCAGCGAGCGAAACATCTCCGAGCGGATGCTCTCGATCCGAAACGACGCCTTCTCCCAGCTCGGTGACGACGACCTGAGCGATGGGCAGGTCGAAGGCCAGGCGCCCCAGTTCGACGTGACCGACGTGCACGACCTCACGCCGAGCGATTCACACGGGACGGAGAACGTCCGCGAGGTGACCGGCACCTACGAGGTCCCGTGCTACCTGAACCAGCCGGGCTGCCCGTCCGGGTCGCGTTTCGACCTCGGCCCCAACGGCCTCCCCGAGCGGATCCCAGGAAACACGATGACCGCGCGCTTCACCTGCAACATCCCTCGGTCGGCGGTGCAGGACGACGGCTCGGGAGGCCTCGAGGTGGCCCACCAGGTCCGGCCGTCGCTCTACGGCCACGGCCTGTTCGGAGACTTCGGCGAGGTGCACACGCAGAACGTCCGCCAGCTCGGCAACGACAACGGCGTCATGACCTGCGCGACGGACTTCATCGGGATGGCGGAGGAGGATGTCGGCCCGGAGGCGATCCCCGCGCTTCAGGACCTGTCCAAGTTCCCGGCGCTCCCGGATCGCCTCCAGCAGGGATTCCTGAACTTCATGTACCTGGGGCGGTTGATGATCCATCCCGACGGCTTTGCGAGCGATCCCGCCTTCCGGTTCGACGGCCAATCCGTGATCGACACCGACGCGCTCTTCTACTACGGCAACAGCCAGGGCGGGATCGCGGGCGGCGCGCTGACCGCGCTCTCGCCGGACTTCACCCGCTCGGTCCTCTACGTCCCGGGGATGAACTACTCGACCCTGCTGACGCGCAGCATCGACTTCGCCGACTACGCGTTGATCCTCTATCCCTCCTACCCGGTGGAGGGAGAGCGCCCGCTGCTCATGTCGATGCTCCAGATGATGTGGGATCGCGGTGAGCCGGACGGCTACGCGAACCACATGACGACGGATCCGTTGCCGGATACCCCGGCCCACAAGGTGCTGATCGAGATGGCATACGGCGACCACCAGGTGGCGAACGTCGCGACCGAGGTTGAGGCGCGGACGATCGGGGCGCCGCTTCGCCGCCCGGCGTTGGACGTGGGGCGAATCCCGAATGCCGAGGCCTCCAACTTCTACGCCATTCCCACGCTGGGCCCCCTCTCGGGACCAGCCGCGGACGGCAGCGGCATGTTCGTCTGGGACATCGGGCCGAAGCGGGTCGAGGGGAGCGAGATCAAGGGGACGGATCCGCCGCCGACGACCAACGCCTCGCCCGACGACAGCTTCGGGGTCGACCCCCACGACACCGTGATCGACGACTCCCCGTTGATCCGGGCGCAGATCGCCAACTTCATCAAGGTCAACGGCAAGATCACGAATCCCTGCGCCGATCATCCGTGCTACGCGGCCGGCTGGAACGGGATGCCCTGACCCCTCGACCCCCGGGATCCACTCGCTAAGCTGGCGCCCGATGCCGACCGAAACCGAGACCGCTCAGCTTTGGATCTGCACCTCCTGCGGGTTCATCTACGACCCCGACGAGGGCGACCCGGACGGGGGCATTCCCCCGGGCACGCCGTTCGACCAGATCCCGGACGACTGGTTCTGTCCGGTGTGCGGCGCCCGCAAGGCGGACTTCGAGCCGTACGAGGAGTAGCGCGGCCGCGGGGGCTGCCCCACGCGGCGGTCAGCCGGGAGTGGTCGCGTCCAGCGCATGTGCGCGCTGACGGCGAGCCCAGCCGCGCCACCCGGCCACGCCCAGGGCCGCGAGGATCGCGAACGGCAGGATCGCCGCGCCGCCCACCAGGGCCGCGCCCGCCGTGACCGTGAGGACCCGTCCCGCGTCGTGGAAGGCGTCGCCGATCGACCATGCGCCGCCCGAGGCCGCGGCGTTCTCGTCGGCCACGATCGTCACCCCGACCGGCACCAGGTGGACGCGCTGCCGGGCCTTGGCCATGTCCTTGCGGGCGCTCGCGAGCTGTGCCTCGGTGATCCGCAGGCGAGCGCGGATGCTCTGCCGCTCGGCGATCGTCGTGGTCTCGCCGAGCTGGCGGAGCAGCCGGTCCCGGGCCGCGGTCAGCGCGTCGATCCGCTTGCGGTCGGACACGAAGCGCTTGGTGATGTCGTGCGTCCCATCGGTACGGGATACGACGTGTCCGAGGTCCGAGAGGTCGCCCATCGCCGCCGACATCTCGCCGGCGGGGATTCGCAGGTCGAAGGCGGCGCGGCCGCGCTCCGCTCCCTCGACGCTCGGGTCGCCGCCGGAGACGTGCGAGCTGAGCACGAACCCGTGATGGTCGCGGACCACGTCGAGCACGCCGTCCGAGGCATCGCGGAAATCGTCCGGCGCCGTGGCCAGCTCGAGGTCGACGTTGCGGGCCTCCTTGCGGCCCGTCGAGTCTGCCGGGCTCAGCGCCAGGGGAGCGATCGCGCTGCGGGCGCCGTTCTCCACCCTCCCCGCGGGGGCGCCGCCGGTCGCGGATACGGCGGGCGGCGCGTACTGCTCGACCGCGGGCGGGCTGGCACGGTGTCGCGGGGCATTGGTCTCCGCGGGGACGGCGGGACGGCCCGCGGCGGTGGTCGGCAGCGTGCCGGCGCCGCCTCGGTCGCCGGCGAAGATCCCGCTCTCCGAGAGCCCGACGGCCGCCGCGATCGCGAAGACCGCCGCGGCGCTGAACGCGGGGATCAGGCGGCGGGCGCCCTTTCGGCGGAGCCCGGCGAGGGCGTCCGACGCCCGGCGCGACGCGCGCCCCAGGCGATCCGAGCGCCTCGCGGGAAACCCCTCCTCCGCGAGACGGTCGAGGACGGCCTCGGCCCCCGAGCTCGGCTCCGGCCGCTCGGCGCGGACCTCTGCGGCGAGCAGGGCGAGCTCCGCGAGGTCCGGGTCGACGGGTCGGCCGGCGAGGGCGCGGTCGATCGCCTCGAGCTCGCGCTCGATCTCGGGGTCCAACGGCATCTCGCGCTCACTCAGCCTCATCGCATGCTCTCCTCAGCTTCTCGACCACCCGGTGCAGGCGGGTGCCGGCGTTGGTCTCCGAGATGCCGATCACCGTGGCGATCTCCGAGTTGGTCAGGCCCGCGAAGAACTTCAGCGCCACGAGCTCGCGCTCGCGCGGTACCAGCGCGGCGATCGCCGCTCGCAGCGCCGCGCGTCTGAGCGCCACCTCAGCACCCTGCTCGGGCGCGATCACGGCGTCGTCGGCCGGGTCGCTCGCCAGGGTGGCCTGGCGGCGGCGCCTGCGAAGCTCGTCGAGGGCCGCGTTCCGCGCGATTCCGAACAGCCAGGCGCGTCGGGTGCCCCGCTTCGGGTTGAAGGAATGCCGGCGCCGATAGGCGCGTTCGAAGGCGAGCGCGGTCACGTCCTCGGCGGCCGCGCGATCCCGGAGCAACCCGGCGACGTAGGCGTAGAGGTCGTCTCGGCTCGTGCGGTAGAGCGCCTCGAACTCGGCCTCGACGTCGTTGGGAACCCGGACGGCGGGTGCGGCCAGCGTCTCCTCCACGCCACTACTACGCGCGATCCCGTCGCTCATCACACCGACTATCGGCCCCGCGGGGCCGCGATGCAACCCGGTCCCGCAGCTCGTGGCTGTCCGCGAGGCTAGGCGGCCTGGGCCAGCTCGGCGGTGACCGGCTCCTCGCCGGTCGAGGCGAACGCCGCCTTGATCGACGCGGCGACGATCTCGACGAGCCGCCGGAGGTCGTCGCCGCTGATCGCCAGCGGCGGCATCAGCACGACCACGTCGCCGAGCGGGCGGATGACCGCCCCCCTTGAGCGAGCCTCGAGCGTCACCTGGTGGCCGAGCCGAAGCGCCGGGTCATGCTCGCCGAGATCGATCCCGACCATGAAGCCCCGACCTCGCACCTCGGCGACCTCGGGCATTGCGGCGATCGGCGCGAGCAGCTCTCCGAGCAGCCGGATCTTCGGCTGGAGGCGAAGCAGCGTGTCCTCGCTCCCGAAGGCGTCCAGGTTGGCGAGCGCCGCCGCGCACGCGAGCGGGTTGCCGGTGAAGGTGTGGCCGTGGAAGAACGTGCGTCCCTCGTCCGGCGTGCCGAGGAAGCCGTCATGGACGCGCTCGGTCGTCAGCGTGGCCGCGAGTGGCAGATAGCCGCCGGTCAGGCCCTTCCCGAGGCAGAGGAAGTCCGGGGCCACGCGCTCCTGTTCTGTGGCGAACATCGTCCCGGTCCTCCCGAATCCGGTTGCCACCTCGTCGCAGATGAGAAAGAGGTCGTGCCGATCACACAGCTCACGCACCCGCCGCAGGTAGCCGGGCGGCTGCACCCGCATGCCGGCAGCGCCCTGGACGAGCGGCTCGACGATCACCGCAGCGATCTCCTCGGCGTGGAGGTCGAGCACCCGCTCGAGCTGGTCGGCGTCGCCCGGCTCGACCCGACGGGACTGGAACAGGAGGGGGGAGTAGGCGGCATGGAACGTGTCGATGCCGCCCACGGACACCGCGCCCAGGGTGTCTCCGTGGTAGCCGTCGCGAAGCGAGACGAAGGACGTGCGGCGCGCGTGTTGGCCGCCGCGCTGACGCCAGTACTGGAAGGCCATCTTGAGCGCGACCTCGGTTGCCGTCGATCCGGAGTCGGAGTAAAAGACGCGGCTCAGGCCGGGCGGGGCCAGATCCACCAGGCGGGCGGCGAGCTCCGCCGCGCCGCGATGCGTCAGCCCCAGCATGGTCGAGTGGGCCACCCGATCGAGCTGCTCGCGGACGGCGCCGTCGATCAGCGGGTGGCGATGCCCGTGGACGTTGCACCACAGGGAGGAGACGCCGTCGATGTAGCGCCTTCCGTCCGCGTCGATCAGGTCGGTGCCCTCGGCGCGCTCGATCGCCACCGGCTCGGTGCGACACCAGTCGAGCTGCTGGGTGAACGGATGCCAGAGATGGGCCCGGTCCCACTCGTCGACGGTCCGCTTGGAAGAGGCCGATACCCGCTTGCGATCCCCCATCGCCAGCGACCATAGAACGGCGGGCGGCGGAAGCATCGCCACGCCACGGCGGCCGGGAGTCCTCTAGTCTTAGGCGCGCTTGTTCGGCCGGATTGGATGCGTCCGCCGTGGGAAGCCGGGCGTTTCGACGGGGCAAGGGATCTTTGGCAGTGGCGCCGAGGCGTGGCGCGGGAAAGGAGATACATGAGGCTGAGGATGGGGACTTTCGCCGCGGCGATCGCGCTTTCACTTGCGCTCGGTGCCGCGCCGGCGCTGGCGGGCTCGGGCGCTCACGCCAAGCGGCACAAGGTCTTCGTCGTCTGCAAGCACGGCTGCCCCTATCGGAGCATTCACGCGGCGCTGGACGCGGTCAAGAAGGGCAACAGGTCGGTGATCAAGATCCGGCCCGGGGTCTACAAGGAGGGCGTGGCCTTCAGCGGCCACCGCTACGACGGCCTCAGCTTCGTCGGCTCGAACAAGAACCCGCGCAGGGCCGTCCTCGACGGCACCCACGCGAAGCTGAACGGCGATCGACACGAGCAGGCACAGAACGGGATCGACGCCACCAACGTCAACGGGCTGAAGGTCAAGAACCTGTGGGCCCGAGACTTCCAGACCAATGGCTTCTTCGTCCACTCCGACAACGGGACGAAGAACTGCAAGGGCTTTTTGATGAAGAACGACCTGGCGTCGTTCAACCGCTCCTACGGCCTGTTCGCGAAGCGCTGCATCGGCGGCCGGATCACGCAGTCGGTGGGCTGGGGCCACGGCGACTCGGCGATCTACATCGGCGAGACGCCGCCGCAGAAGCACCCGAAGTGGACCGAGATCGACCACGACGTGGCCTACGAGAACGTGCTCGGCTACTCCGGCACGAACTCCAAGTACGTGGACATCTACCACTCGCAGTTCTTCAACAACGGCGCGGGGGTGGTGCCGAACAACCTCCCCTCGGAGCGTTTCCAGCCGCCGGCCGACGGCAAGATCCGCGACAACCTGATCTTCTGGAACAACTTCAACTACTTCCTGCCGCGCTCGCCCGTGAAGACGGTCTCCGGAGGGCTCGGCCAGGTCGGCAACCTGACGATCAACTATCCGACAGGGGTCGGCGTGATCCTGTTCGGCACCGACGGCTGGGTGGTCAGGGACAACCGGATCTTCGGCAACTTCTTCTGGGGCGCCGCGTCGTTCTCGAACGGCCTGGACAACACCGGCAAGCAGCTCAGCCAGAACAACCGGTTC
>DATBFS010000164.1:0-3551 GCA_036558385.1 Solirubrobacterales bacterium | reverse complement strand
AGCGAGCCGGAGCGCCGGCGCGCCTCGACCACCACCGTCATCGACCCGAGCGCGGCCATCATCCGGTTCCGAGCCGGAAAGGTCCAGCGGCGAGCCAGCGTCCCCGGGGGGAGCTCGCCGATCACCAGTCCGCGTTCGACGATCTCGTCATAGAGCCGGCTCGATCGAACCGGATAGGGCACGTCCACACCGGTGCCGAGGACCGCGATGGTCACCCCACCGGCCTCCAGGGCTCCCTCGTGAGCGCACGAGTCGATCCCCATCGCCATCCCGCTGACGACCGCCAGCCCGGCACCGGCCACGTCCCTGCCCAGGGACCTCGCGACATCGCGCCCGTACCCGCTCGGCCGCCGCGAGCCGACCATCGTCACGGTCTCCTCGCGCGAGAGCCCGGCGATCAGGGCAGGGTCCCCACGGCCGAAGATGACCGCCGGGGCATCGCCGAGCTCGCGCAGTGCGCCGGGATAGAGCTCGTCGTGGAGGCAGCTGGCCCAGGCGTCGGCCCCGGAGACCGCCGACCGCATCCGCTCCAGGTCCCGCGACGCGGCACGGTCGATGAACGAGGCCGCCTTCCCGCCGGCCATCGCTCGCGCGAGCTCCTCGTTCGGGAGCGCAAGCACCTCCCGCGCCCGGTTGCCGGGGGTGTCGCTCACGGCCGTGTCGAGGTGGCCGGCCAGCGAACCGATCAGCCAGGCGCGGCGCAGGCACTCGCCGCACGCTCGCGGTCGCTCCAGCTCGCTCACGGCTCGGGTCGCCTGCGGTGACCGACGGCCTCCGAGACGTGATTCTCCGCGATGTGCTCCTCGCCCGCGAGGTCCGCGATCGTCCGGGCGAGCCTCTGGCACCGATCCCAGCCGCGCGCGCTCAGGCCTAGCCGCCGGTGGGCGTCCTCGAGCAGGCGGCGCGAGGGCGGATCCAGCCCACAGTGGCGGCGCAGCTCCGAGGGCGTCATGTCGGAGTTCGTGCGCCCAGGCCCGAGCCGGTCCTCCTGCACCGCCCGGGCGCGGGTGACGCGGTCGCGAACCGCCGCGGAGCCCTCCGACTCCTCCTCGATCAGCTCCCGGGCCGGCGGTGGGTCGACGCTCAGGGTGATGTCGATCCGGTCCGCAAGGGCGCCGCTCAGCTTCGCCAGGTAGCGGGTGACGGCTCCCGGATGGCACTCGCACTCGCCCGAGTCCGGGCCGCTCCCGCACGGACAGGGGTTGGAGGCGGCGACGAGCATGAACCGGCACGGGAGCGAGAGCGTCCCGGTGGTCCGGGACACCGTCACCTCGCCCTCCTCGAGCGGCACCCGCAGGGCCTCGAGCGCGTCGCGGCGAAACTCGCCGAGCTCGTCCAGGAAGAGAACGCCGCGGTGCGCCCGGGTCACCTCTCCCGGCCTGGGTGGAGTCCCGCCGCCGATCAGTGCGCGCCCCGACACCGTGTGGTGAGGAGCCCGGAACGGCCGCCGCAGGCGGGGCCCGCCGTTCTCCCCGCAGACGCCGGCGATCCTGGTCACCTCGATCACCTCGTCGGGGCTCAGCGGAGGCAGCAGTGAGGGCAGCCGCTGCAGGGCGAGGGTCTTGCCGCCGCCCGGAGGCCCGATCAGCAGCAGGCTGTGGGCACCGGTAGCCGCGATCTCCAGGCAGCGGCGCAGGACCGGGTGCCCGCGCAGGTCCGAGAGGTCGGGGAGGTCGTCATCGCGGGGCGCGGGAAGCTCGGCGGGCGGCACTGGCTCGATCGACCCCTCCCCCAGCTCGCGCAACCGGGTGACGTGGTCCACCGGCATCACGTCGATGCCGCGCACGAGCGCGGCCTGGGCCGCGTCGTCGGGCGCCACGGCGACTCCTCGCAGACCCCACGCCTTAGCCCGCTCCGCCATCGCGAGGGCGCCCGGCACGGGCCGGATCGCCCCGTCGAGGGCCAGCTCCCCGGCAAGCGCGTAGTTGTCGAGCACCGTCTGGGGCAGCTGACCGGTCGAGCAGGGCAGCGCGGCGCCGATGGCGAGGTCGAAGCCCGGCCCGGCCTTGCGCAGGTCGGCGGGGGCCAGGTTCGCCGTGATCCGGTGGTCGGGGAACTTGAAGCCCGAGTTGCGGAGCGCCGAGCGAACCCGCTCCCTCGATTCGCGGACGGCGGCGTCGGGGAGGCCGACGATCGTGAAGGACGGCAACCCTCCTCCGATGTCCACCTCGACGTGCACGGGCTCGGCTCCGACCCCGATCAAGGCGAAGGTGCGGGCGAGCGCGAACATGCGGCGACCGTAGGAGCCGGCCACTCGCGCCTGGCGCGCGGATCGTCACATCGGCGTCGCGGATGCGTTGCGATCGGCCCGGGTACCGAGTGCCGTCAACGCCCAACGTGCTCGGTCATGACGTTCGCCCGCCAACGCCTCGGCCGCGCGGCCGAGCAGCTGGTCGCGACCCGCCTCGAGCGAGCCGGGTGGCTGATCGCCGGGCGCAACGTCCGCCTGCCCTCGGGCGAGCTCGACATCGTCGCCCTGGACGGCTCCACCCTGGTCTTCGTCGAGGTGAAGGCGGGACGCACCGGCGCCAGACTCGGCCCGGAGAAGCCGGCCCACGCCGTGGGGCGGCGCAAGCAGCTCAAGCTCAGGCGTCTGGCCCGCGAGTGGATCGCGGAGCGGCGCGGGCCCTCAGGCGTCGCGGGCTATCGATTCGACGTCGTCGGGGTCTGCTTCGGCGCGGATGGCCTCGCGGATGTCGATCACATCCGCCAGGCCTTCTGAGTCGGGCACCTCCTCGAACTCCCCGGCCGCAGAGCCGAGCTCGAGCTGGGAGTAGGCGACCGAAGCGAAGGAGCGGCGATGGAGCGGGCAGATCCCGTGTTCGCGGATTGCTTCGCGGTGCTCGGGCGTCGAGTAGCCGACGTTCCCCTCGAAGCTCCACTTCGGATAGAGGGGCGCGACCCGGTGCATATAGCGGTCGCGGGTCACCTTGGCGATCACCGAGGCAGCCGCAATCGCGGCGCTGCGCGCATCGCCGTCGACGACTCGCTCATGCTCGAGCCGGCAGGCCGGCAGGCGGAAGCCGTCGACCAGGCGGGTCGCCTCCTTCACTAAACGGGTGGCTCCTCGCGGAGCCCCCTCGCACACCGAGTGCATGCAGTCGGTCAGGGCGGCGATGTTGGACACGTGCAGGCCGTTGCGGTCGATGCAGCGCGGCGAGCGCACCGCCACCGACACACAGACCGCCGCGCGAATCACGGCGGGATAGAGCTGCTCTCGCTCCTCCGCGGATTTCTGCTTGGAGTCGTCGAGGCGCGCCAGGGCGAGCCGCTCCGAGCGGCCGATCCGCTCCAGGTCGATCAGCACGCCTGCCGCGAGCAGCGGGCCCGCCAGCGAGCCCCGCCCGGCCTCGTCCACTCCGGCGACGAAGCGGCGGCCGAAGGAGCGGTCGAAGCGAAAGAGACGGGCTGCGGTCCTGCGCTTCCGCCGCTTCTTCGCCGGGCTAGAAGACTCCGATTCGGTCTGGGGGCCAGTAGGTGGCGAAGGCCTTTCCGATGATCCAGTCTCGTGGGATTGGTCCCCAGAAACGGCTGTCGTCGCTCGAGCCACG
>DATBFS010000163.1:0-2987 GCA_036558385.1 Solirubrobacterales bacterium | reverse complement strand
GACTCACCGTTTTGGCGTGCCGAGGGGCTGAGCGGACAGGCGACCAGCGTGCAGGGCCCCGTCAAGGTGGTCTTCGACAACTCGCCGCCCGACGGCTCCCCCGGGGTGCTGCTCGGCTTCCTGGAGGGCCGGCAGGCGCGCGAGCTCGGCCAGTGGGCGGAGGACGATCGTCGGCGGGCGGTCCTCGGCTGCTTCGAGCGCCTCTTCGGGCGTGCGGCGGCCGCGCCGGAGGCCTACGTCGAGCGGGTGTGGGCCCAGGAGGAGTTCACGCGAGGCTGCTACGGGTGCTTGATGCCCCCGGGAACCTGGGTGTCGCTGGGGCCGGCGCTGCGGGAGCCCGTCGGCCGGCTCCATTGGGCCGGGGCGGAGACGGCGACCACCTGGAACGGTTACATGGACGGCGCGGTGCGCTCCGGAGAGAGCGCCGCACGGGCCGTTTCGGAGCAGCTCGGCGGATGAGCCCGGCGGGCACTTCAATAGAGTCCAGGCCTCGATGAGCGACTTCAGCGAGCTCTCGATCGCGGGACGCATAGCCACGCCGGACGACTCCGACTGGGACGAGGCGCGCCAGGCCTGGAACCTCGCCGCCGATCAGCGCCCCAGCGCGGTCGCGTTCGCGCAGACAGCCGACGACGTGGCCGACGTCGTTCGCTTCGCCGGGCAGAACGGCCTGAGGGTCACCGGCCAGGGGACCGGGCACGGCGCGGTCGCGCTCGGGCCGCTCGACGACACGATCCTGATCAAGACGGAGCGGATGCGAGGCGTCGAGGTCGATGCCGATGCCCAAGCCGCGCGCGTGGAGGCCGGGGTGCTCTCGCTCGAGCTCGGCGAGGCGGCCCAGGCCGAGGGGCTTTGCTCGCTCCCGGGGTCATCGCCCGACGTCGGGGTCATCGGCTACACGCTCGGCGGAGGCCTGAGCTGGCTGGGGCGCCGATACGGCTTCGCGTGCAACCGCGTGACCGCGATCGAGGTCGTCACCGCCGACGGCGAGCCGCGGCGGGTGGACGCCGAGAACGACGCGGATCTCTTCTGGGCCCTGCGAGGCGGGGGCGGCGGGTATGCGATCGTCACCGCCCTCCATCTCGCGCTGTTGCCGATCGCCGAGCTGTACGCGGGAGCTCTGCTCCTGCCCGCCGAGGTCGGGGCCGACGCCGTCCGCGCCTACCGCGATTGGGCCGCGACCGTCCCCGATGAGGTCACCTCCGTCGTCCGCTTCCTTCGACCGCCGCCGATCCCCGACGTGCCGGAGGAGATCCGTGACCGCCCGCTGCTGACCGTGGGCGCCGCCTGCCTCGGCAGTCAGGCCGATGGCGAGAAGACGATCGCGCCGCTGCGCGAGCTGGGCGAGCCGATCATGGACACCTTCGGGCAGATCCCCGCCGCCGGGCTTTCGCGGATTCACATGGATCCCGAGGTCCCGGTCCCCGGCCTGGGCCACCACGCCCTGATCGAGGAGCTGCCGGACGAGGCGATCGACGCCTTCGTCGGCGCCGTTGGTCCCGAGGCGGGCTCGCCCCTCCTGCTGTGCGAGCTTCGCCACCTGAGGGGCGCGCTCGGCCGGCCGGCCGAGAACGGCGGCGCCCTGTCGAAGCTCGACGCGGGCTTTGCGATGTTCGGCGTCGGCCTTCCGATGACCCCGGAGCTCGGCCAGGCGATCGAAGGCCACCTCGACGAGCTCGACGAGACGATGAAGCCCTGGGCGAGCGAGGGCGGCTACTTCAACTTCGCCGAGCGTCCCTGTGACGTGGAAGCGATCCTGCCCGCGGAGACCTGCTCCCGCCTCGCCGAGGTGAAGCGGAGCTGGGATCCCGACGGGATGATCCTGGCGAACCACGCGCTCGCCCTGGAGCCCGCCTGAATCCGGATCAAGCGCGCGCGGAAACGAGGCCCGCGAGCTTCTCGAGGGAGTCCGTCCAACCGTCGCGGTGGAGGGCGTACCGGCCCTCGGAGGTGAACGGGGCCTGCGTGAACGCGAGCTCGGTCGTTGCGCCGCTCTCCGCGAGCGATAGGGAGACCACGTTTTCGACATCCTCCGGGTCCGGGTCCTCCCACGCGAAGGTGTACACGAGGCGATTGGGCGCATCGACCTCCCGGAACTCACCGGCCAAAAAGAACGCCTCGCCATCCGGCGGCTGCATCTCGATCCGATAGCGAGCTCCCACGCGGGGGTGGAAGTCCGCGGCTGGAATCGTGAAGCCCTGCGGGCCGAACCATTCGACCAGCTTGGAGGGATCGGTCAGCGCGTCGAACACCGCCGGCGCCGGCGCCGGCAGGACCAGATTCATCTTCAGCGTGAGCTCGTCCATCGTCGGGCAGAGCCGATCCTAGACCGCGCCGGCACGTCGATACCTTTTGTGGATGGGCTTTCGGCCCACAGGGTCGTCGAGGGAGCGGCGGGCGGGTAGATCCAGCGCCATGCTGGTGCTCCTCGCCCTGGCGGTGGCGGTGGCCGCCGGCTGCGGAGGGGGAGGCGGCGATGACGCGACGCCCTCCCACAGCGCGCCCTCGCTCACCAATGCCGACCTGCACCGCTGCAAGTCGGGCCCCACGCCGAGGGCGTTTCGCTGCGGGGAGATCTGGGTCCCGTTCGAGCGGGCCGATCCGTCGCTCGGCAAGACCCGGATCGGATTCGCCGTGGTCCCCCGATCCGACCGATCGCAGCCGCGACTCGGGGCGATCTTCGCCGTCGAGGGCGGCCCCGGATACGCGAGCTCGTGGACCGTCCGCTCCTACATGAAGCTGTTCGGGTCGCTGCTCGACCGGCGCGACCTGGTTTTGGTGGACCAGCGCGGGACGGGGCGGTCCGTGCCTCTCCAATGCCCGGACCTCCAATTCGGCCGGGCGCCGGACTGGATCTCGTTTCCGGCGTGCGCCGCGAAGCTCGGTTCGAGGTTCAGCTCCTACCGGACGTCGGCGTCCGCCGACGACATCGACGACGTGCGGCAGGCGTTGGGCTTCGACCGGATCACCCTGTACGGCGATTCCTA
>DATBFS010000162.1:0-1705 GCA_036558385.1 Solirubrobacterales bacterium | reverse complement strand
GATCAAAAGGGAACGAAGTCCCTCGACCATGTAGCTGACCGGGTTGTAGGTGGCCACCTCGCGGAACCAGTCCGTCTGGATCAGGTTCCGCGGCAGGTTCATCGAGCTCAGGAAGAGGAACACGAAGATGACGGGGAAGAGGCTCTGGACCTTCTCCGGTGCGTCGACCCGCATCCCGACCGCCAGCCCGATCGAACCGAAGGCGAGCGAGATCGCGATGGAGAGGGCGATCAGGACCAGCGCTCCGCCCACCCCGGCCTGGATGTGGGCGCCGGCGAGCAGCCCGACCGCGACGTACGTGGTCGCCTGCAACAGGCCGAGCGCGAGCGTGCCGGCGAGCTGGCCCGTGACGAGGGCGGCCGGGTGGATCGGAGTGAGCTGAAGCCGATTGAAGAAGCCGCTCTGGTTGTCCTCGGCGAGATTCTGGCCGGTTCCGATCACCGCGAAGGTCCCCGCCTGGATGAAGGCGAAGGCGATGGCGAAGGTGACGTAGGAGTCCGTTGGGAAGCCCGGGAGGGTGGTGGCGGACTTGAGTCCCACCGAGTTGATCGCCACCAGGATCAGGGGGAAAACGGTCGCCGGGATGATCGCGGCGGGTTGCCGAATCGTCCGCATGATCGAGCGGCGGGCGAGCTCCGGTGCCTGCGTCCAGATCGAGGGCCGTTCGCGGCGTACCGCGAACGGCGCTGTTGCCGTCGCCGCCTCCATCAGGCCGGCGCTCCCGCGATGGCGGGCTGCTCGCCGGTCTCGCCCTCTTCGGCGGCCTCGCGCTGGGCTCCCTCGAGGGACCGGCCGGTCTTCGTCAGGAAGACGTCGTTGAGGCTCGCCTCGTGGAGCTCCAGGTTCGCGACCTTCACGTCGGCCTGGTCGAACGCGCGGATGATGTCGGCGAGGCGCTCGCCTCCGTCCTCCTCGAGCCGGACCGCGGCGCCCTGGGGCGTCCCGGGGACGAGCTCGCCGAAGGGGCGAAGCAGCTCGATGGCGCGGTCGCGCTCGGCGTGATCCGCCGGGACGACCTCGACCGTCGGGCGGCCGACCTCGGCCTTGAGCGCCTCGGGGGTGCCGGCGGCGACGATCTTGCCGTGGTCGATGATCCCGAGGTGGTCGGCGAGCTGGTCGGCCTCCTCGAGGTACTGCGTGGTGAGGAAGACCGTCACCCCGTCATCGCGCGAGAGGCGTGCCACCTCGTCCCAGAGGGCGGTGCGGCTCTGGATGTCGAGGCCGGTGCTCGGCTCGTCGAGAAAGAGGACACGAGGGCCGTGGAGCAGGGCGAGCGCCAGATCGAGGCGGCGCTTCATGCCGCCGGAGTAGCCGCCCACCCTGCGGTCCGCCGCGTCCGCCAGGCCGACGCGCTCGATCAGCTCGTCGCCTCTCTTCGTGCGCTCGGCCTTGGGCATGCCGTGGAGCGCGCCCTGGAGCCGCATGTGGTCGCGCGCGGTCAGGTTCGGATCGAGGGCGGCCTCCTGCAGGGCGGCGCCGATCGCGTCGCGCACGGCGGCACCGTCGTGGACGACGTCATGGCCGGCGACCCGCGCGGAGCCTGCGGTGGGGGGCAGGAGCGTGGTCAGCATGTGGGTGGTGGTCGACTTGCCGGCCCCGTTAGGCCCGAGGAATCCGTAGATCTCACCCGGGCGCACCTCGAGGTCGATCCCGTCGACGGCGCGCACGCCGCCCTTGAACTCGCGGACCAGGCCATTGACCTCGA
>DATBFS010000161.1:0-3408 GCA_036558385.1 Solirubrobacterales bacterium | reverse complement strand
CGGCCTTCGGATCGAAGCGATGCCCGGCCTCCAGCGTGGCCCGGGTGATCGCGCTGGTCTCGCGCCACCGGAAGCTGTCCGGCGGGCAGAGCAGCACGTCGAGCAGCCGCCCGTACTCGGAGTCGACGCCCCAGGCCGGCTCGGAGCTCATTCGGTCACCACCCGGATCGTCTCCAGGGTGCGGTCGCTCGCCCCCCGCACCAGGCCGCCATGGGCGAGCGAGTCGGCGATGTAGGCGATGGTGGGGCCGGTGAGCCGCTCCCCCGGCAGCACGTTCGGAACGCCGGGGGGGTAGGCGGCCAGGGATTCCGCCGCGATCCTGCCCTCGGCCTGGCGGAACGGGACCACCTCCTGCGGCCCGAGGAAGGCATCGCGGGGGGCGAGCTCGAGCGGGCCCCATGGCGGCGGCTCGGCGAAGGCGCGCCGTTGCTCCACGTCGGTCGGGCCGATCTGCTCGACCGCGTGCCGGAGTCCCTCCACCAGCCGGTCCGCGCTGGCCGTCTCCGTCTCGCCGATCCCGAACACGGCGACGATCACGTTCTCGGAGAAGAGCTCGAGGACCACGTCGTCGCGCTCTCGCATCAGCTGGGCGATCCGATGGCCGGTAGCGCCGGTGCCCCGGACGTCAACGGAGAGGCGGAGCGGGTCCCATGCCGCGACGCTGGTTCGTCCTGCCAGCCGCTCGTCGAGCACGTCGAGGCCGGGGATCTCCCGGACCCGCTCGCGCGTCCGCTCCAGGGTCTTCAGCGTGTCGTCGAGCAGCTCGTGGCCCCGGGTGACGGCGAAGCGCCTGGCTGCGTCGAGCGAGGCCGTCAGCAGCGCATTGGGGCTGGTCGACTCGACCAGGGTCACCGAGCGGTCGATGATGTCCTCGTCGACCCGTCGGTCGTCACCCAGGTGCAGGATCGCGGACTGGGTCAGGCTGCCGACGATCTTGTGCGTGCTGGAGAGGACCAGATCGGCGCCGCAGCGCAGCGCACCCGCGGGCAGCCCCTCGTGGAAGTAGAGGTGTGATCCCCACGCCTCGTCGACTACCAGCGGGACCCCCCTGGCATGCGCGACCTCGGCCAGCTCCTCGATCCGGGCGACCGCACCGAAGTAGGTGGGCGAGACGAGCATCGCGGCCTCCGCGTCCGGCTCGGCCGCCAGGGCGGCGTCGAGCGCCTCCGGCAAGACGCAGTGGGCGATGCCGAGCTCCTTGTCGATCTCAGGGGCCACGAAGGCAGGTCGCAGACCCGAGAGCACAAGCCCGTCGATGATCGACGAGTGGACGTTGCGCTGCACCACGACCCGCCCGCGGTGGGGCGGACCCGTCCTGAGCTTCCCCGTCGCGTGCGCCAGGCTCATGCAGATGGCGTGGTTTCCGCCGGACGCTCCATTGACAAGGAACCAGCTCCGGCGGGCCCCCCAGGCATCCGCCGCCAGCCGCTGGGCGCGCTGAAAGGGCGTCGGCTCGGGGCCGACGTCGATCCCCTCGATGCTGGGGGGAACATCGTGCAGGACCGCCGCCTTGCCGAGCGCCTCGATCAGGGCTGGATCGGCGCCCGTTCCCTTGTGTCCCGGGATGTGGAAGCGGCCGGGGTCCCGCGCCACGTAGGCCACGACTGCGTCGAGGTAGGGGGCTTCGTCCTGGTTGGCCAACGCCTAGGCCCCGTGCGGCGGTTCCCCGCCGGTGTAACGCGAGTACGGGTACCACCACTCCTTGGGCGCGACCTCGCTCTCGATGTGGACGTGCTTGGTCTCCTGGAATGCCTCGAGCCCCTCGCGGCCGAGCTCCCGGCCCAGGCCCGACTGCTTGAAGCCGCCGAACGGGCCGGCGTCGTTGTCGGTCAGGGGGTCGTTGAACCAGACCGTGCCGGCCTTCACCTCCCGCATGCAGCGCAGGATCGTCTTGAAGTCCTCGGTGTAGATGTTCGCGCCGAGCCCGTACGGGGTCGAGTTGGCAAGCTCGATCGCCTCGTCCAGGCTCCCGACCCGCACGAGCGGCGCCACCGGGCCGAAGGTCTCCTCGCGCAGCAGGTCGGTCTCGGCCGGCGCTCCGGTGACCACGGCGGGGGCGAAGAAGTGGCCACGCTCGTGACCGGCCCCGTCGCCACCGATCACGAGCTCGGCACCGGCGCCGACCGCGTCCTCGACCTGGTCGGCGACCTTCTGGCGCTGCGCGGCCGAGACCATCGGCCCGATATCCGTATCGCCGCGCATCGGGTCTCCGATCACCAGGCTCTTGGTGTAGTCGACGAAGGCGCTCAGGTAGTCGTCGTAGACGTCATTCAGGACGTAGAAACGCTCCGCGGAGGTGCACACCTGACCGGAGTTGAGAAACGCAGCCCAGGCGCCGCCCTTGGCGGCCACCGCGATCCGATCGGCGACGTCGGAGCAGACGATGAAGGGGTCCTTGCCTCCCATCTCGAGGTTGATCCTCGCCATCCGATCGACACAGGCCCGAGCGACCTTCTTGCCGGTCGCCACCGAACCGGTGAAGGCGATGCCGTCGACCCGGGCATCTTCAGCAATCGCCTCGCCGACGGGCGGCCCCCCGGCGATCAGGTTGACGACGCCAGGCGGCAGGTGCTCGAGACAGGGGGCCAGCATCAGGGTCGAGAGCGGAGTCAGCTCTGATGGCTTGGCGACCAGCGCATTGCCCGCCGCGAGCGCCGGCGCCATCTTCCAGGCGAGGAGGAGCAGCGGGTAGTTCCACGGCACGATGCAGCCGATCACGCCGAGTGGCTCCTTGACGACCAAGGAGAGCTGCGTGGACTCGATCGGCGGGATCACCCGGCCGGCGGCATCGCGACCGATCTCGGCGTAGTAGTCGAAACAGGCGGCGGTCCAGCCAACCTCGTCGGAGTTCTCAACCAGCGGCTTGCCGCCCTCCAAGGTCATCACCTCGGCCAGCTCGTCGGTGCGGGCCCGCAGCCGGACCGCCACCTCGTGCAGGAGCTCGCCTCGGTCGACCGCCGGGGTCTGCGCCCACTGACGCGAGGACTCGCGGGCAACCGCGATTGCGGTGTCGATCTGCTCGTCACCCGCACTGCCGACGGAGGCCAGCACCTCCTCCGTGTACGGGTTCTCGACCTCGAGGATCACGCCCTCGCCGGAGACCTGCTCACCACCGATGAGGAGTCGGTTCTCAAGTTCCGACATGAATCGATCGTATTGGGCCGAGATTTCGGTTGACGGCTTCGCCATCAGCAGCATGACCTGTCGCCGCCCATCATCAGGCGCGCGCTTCGCGCGCTTCGAAGGAGGGCGGCTCGGATCATGCATAGGCGGGGTAGGACGGCCAGGGGGAGAAGGAAACCGGCCGCCCTATCCGCCCGCCTGCGCCGAGGCTGAAACCCGGCGGAGGCGAGGCATCTTGAATATGTGGGCGGGCGCCGGAGTAGGGGGTCTCCGAACGCCCGCCCG
>DATBFS010000160.1:0-26973 GCA_036558385.1 Solirubrobacterales bacterium | reverse complement strand
CCCGAGTCCGCAGACGAGCAGCCAGTCCCTGTTGGGCGGGAGCCTCCGGACGAACAGCTCGAAGACCGCGGGCTCGTGCCGTCCCTGGCGGAGATAGCTCGCCGCCATCGTGATCTCGTACTGATCGACGAGCAGGGAGGTCTGGGCTGGGGTGAGGAGGCCGGGGTCGTTCGCGTCCGCCACTAGGCGGTCAACCAACCGACCGCGTTGTCGACCATCATCGTCCGCTCCTGCTCTGAGGTCATGCCCCACTCGCGGAGCTCGGGCAGGACCCGCTCAGAGACGATGCGGATTGTCCAGTCGTGCGCCGCGCCCGCTGCGATCAGCGCCTCGATCACGCTCGGCGGGAACCAGTCGGTGGTGGCCACCGAGTCCGCCGAGAGGAAGATCCGGTCGGCGTAGCCGCGCTCGAGCAGCGCCTTCGCGGTCGCCTGTCGCCGCTCGTAGGGCAGGAAGAGATCGAGGCCGTAGCGGTCCAGGCCGATCCAGACGCCGGTCTCGAGCAATCGCTCGATGTAGTCGAGGTCGTCGGTGTCGCCGGTGTGCGCGATCTGGATCTTCCGGGGCTCGACTCCCTCCTCGAGGAAGATCTCGACCTGGCGAGGCCCGGTGTCGCTGGCCGGCCGGGAGTGGGCCATGATCGGCGCGCCAGTCTTGACGCTCGCTCGCGCGGCCGCCCGGTGGATCTTCTCGATGTTCTCGTTCACCCCGGGTTCGTCCGCCGCGCACTTGATGAAGGCGGCCTTGATGTCCGTCCCCTGGATCCCCTGCTCGATGTCGGCAATGAAGAGCTCGGCGATCTGGTCGGGATCGCGGTTGAGGAAGAACTGGGGGAGATAGTCGTAGGTGTAGATCCCCGTGCACGGCACGACCTGGAGCCCGGTTTCCTCGGAGACGCGCTTCATGAAGCCCACGTCGCGGCCGAGGAACATCGCCGTCGGCTCGCCGATTGTCCTGACGCCCAGGTCGACCGCCGCCTTCGCCTCCCGCACGGCGATGTCGTAGTCCTCGCCCGGTGCGACCTCGTGCGGCGGCTCCTCCTTGGTGGCCCCGGCCTGCGGCCACTGATTGTGAACGGCTTCGTCGCTGTTCCGCAGGTGCTCGTGAATCAGCGTGGTGCCGAGCTCCTCCGCCTCGATCGGCCCGGTCACGGTCTGCACCTGCGCCATGGGCCGGCAAGCCTATTCCACCGTAAGCTGATCCCGAGGACGGCGCCCAAGCCGCACCTCGCCGATCACGTAGCCTCGCCGTGATGGCGCGGCGCCTGATTGAGCTCGAAGAGGCGAGGCGCCTGGTGCTCGAGGCCGCCCGCCCGCTCGTTGCCGAGCGGGTCCGCCTCACCGAGGCCCTCGGGCGCGTTCTGGCCGAGGACGTCGCCAGTGCCGAGCGGGTCCCGGGCTTCGCCAACTCCGCGATGGACGGATTCGCGGTGCGGTCCGCTGACACGGCCGCGGCCGCTCCGGGAGCACCCATCCGCCTGCGGGTGGTGGGCGAGTCGCGCGCAGGAGCTCCGGCGGGCTCGGCGGTGGGCGCCGGAGAGGCGATTCGAATCTCGACCGGCGCGATGCTCCCGGAGGGTGCCGACGCGATCGTCCGGCTGGAGGAGGCCAGCGAGGCGGAGGGCGAGATCGAGACGGAGACCTCAACCGAGCCCGGACGCGACATCAGGCGCGCCGGTGAGGACATCGAGGAGGGCGACAACGTCCTGCGCGCGGGCTCGGTGGTCGGGGCGGCGGAGCTGGGCGTGCTGGCCTCGGTGGGCCGCGACACGCCGGCCTGCGTACGGCGGCCGCGGGTCGCGATCGTCACCAGCGGCGACGAGCTGCTCGATCCCGCCGAGCCGATGGTCCCCGGCGGCATTCGCAACACGAACGCCTGGGCGCTGCCGGCCCTCGCCGTCCTGGCCGGCGGCGAGGCGGCGGGGCAAGCGGGCGCGCGCGACGAGCTCGGCGGGACGCGTGACGCAATCGCCGCGGCGCTCGAGGCGGACGTTGCGGTGATCTCGGGTGGCGTCTCGGTGGGAGAGCACGACCACGTGCGAGCGGCGCTCGCGGAGCTGGGGGTCGAGCAGCGCTTCTGGGGGGTGGCCCTGCGACCGGGGCGGCCGACCTGGTTCGGCGTGCACCGAGGCGGGCCCCCGGACGGCGCGCTGGTCTTCGGCCTCCCGGGGAACCCGGTGAGCGCCGTCGTCACGTTCCTCCTCTTCGCCCGTCCCGCGATTCGGGCTCTGCTCGGCGCCGACCCGGAACGCGAGCGGACGACCGCGATGCTCGACTCCGGCTACGAGAAGGGACCGGGGCGCACCCACGCGATCAGAGTAAGGCTCCGGCTCGGGGAGGACGGCTTGCACGCCGAGCCGACCACCGAGGCGCAGGGGTCTCACATACTCACCTCGATGCTGGGCGCGGATGCCCTCGCGGTGATCCCGGCGGAGCAGATGACGGTGGCGCCGGGGGAGCGCGTCGAGATCGAGTTGCTCCCGCGCCCCTGACCGCAATCCCCGCTCCCGGGCGAGGCGTCATCCTGTTCGCATGCGCGTATCGGTCCGACTGTTCGCCATCCTGCGCGAGCGCGCCGGCTGCGACTCGCTGCAGCTGGAGCTCGACGAGGGTGCGACGGTCGGCGACGCCATGGAGGCGTTGAGCAGGCAGCCGGGCCTGGCGGAGCCCCTGGAGAAGATGCGGGTGGCGATGGCCGTCAACCGCGACTACGCCGACCCTGGGACGATCCTCGCCGTCGGGGACGAGCTGGCGCTCGTGCCCCCGGTCAGCGGCGGGGCTGGGGTCCACTGCCGCATCGTTGACGGCCCGCTCTCCCTCGAGGCGGTCATCACGATCGTCGGGCGCCCCTCGGCCGGAGCGGTGGTCAGCTTTCAGGGCACTACGCGGGACGTCGAGCGACTCGACTACGAGGCCTATCGCGAAATGGCCGAGCAGCGGATCGCAACGATCCTGACGGACTGCGTCGAGCTCCACGGCCTCGAGGCGGCTGCCGCCGAGCACCGGATCGGCTCCGTCCCGCTCGGCGAGCCGAGCGTGATCGTCGCGGTCTCCGCCGTCCACCGCGAGGAGGCGTTCGCCGGCGCCCGGCAGGCGATCGACCGAATCAAGGCCGAGGCGCCGATCTGGAAGCGAGAGGTCGAGGGTTCGGAGTCGCGCTGGGTCGAGGGTTCCCCGCCCGGGGGGGCTCCCACCGGCACCGGGGGAGGCTGAGTGGGCGAAGAGCGCCTCAGCCACCTCGACGATCAGGGCCGCGCCCGCATGGTGGACGTCGGCTCGAAGCCGGAGAGCGAACGCAGCGCCCGCGCCGAGGCGATCGTCCGCATGTCGCCGACCACCGCACGCGTCGTGAGTGAGGGCGATGTCCCCAAGGGCGACGTGATCGGACCGGCGCGGCTCGCCGGGATCGCAGCGGCGAAGCGAACCGGCGAGCTGATCCCGCTGGCCCATCCTCTGCCGCTCGGATTTGCGGACGTGGAGATCGAGATCGACCCGGAGGCTGGGCTCGTGCGGATCGAGGCTGAAGCCCGCGTGGTGGGCCGAACCGGGGTGGAGATGGAGGCGATGAGCGCGGCCGCGATTGCGGCATTGACGGTCTACGACATGGTCAAGGGGCTGGAGCGCGGCGTGCGCGTAGAGAGCATCGGGCTGCTCGAGAAGTCAGGCGGGCGCAGCGGCCACTGGCGGCGCGACGGCCGCAGCTGATGCGGGCGGCACTGATCACGGTTTCGACCTCGAGGGCGGCGGGGGAGCGAGACGACGAGAGCGGCGAGCGTCTCGCGGAGTTCGCCGGCTCGATCGGCGCCGAGATCGCCGGACGGGAGATCCTTCCCGATGATCTCGAGGCCATCTCGGAGTCGCTGCGCCGCTGGGCCGACGGCGAGGGCTGCGAGCTCGTCCTGACGAGCGGTGGCACGGGGCTGGGGCCAACCGATGTGACACCCGAAGCCACCCGTCAAGCGATCGATCGCGAGGCGCCCGGGATCGCGGAGGCGATGCGGCTCGCCAGCCGCGAGCACACGCCTCACTGGATGCTCTCGCGCGGGACCGCGGGTGTCCGAGGCCGGACGCTGATCGTCAACTTCCCCGGATCGCCGGCGAGCATCGCTCAGGCCGGTGAGGCGATCCGCGGCTCGCTGCCTCACGCCCTGCGCCTGATCTCGGGCGCCGGGGACCACGGCTGACGGTGCCCCGACCGATAGGCTGGCGCGGTTCAGACCGACCCGGCTCGGTGGCTTTCGGGAGAGGAAAAGGAGAGGAGGGGCCCGTCGGGATGCCGGCGGCGGATCAGCCTGCGAGAAAGCGCGAGCTGCTCGTCTCGCGCGTCTGGATCCAGGTGGCCGCCCTGGTGGTCGTCGTCGGCTTCTTCGTCCTCATCCTCCTCGGTGCGGGCGCCGCGCTCAATCACGGCGCAGGTGACCTGGCGGTCCTCGGTGCGACGTTGCTGGGCTGTACCGCGGTCGGCCTCTTCCTGCTCGCGGACTTCCGCTCGGCGCCGAGCGGCTTTCCCTGGCCGGAGGGTGAGCGGAGCGGCGCGGCGCCGGCGCCTCAACCGGAGCGCTCGGCCTCCTCCGTTCTCTGAGCCAGCCGCTCGAGCTCCTCGGGCGGCAGAGCCTGCTCGATCGCGGGGAACAGGACCCGCTCCTCGTGCCGCACGTGGTCCTTCAGCAGCTCGCCGAGCTCGTTCAGCTCGGAAGCGGGCGGATCGGTCACCTCGGCGAGGTCGGCTGCGCGCCGTCGGATTTCGACGTGGTCGGTGAGCACCCGGACCACCGCGGGATCCGTCGGTGACACCGCCGCCGCGCAACCGGGAAGGAGCACGTCCTCCTCGACGCGGAAATGGTGCGCCCCCTCGGTGCCCCAGAAGCCCAAGAAGCGCTCCCTCGCCCGCGCCTCCTCGCCGGCACCGGCCCGCCGCAGCTCCAGAGCGACGGCGAGTGCGTGCTGGTGGTCTCGCGAGAGCTGCTGCAGCGCCTCGCTTCGCTTCATGCGCCCAGTGTCCCGTATCCCCGCTCGCCGAGGGGGTGACTGGGCGTGCTGCGCCCACCCTGCCCTGACGACCGACCGCGCTGGGATACTCGTGCGCGCTGCCACGTGGCGGCCCGAGAAAATCCCTGCAAGCGCCACCCGGGGGGAGGGCGCGAAAGAGGAGGAGAGACGCGCATGGAGAGAAGCAGCAAGGAATGGCTGGTGCCGCTCACCGGGATCCTGTTCGCGGTTCTGTTGATCATCAGCATCATCGTCCAGGGCGACGTGAAGGACGCCAGCCACTCAGCGGCCGACGTCAAGCAGTGGTACCTCGACAACAAGGACGCCGCGGAGGTCAGCGCCTTCATCGGCACGGTGGCGGCGGGCGCCCTGATCTTCTACGGGGGCTATCTCCGGAAGGTGTTCGAGGGCGCCGGCGCGATGCTCGCGATCCTGCCGTTGATCGGGCTGACGGTGGTCGCCGTCGGCGGCGCGATCGACGGCTTCATTCTGTTCGCGACGGCAGATCGGGCGAAGGACCTTCCGCCCGAGTCGGTGCGGACGATGCAGGCGCTGTTCGACAATGATTTCCTGCCGCTGTTCCTGGGCGCGCTGGTGTTCGACTGGGCGGTCGGACTCGCGGTTCTGCGCAGCGACGTCCTGCCCAAGTGGATGGGCTGGGCCGCGATCGTATTCGGAGTCCTCTCGCTGGCGGGTCCGCTCGGGTTCATCGGGTCGCTCGGCGCCGCGCTCTGGGTCATCGTCTCCAGCATCATGCTCTCGCTGCGGGCGAGGCGACTCGTGTCTGCCGCCCCGGCTGCTGCGCCCAGGGACTGACACAGAGAGCGAGCGTGAGGGGAGCCGCGCGGGAAGCCGCGCGGCTCCTCGTACTCCTCTTCGCGGGCCTCGACGGAGAGGGTGGGATTCGAACCCACGAGGCGGTTTAACCCGCCCACTCGCTTTCCAAGCGAGCTCCTTAAGCCACTCGGACACCTCTCCGGGTGAGTAGTGCAGTCTAAGAGCCAGCTCCCGGTGAATAAGATCGAGCCATGGCATGGACGGTCTACCTGGCGGGTGAGATCCACTCGGACTGGCGCGAGCGGATCGCGGATGGAGCGAAGCAGGCGGGCCTCGACGTCGCCTTCAGCTCTCCCGTCACCGACCACGGCGCCTCGGATGACGTCGGCGTCGCGATCCTCGGCGAGGAGCCCGACGGCTTCTGGAAGGACCACAAGGGGGCGGGGGTGAACGCGATCCGCACCCAGACGCTGATCCGGCGGGCCGACGTGGTCGTCGTCCGCTTCGGGGAGCGGTACAAGCAGTGGAACGCAGCCTTCGACGCCGGCTTCGCCGCGGCGTTGGGAAAGCCGATCGTGACCCTCCATGACCCGGACACGACGCATGCCCTGAAGGAGATCGACCGCGCCGCAATGGCGACCGCCCAGACGCCGGAGCAGGTGGTCGACGTGCTGCGCTACGTCCTCGAGGGCGAGCTGCCCGCCGCCTCCGCCTGACCCGCCAGAAGAACCCCGCGCAGCAGCCGGTCGAGCTCTCGGGCAGCGACCCTCGGGGAGAAGTGACGCTCGACGCCGGCGCGACCCTCGCGGGCGAGCCGCTCGCGCTCGGCCGGGTCGGCGCGCAGGTCGGAGATCGCGCGGGCCAGGCCCTCGGCGTTGCCCTCCGGGAAGACGAGCCCCCCTCCGGTGGTCTCGATCACCCAGGGGATCTCGCCGGAGGACGACCCGATCACCGCGGTCCCGCAGAGCAGGGCCTCGCAGAGCACCTTGCCGAACTGCTCGGCCCACGTCTCGGTCGTCCGAGAAGGCAGGACGAGCAGATCCATCCGGGCGTAGAGCGCCGGCATCGCTGCGCTTCGGACCCCCCGGCGGAGCTCGAGCACCCCGGCGCCCAGGTCAACCGCCTCGATCTCCCCGCTCAGCGGTCCATCACCGACCACGAGGAGTCGAAACGGGAAGTCCAGGCGGCGCGCCGCGTCGAGCAGGTCGCGGATCCCCTTGGCCTCGACCAGGCGCCCGGCGAATCCGATCGTGAAGAGCTCGTCGTCCGGTCTCCTCCGCTCGGGGGCCTCCCACTCCGGAATCGTGTGGGGGACGATGCCGATCTCCGCCGCGGCACCCCACCGGCGCAGGATCTTCTCGCCGCCCGGTGATCGCGCGGCGAAGAAATCAATCCGGGGCATCGACCAGTGCCGGATCAGGCGCGCAGGCAAGGGCAGCGGCCGGTCGAGGTTCTCGTCCCCCTGCACGCCCCAGGGGATCCCGAGTCGCTCCGCGGCCTGCCCCCATTGGAGTGTCGGCACCGAGAACGGCTCGAGCTCCACGAAGACCGCGTCGGGATGCCAGCGGCGAAGCCAACGGGCCGGCCGTGCCACGTAGAAGTGACGCTGGACCTGTCCAGGCAGGGCGACGCGAACCCGGGCGAAGGTGCCGACGATGCCGTCGAGGGGCGCGGGCGTGAAGCCGCCCGGGGTGTAGTCGTCGCGCCAGCGATTCGGGACGACGTACTTGACGTCCCAGCCCAGCTCGGCCAGCCGCTGGTAGACCAGCTGGTTGTGGGGCACGACGTTCGGCATGCTCACGACGACGACCCTGCGCGCGGTCATTGGGGGAACTTAGTCCGCGGCAGGAGACGCTGCCGCGACTTCGAGCATGCCCATGCGGCCGTCCCGTCCGATCTCGCGCAGCGTTCCGGGGGAGCTCGCGAGGGCGGCATCGAACGCCTCGACGACGTCGTCCCACGCTCCCACCTCGACGTCGTCGACGACGAGCAGCCCTCCGGGCCGCAGAAGCCGGGTCAGCAGCTCGAGCTCCCGTGAGAGGTAGGCGGCCTCATGGTTCCCGTCCACGACGGCGAGGTCGAAGGGGCCGACGTTCGCCGTCTCGAGTGAGCGCAGGACGCCCTCGCAGGCGCGCTCGGCCAGCACCGTCTCGGTGGCGTGCTCGCCGGGCGTATCGCCGAGATTCTGCTCGAGCGTGTAGCCGGGGATGATGATGCTGTTCGACAGCAAGCCGAAGCGGCCGAGAAGCGCGATCACGTGTCCCTGCGGCTGATCGATGCCGCGATGCGTGATGTCGGGATCGATCGAGACGACCACCGAATCGGGATGGTGCTCGATCAGCAGCGCCGTGTAGAAGCCAAGTGAGACGCCGACGAAGTTGCCGATGTGCAGCGCCAGCAGCGGCCGCCCGCCCTCGAGCCGGCTCCGGAGCAGTTCCGCCGACCACTGCAGCGAGGGCTCGGGGACGCTGCCCCATCTCACCTCGTCCTCCGGGAGCCCGCGCGCGACCAGGAACTCGATCGCGTCGGCGACCGTGAACTCGCTCGAGCGGGCGGCGGGCGACCCCGTCGCCTCGTGCAGCAGCCTGTGCCGCTCGCGCTGAACCCGCCGGCTGTGCCGCCGCACGATCGCGTGCGGAAGCAGCGGGACCAGGTAGCGATTGATCCTCTGGCGTGCGGTGAGCCGCTCGACGGTGTGGCCTGCCATGGAAGGAACCTAGTCTTATCCCATGCTCGAACGGCAGCAAGCCCAGAAAGCGGCGCAGGGACCGGTCCCGCAGAACGATGAGGTCCGGGATGTGAGCCTGCCCGCCAGGCTCTACGCATCCGCTTACACCCATCGCCTGTTGCCTGCCGGACTCGCACTCACGCTCGCCTCCGGGATCGGCCCCGTTGTGCGTCACCGCCGCAACTCGGCCGAGCGGCGAGACGGACAGCGCTTCATGGCGGACCTGCTCCTCCACACCCCGCGGGCGGGTGAGTCGGACGAGCTCGCTGAGCGCTGGCTCGTCGAGAAGTCGAAGCTGGGCGAGCTCTTCTGGCGTCCCTGGCTGCTCGAGCGCTCTCGGATCCTCGGGCGTGAGCATCTGGAGGTCGCGCAGCGCCGGGGTCGGGGCTGTCTCATCGTCTCCGGGCACATCGGTGGCCACTGGTCCGTGGTGACGATCCTCATCCGGCATGGGATCGAGCACTACGCGGTCTCACACCCCCATCACTGGGAGCCGATGCCTCCCGGCTACAAGGGCCTGGCGAAGCTGCACATGCGGCACGCCTACCTCGAGAAGCCCCTGGGAGCCGAGCGAATCATCCTCAGCAATGGACCGCCCGAGCGCCCGCTTCGGCTGCTCGAGGCGGGGAACAACCTCCTGATCGCCTTCGACGTCGCGGGCTCCGCCGCGACTCCCTTCCTGGGCAGGTCCGTCGCCCTAGCCGGCGGTCCCGCCACACTCGCCTTCAGGACGAAGTCGCCGATGATCCCGGCGATCCCGCGGCGCCAGGGCACGCGAATCGACCTTCGCCTTCTCTCTCCCATCTATCCCGAGGACCACGAGGATCCGCGATCGCTGCGCGCGGCGATCGCGGAGGCCTTCGAGCCCGAGGTGCTCGCCCATCCCGAGTCGGTGGAGCTGCCCTGGTTCCCCTCGCCGCTCGTCACCGAGATCCCTCCCAAGGGCCCGCCCGCGGGTGTGGAGGAGGATGCGATGCCCGCGGTCCGCTCGGGTTGAGTCGATCCGCGGCGCTTGGCTCCATGGACCTGCTTCCCGATCTGCTGCCCTCCTTCGTCAGTGCCGTGGAGACGCGCGGGGATTGCCTCGACGTCGAGCTCTTCCCCGAGGAGGAGCTGGCCCTCGGGGACGCGGTCGAGAAGCGCCGCCGGGAGTTCGTGACCGGGCGCGCATGCGCGCGCGAGGCCCTCGCTCGGCTGGGAGTCACACCCTCCCCGATCGGCAGTGGGCCGAAGGGCGAACCGCTATGGCCCCCCGGGGTCGTCGGCAGCATCACCCATTGCGATGGCTACAGGGCCTGCGCGGTCGCTCGCTCGCCGTCGGCCCTGATGCTCGGGATCGATGCCGAGCGCGATGCGCCCCTCCGGGCGGGGATATGGGAGGAGGTGGCCCACGGACGCGAGCGCGATCTCGAGGGCGCGGGCTGGGCGGGCGAGCACCATCTGGATGCGGTGGTCTTCAGCGCGAAGGAGGCGATCTTCAAGGCCACCTATCCGCTGACGCGCCGCTGGCTCGGCTTCGGCGACGCGGAGCTCACCATCGAGAGCTCCGGAGGCTTCACCGCTGAGCTGCTCGTCCCGGGCCCGGCGGTCTCCGGCGCGCCGCTCAGCAGCCTGGCCGGCCGCTGGGCGTCGGACGGCGAGGTGGTGGTCACGGCCGTGCTCGTCGTGGGCCAAAGCGAGCACCGCGACGCCTGAGTCCGGCCGCAAGCGCCCCGGATCCCCCTCGGGCGCTACATAATTGACCGATGCCTCACCAGGGCACGGGGCCAGGGACAGTCCAACGCGATGCCATCGCCGTGATCGGGATGTCGTGCCGCTTGCCCGGCGCGCAGGACCCGGACGCGTACTGGGAGCTTCTGCGCGAGGGTCGCGACGCGATCGTCGAGACTCCGCCCGAGCGCTGGTCGCTGTACGGGCTCCCGGGACCCGACGTGGCGACCCGGGGGTTGGAGCACGGGGGATACCTGGACCGCGTTGACGCCTTTGACGCCGGTTTCTTCGGCATCTCCCCCCGCGAGGCCGCGACGATGGACCCGCAGCAGCGCCTGATGCTGGAGCTCGCCTGGGAGGCGCTCGAGGATGCCGGCATCCCGCCCGACAAGCTCGACGGCGACGAGACGGGCGTCTACGTGGGCGCGATCTCGAGCGACTACGCCGGACTTCTGCGGCGCGCGGGGGTCGCCGTCGCGCGCCAGGCGATCACCGGCACGCAGAGGAGCATGATCGCCAACCGGGTCTCGTACTTCCTCGGGGCCCGCGGCCCGAGCCTCACCGTCGACACCGGACAGTCCTCGGGCCTGGTCTCGATCCACATGGCCTGCGAGAGCCTGCTGAGCGGTGAATCCACCCTGGCTCTGGCCGGCGGCGTCAACCTCAACGTCGGGCCCGACAGCGCTCTCGAGCTGGCGGCGCTCGGAGCGCTCTCGCCGGATGGCCGCTGCTTCACCTTCGACGCGCGGGCGAATGGCTTCGTCCGCGGAGAGGGAGGCGGCCTGGTGGTGCTGAAGCCGCTTGCTGCGGCCATGGCGGACGGCGATCGGATCCTGGGTGTCATCCGCGGCAGCGCCGTAAACAACGATGGTGGGGGGGACGCGCTCACCGCGCCGCACCCTCGCGCGCAGGAGCACCTGCTGCGGACCGCCTATGAGAACGCGGGCGTGCAGCCGGACCGGGTCTCCTATGTGGAGCTGCACGGCACCGGCACGCCGCTTGGCGACCGGGTCGAGGCGACCGCGCTCGGGCGTGTGCTCGGGCAGGGCCGCGTGGGCTCGCCGCTTCGGGTGGCCTCGGCGAAGACCAACATCGGGCACCTGGAGGCTGCAGCCGGAACCGCCGGGCTGATCAAGGCGATCCTGGCGCTCGATCACGGCGAGATCCCTCCGAGCCTCAACTTCGAGCAGCCCAACCCGCAGATCCCGCTGGACGAGTTGGGGCTCGCGGTCCAGACCTCAAACGAGGCGTGGCCCGAGAGGTCGCCGCGCATCGCCGGGGTCAGCTCATTTGGTCTCGGCGGGACCAACTGCCACGTCGTGGTCGAGGCGGCGCCGCAAACGGGCGCGGAGGCGCGGCTTGCCGCGAACGAGCCGCCGGCGCCGGCCTCGCGCCCCGTTCCCTTCGTTCTCTCGGCCAAGACCACTCCCGCTCTCCGCGAGGGGGCGACCCGCCTGATGGCCCGGCTCGACGAGCAGGAGGAATTGCGCGCGGCGAGCGTGGGCTGGTCGCTCGCGACGACCCGCGCCGGCTTCCAGCAACGAGCCGTCGTGATCGGCGAGAGCGCCGAGGAGCGCTTGGAGGGCCTCGCCGGCCTGGCCGAGGGGCGGCCCTCGCCTCACCTCGTCGAAGGAATGGTGGGGGAGGCCGGCGGCGGCGCACCGGTGTTCGTCTTCCCGGGCCAAGGCGGCCAGTGGCCGGGGATGGCCGTCGAGCTGCTCGATGCATCGCCGGTCTTCGCGGACGGGATTCGCGCCTGCGCGGAGGCGCTCGCCCCGCACGTCGACTGGGAGCTGGAGGACGTGCTGCGCGGTGCCGAGGGAGCGCCTCCGCTCGAGGCGGTCGAGGTGGTCCAGCCCGCGCTCTTCTCCGTGATGGTGTCGCTCGCGCGCCTCTGGCGCTCCTTCGGAGTCGAGCCCGCCGCGGTGGTCGGCCACTCCCAAGGCGAGATCGCCGCGGCGCACGTGGCCGGCGGCCTCTCGCTCGAGGACGCCGCGCTGATCGTCGCCGCGCGCAGCCATGCCCTGGCGACGATCGAGGGCAGGGGCGGCATGCTGGCGCTGGCTCTCTCCTCTCAGGAGCTCGACCGCCGGGCCCGCGGGCTCGGGGACCGGGTCGCCCTGGCCGCCGTGAACGGCCCGGCCTCGGTGGTCGCCTCCGGCGATCCCGAGGCGCTCGACGAGCTCGAGCGATCCTGCGAGGCGGACGGGGTGCGAGCCGGGCGGATTCGAGTGACGTACGCGAGCCACTCTCCCCAGGTCGAGTCAGCGCGCGAGGAGCTGCTCGAGGCGCTCGCCGGGATCGAACCTCGGCCGAGCGAGCTGCCGCTCTACTCCACCGTGACCGGCGAGCGCGCCGACACCGCCCTGATGGCTGCCGAGCACTGGTTCCGAAACCTGCGCGAGACGGTGCGTTTCGAGCCGGCGATCGAGCATCTGCTGCGGGAGGGGAGGCGGACCTTCGTCGAGGTGAGCCCCCACCCGGTGCTGACCTACGGCACCGAGCAGACCGCCGACGCCGTCCTGGGAGAGCTCGAGCGGGCGGCCGTCATCCCGACGCTGCAGCGAGGCGAGGGAGGTCCGGCGCGCTTCCTGGTGGCGCTGGCGGAGGCCTGGGTGCGAGGGACGGAGGTCGACTGGACGCAGGCGTTCGCGGATGTGGCGCCACGTCGAGTTCGGCTGCCCACCTATGCCTTCCAGCGCGGGCGGCATTGGATCGACGCCGAGCCCGACGGTGCAAGCGTGGCGCCGCCCGTGGCGAGCGGGACGCAGGTCCAGCCTCCGCCGGCCGACGAGTTCCAGCCCGCCCCGGAATCGGCGGAGGACTCGCTCGCCAGCCGCCTGGCGGCCCTGCCGGAGCAGGATCGCCGCAGGGTGGTGCTGGATGAGGTCCTGGCGCAGGCAGCGGTTGTGCTCGGGCACAGCTCCTCGGAGGCGATCGATCCGAGACGGACCTTCAAGGAGCTCGGCTTCGACTCCCCGGCCACGGTCGAGCTGCGCAACAGGCTCGTCGCAGCGACCGGGCTCCGGCTGGTGGCCAGCCTGGTGTTCGACCATCCCACCCCCGCGGGGGTCGCCGAAGCGGTGCTGGCCAAGGCGACGGGTCGGCCGGAGGTCCACGCCAAGCCCACGGTCGCCGGCCATCCCCTGGACGAGCCCATCGCGATCATCGGGATCGGCTGCCGCTTTCCCGGCGGGGTGCGGTCCGCTGAGGACCTCTGGCGCCTCATCGCCGCGGGCGAGGACGCGATCGGCGAGTTCCCCACGGATCGCGGCTGGGACCTCGATCGCCTCGTGGATCCCGAGCAGGTTCGACCGGGCACGAGCCGGGTGCGCCACGGCGGGTTCCTCTACGACGCCGCCGAGTTCGACGCGGAGCACTTCGGGATCTCCCCGCGGGAGGCGCTGGCCATGGATCCGCAGCAGAGGCTGCTTTTGGAGTGCGCCTGGGAGGCGCTCGAGGACGCGAACATCGATCCGCTGAGCCTGCGCGGCAGCATGACCGGCGTGTTCGCCGGCGTCTACGGCCTCGACTACGGGCCGCGCATGGAGGAGGGGAACGACGCCACCCTGGGATACACGCTCACCGGGACCTCGCTGAGCGTCGTCTCGGGCCGCGTGGCCTACACACTCGGGCTCGAAGGGCCGGCGGTCTCGGTTGACACCGCCTGCTCCTCGTCGCTGGTCTCGCTCCATCTGGCCGTGCAGGCGCTGCGCCGCGGCGAATGCACGCTGGCGCTGGCGGGCGGGACGAGCGTCATGTCGAGCCCCGGCATCTTCATCGACTTCTCGCGCCAGGGCGGCCTCTCCCCGGACGGTCGCTGCCGCGCCTACGGGGCCGGCGCCAACGGAACCGGCTTCTCCGAAGGGGTGGGGGTGCTGATGCTGGCGCCGCTTTCGGTCGCCCAGGCCGGTGGACATCGAGTCCTGGCGGTTGTGCGCGGAAGTGCGATCAATCAGGACGGGGCGTCGAACGGCTTGACGGCCCCATCGGGGCCCTCCCAGGAACGCGTCATCCGTCAGGCCCTGGCGAGTGCCGGGCTCGAGCGAGACGAGGTCGACGCCGTCGAAGGGCACGGGACCGGCACGGAGCTGGGAGACCCGATCGAGGCGGGTGCTCTGATCAACACCTACGGCCGCGACCGGTCCGGCCCGCCGCTCTGGCTCGGGTCGGTGAAGAGCAACCTCGGGCACCCGCAGGCGGCGGCGGGAGTGGCCGGTGTGATCAAGATGGTGATGGCGCTCCAGCACGAGGTCCTGCCGCAGACGCTCCATGCGGAGGAGCCCTCCCCGTACATCGAGTGGGGCGAGGGCGAGGTGAAGCTCCTCGGCGAGCCGGTGGATTGGCCCGCGGGCGAGAGGCCGCGGCGCGCCGCGATCTCCTCGTTCGGGATCTCGGGGACGAACGCGCACGTGATCCTGGAGGAGTCACCCGTTCCGACGGGGGACGGAGCGGAGGTCGCGGCGGGCGATGGCGGTCGGCTCGAGGCATCCGCTCTGCCCTTCGTGGTCTCCGGCTCGAGCGAGCGGGCTCTTCGCGCCCAGGCCAGTGCTCTCGCGTCGCACCTCGAGGCCCGGCCCGAGCTCGACCTGGAGGCGGTGGCGGCGACACTGGCGCTCGGCCGCGCCCAGCTCCCACGTCGCGCGGCGCTTCTCGCGGGTGATCGCGATCAACTGATCGCACGGCTCGCCGCGCTCTCGGCGGGCGAGCCGGCTGACGGAGTGATTGAGGGTCGCACCCGCGGTGAGAGTCGCGTCGCTTTCGTCTTCCCGGGCCAGGGCGGCCAGTGGGAGGGGATGGCGCGCGGCCTCTGGGAGTCCTGGCCGGCGTTCGCCGCGAGCATGGAGGCGTGCGAGGCGGCGCTTCGGCCCCACCTGGGCTACTCGCTCAGAGACGTCCTTCGCGGTGAGCCCGGCGCGCCCGACCTCGAGCGCGTGGACGTCGCCCAGCCCGCGCTCTTCGCGGTGATGGTGTCCCTGGCGCGTCTGTGGCAGTCGTTCGGCGTGGAGCCGGACGCGGTCGTGGGCCACTCCCAGGGCGAGATCGCCGCCGCGCATGTCGCGGGCGGGCTCTCGCTCGAGGACGCCGCGCTGATCGTCGCCGCACGCAGCCGCGCGCTGTCCCAGATCGAGGGCGCCGGCGGGATGATGGCGGTGGCGCTGTCGCACGAGGAGCTCGGGCGGCGCGCCACCCAGCTCGACGGGCGAGTGACGCTTGCCGCCATCAACGCTCCCGCCTCGCTGGTCGTCTCGGGGGACACCGAGGCCCTCGATCAGCTCGAGGGTGAACTGGACGCCGCCGGGGTGCGAACCGGACGGATCCGCGTCAGCTACGCGAGCCACTCACCTCAGGTCGAGGCAGCCCGCGAGGAGCTGCTCGAGGCGCTCGCCGGGATCGAGCCGCGCCCAAACGAGCTGCCGCTCTACTCCACGGTCACCGGGGAGCCGGCCGAGACCGCCGAGATGGGTGCCGAGCACTGGTTCGGAAACCTCCGCCGGACGGTGCGTTTCGAGCCCGCGATCAGGGCGATGGCACAGGCTGGAATCGACTCCTTCATCGAGGTGGGCCCCCACCCGGTGTTGCTGGCTCCGCTGCTCCAGACCGTGGAGTCGCTGGACGACAACCGGCCCTTCGCGGCGATCGAATCGCTGCGCCACGACGAGGGGGGGCCCGAGAGGTTCGTCCGTTCGCTCGCGGAGGCGCACGTCCACGGCGTCCGGGTCGACTGGGATCCGCTCTTCAGAGGCACCGGGCGCGTCGAGCTGCCCACCTACGCGTTCCAGCGCGAGCGCTACTGGGTGGCCCCGGCGCGAACCGCGCACGAGCAGCCGGCGGCGGAGGCGATCGCTCGTCGAGACGGCGGTCTCTTCGAAGTCGACTGGAGCGAGCTCTCGGGGACGGCCACCGCGCCGGCGAGAGAGCTCGCCCTCCTCGGGGACGGTGTGCCGGCGGCCGACCTCGCCCCGTCCGTCGCGCGCTACGTCGGCCTCACGGCGCTCATCGAGGCCGTTGAGGCTGGGTCGCCCGCTCCCGAGGACGTGCTCGCGTTCCTCGAGCCCGAGGACGGCATGGTGCTCCCCGGGGCCGCGGCGGCGACCGCCGCCCGCGCCCTGGAGCTGATCAACGCGTGGCTTGCCGCCGAGTCGCTCGCCGGCTCGCGTCTCGTGCTCACCACCCGGAGGGCGCTCGGCACCGGGGATGACGACCGCCCCGACCTCGCCGCGGCGCCCGTCCCGGGCCTCGTGCGGACCGCCGGCATCGAGCACCCGGGCCGCGTCGCCCTCCTCGACACCGACGGTGCCGAGCTCTCGCCCGATGCGCTCTTCGCCGCACTCGGCTCGGGTGAGCCGGAGATGGCGCTGCGGGACGGCGCCCTCCTCGTGCCGCGATTCCGGCATTTCCCCGCCGGGGAGGCGCCCACAGCCGGCTCGTCCCTTGCAGGCGGCACCGTTCTCGTCACCGGCGGCACCACCGGACTCGGCGCGCTCCTGGCCCGGCGGCTGGCGGAGCGCCACGATGCGCGTCACCTGCTGCTGGTCAGCCGCCGGGGCCCCGAGGCGCCCGGTGCGGCGGAGCTGGCCGCCGAGCTTCGCGATCTGGGCTGTGAGGCCGAGATCGTGGCCTGCGACGTCTCGGACCGGGAGGCGCTCGCGATGGTAATCGACTCGATTCCTCCCGAGCGGCCGCTGATCGCGGTCGTCCACGCGGCTGCTGCCCTGGACGACGGCGTCATCACCTCCCTCGACGGCGAGCGGCTGCGCCGCGTGTTCGCCCCCAAGCTCGACGGCGCCGTCCACCTCCACGAGCTGACGCGTGACGTCGAGTTGCAGGAGTTCATCCTCTTCTCGTCGGCGGCCTCCAGGCTCGGCAATCCGGGCCAGGCCAACTACGCGGCGGCGAACGCCTTCGTGGACGCGCTGGCGCATGCCCGCCGCGCCGAGGGCCTGCCTGCGCTCTCGGTGGCCTCGGGGTTCTGGGAGCGTGTCACTGAGCTGACGGAGAGCCTCAGCACGACGGACGGAAAGAGGGTCGGGCCCGTGGACCTGCTCCCCATGCCCGACGACCTGGGACTCGATCTGATCGATGCCGCGCGGGACGCGGATGCTGCGCTGCTCGCGCCGATGCTTCTCGACCCGGCGGGGCTCCGGCGCCGCGCCCGCTCAGGTGCGCTGCAACCGATCCTGAGGGAGCTCGTGCCGACGGTGCCCGAGCCCGAGGAGCCGGAGCAGGCAGAGATGCCCGAGGAGCCGAAGACCGCCCCCGATCGCGGCGCGTCCCTTCCCGACGCCATCCGCGCGGCGGTCGCGAAGTCACTCGGCTACGACTCGCCGGCGAGGCTCGATTCGCAGCTCTCCTTCGTCGAGCTGGGCGTCGATTCGCTGGTCGCGCTCGAGTTGCGCAACCAGCTGCAGACTCTCACCGGCCTGGACCTGCCGAGCACTCTCGTCTTCGACCACCCGACCCCGGCCGCGCTGATCAGCCACCTCCAGGCGAGCGTCTCCGGCCCGGCCTCGAACGGCGGCGCCACGGACCCGGCGGCGGGCAGCAACGGTGGCGCCCCGGAGGCGGCGCATGGGGCCGCCGAGCCTCTGTCGGTCATGTTCCGGCGCGCGCACCGGCTCGGCCGTGTCGAGGACGGCGTCGCCCTCGCGGAGGCGGCTGCTCGGCTCCGGCCGAGGTTCGGCCTCAGCCACGCCGAGGACCAGGCGCCCACGGTCGTCCGTCTCTCGGACGGCCCGGAGGAGCCCCTCCTGATCTGCATTCCGTCGGTGATCGCGACGGCGGGCCCGCACGAGTTCACCCGCTTCGCGCGCAGCTTCGACGACCGCCGCGAGGTCGCCGCCGTCCCGAACCCGGGCTACGCGCCGGGGGACGTGCTGCCCAGCACGATCGAGGCGGCGGCGGCGACCCAGGCTGTCGCGATCGAGCGCCATGCCGCCGGGCGGCCGTTCGCCCTGGTCGGCTACTCGACCGGTGGGCTTCTCGCCTACGCCGCGGCGGACCAGTGTGCGCGGGACGGCGTGGAGCCGGCCGCGGTGGTGCTGCTCGACACCTACACCCCGGAGCGGATGCATGAGCTGACCGTGCCGGTGCTGGAGCGGATGCTCGAGGCCGGGCGGGCGCAGCCGGATCTCACCGACGAGACCCTCACGGCGATGGTGGCCTACCTGGGGATGTTGAGGGAGTGGCGCCCCTCGGGCCCCGTCGCTCCCACCCTGCTCGTCGCGGCCGCGGAGCGGGTCGCGGGAGCCGGCGGCGACCTCGGTGGCGCGACCTGGCCGCACCGCGACGAAGCCGTCAGCGTCGAAGCCGATCATCTGACGATTCTCGAGGACCGCTCCGAGGCGCCCGCTCGTGCGATCGAGGACTGGCTCAGCGCGACTGCCCCTGGCCCCCGCCGCGGACGACTGGGCAAGCTGCTCAGGCGCTGAGACCTCGGAACGGAGTGACATGAGCCTTCTGCGGCGCGGCTTGGAGGCGTTGAGGCATCCGGTCTCCCAAAACGCCCTGGCGATGCACGGGGTGCAGATCGGCAACCTGATCGTCCCGCTGATCACCCTGCCGTACGTGTCGCGCGTCCTCGGCAGCGACGGCTTCGGCCTGGTGGCCTTCTCCCAGAGCCTCTCGTTCCTTCTCGGCCTGGTGATCGGCTGGGGATTCGACCAGTGGGCCAGCAGGGAAGCGGCGGTGAGGCGAAACGACCGGGGCGACTTGACCGAGTTGACCGCACAGATCCTGGGCGCCCGCCTGATCCTCTCGGCGGGCGCCCTGGTCATCGCGGCGGTCGTCTATCTCACTTCCTCCACGACCCGCGGCAGCCCCGAGTTCGAGGCGATGGCGTGGCTGGCCGCGGTGAGCACCGGTCTCACCCCGATCTGGTTCTTCCTCGGGGTTGAGCGGTTGCGCCTGCCATCCACGATCGCCCTCGGGGTGCGCGTTGCGGCGGCGGCGCTCACCTTCGTGCTCGTGCAGGACTCCGGGGACGCATGGATCGTGATGGCGCTGTACACCGGCTCGACCGTCGTCGGAGCGGTGATCACCACCGCCCTGCTGTTCCGAAACGTGGACCTGCGGCGCCCCACGTTCCGACCCGCCGTCTCGGCGATCCGTGCGGGGACCGCGCTGTTCGCCGGGATCGCCGGGCTCAGCCTCTACACCTCCATGAACGTGGTCCTCCTGGGATTCCTCGGCACGCGCGCCGAGGTCGCGCACTTCAGCGCCGCCGAGCGCATCGTGCGAGCCGCGATCCAGCTGCTCCAACCGGTCACCACCGCCGCGTATCCCCGGATCACCTTCCTCGAGTCGTCCGGGAACACCCGGCGGGCGTCCCGTCTCCTGCTTCTCGGTGCCGGGCTCGTGCTCGCGACCGCCTTGATCGGCGCGGCGCTGATGTTCGTGCTCGCCCCGGAGATCATCCGGCTGGTCTACGGGGCGCAGTTCGCGGACGCGGCCGGGGTCCTGCGGGTGATGTCCGCTCTCCTGCCGATCTCGACGACGACGCTGGCCGCCGGGTACTGGCTGATGGTGAAGCGACAGGACACCCGGATCATGCAGATCACGCTCGCCGGCGGGATCCTGAACATCGCGCTCGCGCCGTTGCTAGTGCACCTCGCGGGCATAGACGGCATGGCGGTCTCCGTCGTCTGCGCCGAGTTGGCCGTCATGACGATGGCGTGGATCATCGCCCGCAGGCGCGGGATCTTCCCCTCGCCTCGCCGGGGGGCGGGGGAGGGCGCCGAGGTGGTGGGTGGGCGCACATGAGGAGGGCCCGAGCCGGCCGGGCCGCCCTCGGGCCCTCACTCCTCGCGCTGTTGCTCTGCGTCTTTGCTGCGATCGCGGGGTGCGGGGGGAGCGCCGAGCGGCCCGGCACCGATCAGTCGAGCGCTGAGCTCTTCGGCTATGACCAGGGCGCTCCCCTGGACGCGCGATTCGCAGCGCAGCCGCCGTACGCCGGAGACCGTGTCGAGCTTGGCTCCTACGCCGGCGATCGCGATCGGGTGCCGGCCTTCCTGGCGTTCCCTCCGGGGGAGCGGGCCGGCCCCTGCGTCATCTACCTCCACGGGCTGACCCGCTCGAAGGAGGACGCCGCGAACCTCGTCGGGCCCCTGGCGGGGGAGGGCATCGGCCTGCTGGCGATCGACGAGCCATACCAGGGCGCCCGCTCCCAGGGCCTGGCCGCGCTCGAGCGGGTGTTCCAACAGCCGCCCGCCGTGGCGATGATGCTGCACCAGACGGTGATCGACGTGCGACGCGGCCTGGACCTCCTCAGCAGCCGGCCCGAATGCGATCCGAATCGCCTGGGATTGATCGGCTTCAGCTTCGGGGCGCTGACCGGAGCGATGGCGGCCGGCTCGGATACCCGGGTCCGCAGCGCGGTGCTCCTCTCCGGCGGGGGCGGGTGGGCGACCATTCTCTCCCGGGCGCGGGCCGTCGACTTTCCGGCGGGCGGGGCGCCGTACGACCGCAGCGAACTGAGCGCGCTCGATCCGTACGCACCGGATGATTGGGTCGGCCGCATCGCGCCACGACCGGTGCTGATCGCAAACGGACTCCATGACGAGGTCTTTTCGCGACCGGCGCAGGCGGCCTTCCGACGGGGGGCGGGTCCGGGAAGCGTCCTCGTGTGGTGGAACGGCGGCCACAACCCCTTCGCCGGGGCGGAGGGCCCGGCGGTGCTGCAGCGCATCCTCGGCTTCCTGCGTACGACCCTGGTGGGCGGCGGCTGACGCAGCTCAGCGCGCCGCTGCCGCCGCGCGCCTTGTGGCTGCCGACTTCACCGGGTGCACGAACACGGCGCCGTCGCGCTCGAGCGACGCAATCTCAGCGAGCTCGTAGTCGGGCTGCCAGCGGACGTGCCTGTAGAGGTCGCTGATCGCATCGATGTCGACGACCGGGTGGCCGAGGTGGTGGAGGATGGTGGGCACGTAGAGCTCTCCATAGCAACGAGGGTGGGCCTCGAGCGAGAGGTACGAGTCAAGGGCGTCCCGGGAGAGCCACATCCCCGTGCCGAGCGTCCCGAAGATGACCGTGGGGTCCTCCCGGGTCGAGATCCGGCGGAGGTGATCGAAGAGCTCACGATCGCGCCGAAAGCGCGCGTAGTGAGGCCAGTTGGTCCCGTTGCGGGGGACGCAGTTCTTCCCCATGAAGCCGGCGCCGGTCCCCTCCGCGAGGGCGATCAGGGCCGCCTCGAACCCGGGGTCGAGGACAAGCTGGTCGTACTCGATGAGATAGAGCGCATCGAAGGAGCGCTCCGCCAGGGCCGCGAAGACCCCGTGGTAGGACTGGTAGGTCCGCGGCGCGCCACCCAGCCAGTCGTCTTCGAGCAGGATCGCGTCTCCGCCGAGGCGCTCGAACTCCGAGCGGGGGCCGGTGTAGCAGCAGAGGAACTCGGCGTCCGGCGACAGCTCGCGGAGCGCCCGCATGTCCTGCTCCACCTCGCCGGCCGGCAGATGGCTGATGACGGCGTTCAGCTGCTTCACCGCTCGCCGCGCAGCGCGGGGCAGCGATCGGCCTCGACGTGCCTGAAGACGACGACGTTCGCGGAGTCGAAGTCCACGTGCACCAGGGCCTCGTCAGCGCCGGGCAGCTTGACTCGGCCGCGCCGAACGAACGGGCTGGTCCGAAAGAGCGGCTCGCCGCAGAGCTCGCAGGTCACGTTCCGGCCGACCACGCGGAGGAGCGATCGCCTCAGGCTGCGCTTCACAGCCGCATTGTGGCGGACCGGTAGCGTTCAGCGCATGAGCCGGGTCCTGATCGTGGGGGCCGGATTGACCGGCTGCACGCTCGCCCACCGCCTCGCGCGCGACGGCGTGGAATCGGTGCTGCTCGAGCGGGATCGAGTCCCGGGCGGCCTGATCCGCTCCGAGAAGCTGGAGGGCGTGCTCTATGAGCCGCACGGCTCGCACATCTTCCACACCGAGGACCGAGAGGTCTGGGAGCTCGCGAACGCGATGACGCCCTTCAACGACTACCGGCACCGCGTCGACATCGTGGTCGAGGGCAAGGTCCTGAACTGGCCGATCCTTCTCTCGGACATCGAGGCTCAGTCGCGCAGCGACGAGATCCTGCGCGAGCTGGAGGAGCGCAAGGGGCTGGACGCCGAACAGCGCGCCCAGGCGGCGAACTTCGAGGACTGGTGCCTCGAGCTGATGGGGCCGATCCTCTATGAGCGCTACATCAAGCCCTACACCGAGAAGCAGTGGGGACGGCCGGCCCGCGAGCTCTCGGCCCAGTGGGCGCCGCGGCGGGTGAGCGTTCGCTGGGACAACGACCCGTATCTCTTCCCGGACCCCTACCAGGGCTGGCCGGGTGGCCCGAACGGCTACACCGACCTGATCGACGGCCTGCTCGCGGATGAGCTCTCGGAGCTGCGCACCGGGATCGACGTGTCGATCGAGAACCTCGATGAGCACGCGCGCGAGGTGGACGCGGACGCGATCGTCCTCACCTGTCCGCTGGACGTCTTCGCCGGCCAGCGCTTCGGTGAGCTCGAGTGGCGTGGAATCGTGGTGCGGAGCTTCCACGTGCCCCACATCGAGTACGCGCAGGGCGCGATGGTCGTGAACTACCCGGGCTTCGAGTACCCGTTCATCCGCATCCACGAGACCAAGCACGCCTCGGGACAGAAGTGCGAGGGGACCGTCCTCGGGATCGAGTTCACCAATGCGCCGACGCGCTACTACCCGATCGAGACCGAGCGCAACAGGGGGCTGAACGACCGCTACCAGGAGTACCTGCGCGAGCAGATCGGAGCGGACCGCGTCTTTTTCGCCGGCCGTCTGGCGAACTACCTCTACATCGACATGGACGACTGCATGCGCCAGGCGCTCGACGCGGCCGAGGGCGAGGTGCTGCCGGCCCTGCGGCGATCGGCGCCGGCCGGCTGAGTGGCCGCGCCGCGGTCAGTCGGCCTGGTCCACGACTATCTGCTGGTCCGGCGCGGGGCGGAGCGGACCTTCTGCGAGATCGCCGGCTGCTGGCCGGGGGCGCCCATCTACACGCTGCTCTACGACCGCGGTGCCTTCGGCGGAGAGTTCGCGGGCCGCGGCGTCACCGTCTCCGGCCTGCGCCGGCTGCCCGTGGGGCAGACCGGGTTCCGCCGCCTCCTGCCGCTCTACCCGGCCGCCGTCGAGCGGCTTCCCGTTTCCCGGCACGACCTCGTGGTCTCCAGCAGCAGCGCCTTCGCACACGGCGTTCGCCCGGGCCCGGGGGCAGTGCACGTCTGCTACTGCCACTCGCCGTTTCGCTACGCCTGGTTCGAGCGCGATCGGGCGCTCGGGGAGGTCCCGAGGCCCCTGCGGGGAGCGTTGGGGCTGACGCTGGCCGCAGTTCGCCGCTGGGACCGCCACGCGTCCGAGCGGGTCACCCACTACGTCGCGAACTCCGAGCTCACCCGGCGTCGGATCAGCGACGCCTACGGTCGCGACGCGACCGTCGTCCACCCACCCGTCGCCGTCGAGCGCTTCAGGAGCGGTGAGCCCGAGGACTTCTTCGTGGTCGTCACCGAGCTCGTCCGGCACAAGCGCGTCGAGATAGCGCTTGCCGCCGCGGAGCGAGCCGGCAAGCGGGTCAAGGTGCTCGGCGCCGGACCGGAGTTGGAGCCGCTCCGCGAGCGCTTCGGCCGGACCGCGGAGTTCCTCGGCCGCGCCTCGGACGCACAGCTCACCGAGCTCCTGCCGCGGGCGCTCGCGCTGATCGTGCCCAACGTGGAGGAGTTCGGCATCGCCGCCGTTGAAGCGCAGGCCGCCGGCCGTCCGGTCCTCGCCGCCGATGCCGGCGGCGCCCAGGAGACCGTTGTTCCCGGCGAGACCGGCGTCCTCGTGCCGCCCGGCGATGTGGAGGCGATGGCCGAGGCGCTGCAACAGACCGATTTCACCCGCTTCGACCCGGATCGGATTGCGGAGAACGCCGCCCGCTTCTCGACGGAGAGATTCCGGTCGGAGCTTCAGGCCGTGGTCGAGCGAGCGTACGCCTCGCGCTGACCACCCGGCTCGATCACCGCGGGCCGGTGTCTCAGCTCCAGCAGGGCGCTGAAGCCGCGAGCGGTCAGGACCACGATGCAGAGCCCGAGCACATGGTTGGCGTCGAATGCATCGCCCGCGAAGTACCAGCGGACCAGGAAGTACACCAGCAGCGCGGTCCAGATCGACGGCTGCGTCATGCGGCGGAAGATTCGCTCGCAGAAGAACCCGAGGAGCAGGAACAGGATCGGCACGGCGGCGGCCGTGCGGAACACGATCAGGGTGTATCCGGCCCCGGATAAGAAGATTCCGCCGGCGCCGAAGTTGGTGTAAGCCTGCGTGACCTCGGCGCTCAGCCAGGGAGGCTTGTTCGGCCAGATCTGGTGCGGGATGAACCCGGTGACGACCTTGAGCGGGTCCGTGACTGTTGCGCCGGCGAGCTGCGGGTCGACCTTCGTCGCGAGGATCAGGCCGTCCACCGTGTCCAGCCCCTGCTCCTGGAGGTGCACGAACGGATCCTGCGCCGCAAGGACGATGATCTCCGGTAAGCCGAGATCACCGCCGGTGTTCTTCTGCCCGCGCCAGGCCGAGAGGGACACCAGCATGACGGCGCCGACGTAGATCGCCAGGACGATGACGAGGATCTGCCGCGGCCCGAACTGCCGGTTGGCGGTGCTGTGCACGTAGCGCACACCGGCCGCCGCCGCGACGATCAGAAGCGGCGTGCGAATGCCCTGAAGGACCATGAAGGTCATCAGCCCCAGGCTGACGGCCGCGAGGAACCGTGAGCCCCAGTGCCGGTTCAGGAGGCCGACTGCCACCGCGAGCGGCGCCGAGTAGGCGAAGAGCTGAATCACGCCCTGGCCCGTGACCCTGCCGCGTTGGGAGAAGTCGCTCCCGATGGCGGCGATGATGAGCGCCACACCCACCACGAGCAAGAACCAATAGGTCGCCTTGCTCTCCCACGGCCGCCCGATCGGGCGATCCGTGACGGTTCCCTCGCTACCCGGCTTTCGCCCCTCCGCCAGCAGCTCGCCCACCCAGAACGCGACCAGCGCCATGGTGAAGATCAGGAAGGCGAGCGTCAGAGCGTGACCGACGTCCTGCGTCGCGAACCCGGTGTCGTCCAGGCGGGACTTTCGCGTGCCGAGGGCGAGCTGCGCACCGGGAAGGATGACGGCGATCACGATGCCGGCGCCGAACACGGCTGAGCCCAGCCGCGAGAACCCGCCGCCCGCGCGCAGGCTGGCGCGACACGCACCGAGGGACCGGGTAGCGATGAGGACGCTCAGCAGGGCGAGAACGACCGCTGCCATGCCCGCGGGGATGGTGATGCCCAGCGCCACGCCGTAGACGAGAGCCGCCGCCACCAGCAGCGACAGAACCACGCCTAGGACCCACTCGGACGGGCGGATGTCTCTCTTTGCCCGGATCACGCCGCAAAAGCGTTGCAGGTCGGGGAGTTTCGCGCCCCAGCTACTCTGCCCAGCCATGCCGGAGGGTGATGAGAAGGTCTCGGTGACCGTCGCGCTGGTCACCCGGGACCGCAAGACCGAGCTGCGCAAAGCGCTCCGCTCGGTGCTGGAGCAGGACACGACGCCGGAGATCGTCGTCCTCGACGACGCTTCGACCGATGGGACGAGCGAGATGCTGCGCGACGAGTTCCCCTCCGTGAGGGTTCATCGCCAGGAGCCCGCGCTCGGCACCACGCTCGCGCGCAACCTCGTCACGAGTCTCGCCGGCAGCGACATCGTCATCCACCTCGACGACGACGCCTGGTTCACCTCCGGCGAGACGGTCAGCAGGACGATCGCGGACTTCGACCACCCCCGGGTCGGCATCGTCGCGGTCCCCTTCGTCGATCTGGTGGATGGCCGTCAGACGGCGCGCAACGTGAGGGCGCCCGACCACGACGTCTGGGTCGCGGCGACCTACACGGGCGCCTCCTATGCGGCCCGAACGGACATCTTCACGCAGGTCGGCGGCTACGACCGGGAGTACCGGATGTACGGCGAGGAGAGGGATCTCTCCCTTCGCCTCTTGGCGGCTGGGTTTGTGACCCGCATGGGCAGCGCGGAGCCCGTCGTGCACGCTCCTTCGCCGACCCGATCGCTCGTGCGGATGGACATCCTGGGGCGCCGGAACGAGATCGTCTGGTCGTGGCGCTCCTTCCCGGCGCCGTGGCATCTCCTCTACATCGCGGGCTACGTGGTCATGGGGTTGTGGGTCGGGATACGGGTCCGTCGCCTGCGCCGGATGATCCGCGGCGTGATCGAGGGATTCCGCGCGATCCCCACCGTGCACCGCGATCCCGTCTCGAGGGAGACCTTCGCTCTGGATCGGCGGTTGCGCAGGAAGGGGCCCAGGAGGCTGAGCGAGATCGAGTTCATGTTGCCCCCTCTCGCCGAGGTCGCTCAGCCTGCTCGAGCGCCGCGAGACCAGCGTTCGATCGCCAGCTCGTAGGCGCGGACGTGGTCCTCCACGACCTTCTCCCAGGAGAAGTCGCCGACGCGTTCGAGCCCGCGTGCGACGTAGTCGGCTCTCATCTCGGGGCTCTCGAGCGCCTCCGAGATCGCTTCGCCGAAATCGGCGTCTTGCACGAGCCGCCCCGCCCTGCCCTGATCCAAAACGTAGTTCGACCCGGGGTTGGGGGTCGCGACGACCATCGTCTCGGACGCCATCGACTCGAGGTAGTAGACGCCGAAGCCCTCGTAGAGGCTCGGCGCCGCCAGCACCCAGGCCCGGGAGTAGAGCTCGGAGAGCTCCTCGTCCGACGGCCTCGCGAACCAACGAACGTGGTACGCCTCGA
>DATBFS010000159.1:0-1986 GCA_036558385.1 Solirubrobacterales bacterium | reverse complement strand
CAAGGAGCCCACCGGCGTGTGGGGCGCGATCGTGCCGTGGAACTACCCGCTCCTGCTGCTCGCCTGGAAGCTCGCCCCCGCCCTGGCCGCCGGCAACGTGGTGATCGGGAAGCCGTCGGAGCTCACCCCGCTCTCCACCCTGATGCTCGCTTCCTGTTTCGACCACCTCCCCCCCGGGGTCGTGAATCTGCTCGCGGGCGGCCCCGAGGTGGGCGCCGCGATCGCCGGCGAGCCGCGCGTTGCCGGCGTCGCCTTCACGGGCTCCGTCGCGACCGGCAAGAAGGTCGCTCAGGCCTGCGTCGATCGCGTGGCGCGGGTCAACCTCGAGATGGGCGGCAAGGACCCGTTCATCGTCTGCTCGGACGTGGCCGACCGGATCGACGTCGCCGCCAAGGGCGGCGCCTGGGCGGCGTTCCTGAACTCGGGCCAGGTCTGCACCTCCGCGGAGCGTTTCTACGTGCTGGACGACGTCTACGACGACTATCTGAACGCGATCGTCGACTACACGAAGGGCCTGGTGATCGGCGATCCCATGCAGAGCGACACCGACATCGGCCCGATGGTCTCCGCCAAGCAGCGCCAGAAGGTCGTGGACCAGGTCGAGGCCGCGGTCGGCGCGGGCGCCGAGCTGGTCGTCGGGGGTGACGGCGCCGGGCGCGATCGCGGCCACTTCTTCTCTCCGGCCGTGGTCACCGGGGCACCCTCGGAGACGGACCTGCTGAGCGAGGAGACCTTCGGGCCGGTCGCCCCCCTGGTGCGCGTCAGCAGCCTGGACGAGGCCATCGAGCTCGCCAACTCGACTCCCTACGGGCTCGGCGCCAACGTCTACACCCAGGACTTCAAGACCATCCTGCGCTGCATGAGGGAGATCAAGGCCGGAACGGTCTGGTTCAACGACCCGCTGACTGACAACGACGCCGGGCCGTTCGGCGGCTTCAAGCAGTCGGGGCTCGGTCGCGAGCTTGGCCGCGAGGGACTGGAGGCCTTCCAGGAGACCAAGCACGTGCACATCGAGAGCGAGGTCGCCCCGAAGGAGTGGTGGTACCCGTACTCCGAATACACCGGCGGCGAGCCGCCACACGGAGCCTGAGCCGGCAGGTGGCAGACCAGAGCGAAGCTCCCTACCTCGACGCGCTTGTCGCGTACGTTGCCCGCAATCCGGTGCGATTCCACATCCCCGGGCACAAGGGCACCCGCGCGGATCCGGGGCTGACCGCCGCATTCGGCGAGGCGGCGGTCCTGCACGACGTCCCGCCCAGCATCGAGGGGATCGACATCGGTCCCGAGCCGACGCCGTTCCAGCGCGCGCAGCGCCTGGCGGCGGACGCCTGGGGCGCCGAGCGCAGCTGGTTCCTGGTCAACGGCGCCTCGGGCGGAAATCACGCCATCTGCATGACCCTGGCTCACGCGACCGGAAAGCTTCGGACGGGGCCACCGGACCGCGGACCGGTGGTGGTCCAGCGCAATGTGCACTCCTCGATCATCGACGGGCTGGTGCTCTCCGGCCTGCGGCCGACGTTCGTGTCTCCCGAGATCGACCCGGAGCTCGGCATCGCCCACTGCGTGACCCCGGAGGCCCTGGGTGCGGCACTCGATGCGAAGCCGGATGCGGAGGCCGTGCTGCTGGTCTCCCCCACCTACTTCGGTGCGGTCGCCCGCGTCGAGGAGCTCGCGGAGGTGGCCCACGCTCGCGACATCCCGCTGGTCGTCGACGAAGCCTGGGGCTCCCATCTCTACTTCCACGAGGGGCTCCCGTCGGGTGCCCTTCGCGGCAACGCCGATCTCGTGCTCACCAGCACCCACAAGATCGTGGGGAGCATCACCCAGTCGGCGATCCTCCACCTTGGCCACGGTGGACGGATCGACGAGGACGTGATCGACCGCTCCGTCACGCTCGTCGAGTCGACCAGCCCCAACGCCCTGCTCACCGCCTCCCTGGATGCGGCGCGGCGCTACGCGGTCACCGAGGGGCATGCGCAGCTGGAC
>DATBFS010000158.1:0-2171 GCA_036558385.1 Solirubrobacterales bacterium | reverse complement strand
GCGTCATCGACGTATAGGAACTCGCGCGTCGGCTCGCCCGTCCCCCAGAGGACCACCTCGGGCTCGCTCCGCTCGGTGGCGACGGCGTACTTGTGAACCATCGCCGCGATCACGTGCGAGTCCTCGAGGTCGAAGTTGTCGCCCGGGCCGTAGAGGTTGGCCATCACGGGCACGCACGAGTCGAGGCCGTACTGCCTCCGGTAGGCGTCGGAGAGCACGAAGTTCATCTTCTTCGCCAGGCCGTAGGGGGCGTTCGACTCCTCCGGATAGCCGTTCCAGATCTCATCCTCCGAGAAGGGCACCGGGGTGAACTTGGGATAGGCGCAGACCGACCCGGCGGCGACCAGCTTGCCGATCCCCAGCTCCTTCGCCGCCTCGAAGACGTTCAGGCTCATCGCGAGGTTGTCGTGGGCGAGCGGCGCGGGGTTGCGCCGGTTGAACCCGATCCCGCCGACGTTGGCGGCGAGGTGGAGAACCACCTCGGAGCCCTCGAGGGCACGGAAGGTGGCATCGCGCTCGCGGAGGTCGTTTTCCGCCGAGCGCGTCACGGTCACCTCGGCGCCGAGCTCGCGCAGCAGGGCACTCGTCGGCTTGCCCAGGAATCCGGCCCCGCCTGTGACGACCACTCTCTTGCCCGACCAGAAGCCGGGATCTGGGGCTGCCGACGCCATTCGCGGGAAGGCTAGCCGCCTGGTGGGGGTGGGGGCCGAGCGCCGGGCGCCACCTGCTGGAACTGGGAGGCGATGTCGTAGTCGTAGGCGTAGACCGTCAGGTCGCCCAGCTGGGCGGTCTTCAGGGCCCGTCCCCACTTCGCGGGAGGCGGACGGGTCGCCGGCGCGAGCCCCTGCCTGTTCACCACGAAGAAGGTCCTCACACCGCTCTTCGGCTCATACCAGGCATCGATCCGGTGCGAATGGAAGGGGCAGTACGTGTTGACCTGGGGACCGCAGGGCTCGATCGGATAGACCCGCACGTCGAAGCCGGATTGCAACGAGATCGGAGCGGCGTCCCAATAGCCGGCGTAACCGTGATCGAGGTCGTTCTCCGCGGCGAACTGTGCGACCAGCTCCGCCTCGCGGCCGTTGGGCGGCTCGTCGATCCTCGGCGTGTAGTTGCCTCGCGCCAGCCCGATGCAGCCGAGAATCGCGCAGCCCGCCGCCAGCAAGGCGAGGCCCGTGATCGCGATCCGCCTGTAGACGATCACGACGAGGGTCAGCAGACCCGGCCACAGGGATGTGAGGTACCGGACCGCGTTGACCCCCTCCGGCGCGGTGGTGATCACGAAGACCAGCGAGACGCCGACGATCGAGGCCGTCCAGTAGGCGAAGAGGAGCTGCTCCTCGAGCAGGCGACGCGCGTCGCTGAGGATCGGCCGGGCGGCGCGGACGAGAACGAAGCCAAATAGCAGGAGCGCGCCGATGGCGGCGATCGCGACCACCTCGCGGGTCGCGTTGAAGGCGTCGATAGGCATCGAACCGGACGCAAACTGGCCCTGGGCGAAGAGCGCGGTGTCCTCGAGGAGCAGGCCCGCGTTCGACAGAGCCCGTCCCGACCCCGCCATCTGGAACGTGCCGTGGTTGTAGGCGAAGTTCTCGTGTTCCGCGAGGGCCCAGAGGACCCGGCCGACGACGACCCCGGCGAGGCAGGCGCCGGCCGCTAGCCCCGCAGCCTCGAGGCGAATCAGACTGAGGCGCCAGCCGAGCAGCACCGCGAGCAGGAAAGGGACGACGGCAGCCGGATAGATGAGCTGGTCCGTGGCAACCGCCGGCGCGAGCGTCACCGCCAAGGCTGCCGCCCAGAGCAGCTGCTGGGGAAGGCGCCACGCGGCGACCCTCGGCAGGGTCACAAGGAGGGCGGCGAGAACGATCGTGTGGGCGAAGATGGGAAGCCGCTGGTCGGAGACCCCGAGCATGTAGATCACGATCGGTGCGGGGGCCGCCATCGCGAGGACGACGACCAGGCCCGCCGCCGGGGAGCTCACCCGCCTCACGGTCCAGCCGGCGAGCAAAACCGCGGCGGCGTAGATCGCATACGGCGCCGCCTTCCAGAAGACGACGTGATCGGGCACCCAGTGCGTCCAGTGCAGCGGCAGCAACCCCTCCAGCCACGGGTAGTTGCCGAGGACCAGGTACCCCGAGCCCTTGTCGCCGAAGTACTCGCCGAGCAGGAGC
>DATBFS010000157.1:0-3015 GCA_036558385.1 Solirubrobacterales bacterium | reverse complement strand
GACGAGCTCCTCCCGGAGCTCGATGTGGTTGTAGACCTCGCCGTTGTAGACGAGCAGGTCGCCGTCCCCATTCGAGGCCAGCGGCTGCCATCCACACGGTAGGTCGACGATCGCCAACCGCGTCGACACCAGGCCCGCCCCCGCGTCGAGCACGAGCCCGTATCCGTCGGGCCCGCGATGGCGAATCGCCCGCGCCATGCGAAGGAGCGCCGCTTCGGCGACCGGTTGCCCTCCCTGGGGCCGCACGATGCCGGCGATCCCGCACACGGTCAGTCGGAGGGATCGACGAGCACCGCGGGGGCGTGCAGGTACTCGGTGGCGACGCGCGTTCGCTCGATCTCCCGGTAGGCGGCCTCGATCTCCGCGGCCTCGAGGCGGACGCGAGCCGCGAGGTCGGCGGGTGCCACATCGTTGTCGTGCCCCCAGACCAGGAGGTCCATCTGGTCGTACGGGTGGCCGAAGTAGAACTCCTCCTGGGTCTGCGGGAGGCTGAAGGTGTCGGTCGTCGGGTAGCGCGTGGCGACCGACTCCGGGAGCCCGAGCTCGCGGGCCAGCGCGTACACCTGTCCCTTGTAGAGGCCCGCGATCGGCTTCAGGTCCGCGAGCCCATCGCCACCCTTGACGAAGAACCCCTGGTCGTACTCGAGCAGGTTCGGCGTCCCGGCCACGGCGTATGACAGCCGGTCCGCCCACGTATATTCGAGGAGCTTCCTGGTCCGCTGCTTCATGTTCGACGCCGCCAGGAGCTCCCGGTAGGCGTCCGGCGGCATGCGCCGCTGCTCCTCCGTCCCGTCCGGGCGCTCGACGACCACCGAGAAGACGATCACGCCCCCGGTGGGCTGCGATCGCACCAGCTTGTGCCGCCAGCCGGGCTCGTACTCGGGGAACACCCGGCGGATCGCCTCGTCGCGGCGCCGATAGCAGCCGAGCGCGTCGAGGGCGTCGGTGATCGGCTCCTCGACCGTGCGCGCGCCGAGCGCCTCGGCGAGCTCCAGGCCGATGTCGGTGGACTCGCTGGCTCCGTCGCGCTCCGGGAGGCGCAGGCACAACACGTGCTCCGGCCCGAGGGCGCGGACGCAGATTCCCGCGACGACGCCCGAGTCGACGCCCCCCGAGACCGCCACCACGGCGCCACGCCTGCCGAGCTCGCGTACGGCCTCGGCCGTCCGCTCGGCGAGCCTGTCGGCGGTGGCGGCCGGGTCGAACGACTCCACTGGTCCGTTGGAGCTGACTTCAGTCATGGGATGGTGCAGGGTCGCATTCGAGGTAACGCATGGCCTCCTCCGGGTCTGACGCGGTGTGGCGATAGTTTGCTCGCATGACGGACATCAGGGCATTCGAGCGGGCAGATGTGCGAGGCGTTCTGGCTCTGCTCGAGGCCCGACTCCCCTGGTGGACGCACGACGAGCCCTTCCTGGAGCAAACCCTAATCGACTCACCGTGGGCGGACCCAGAGCTCCCGTCTCTCGTTGCGGTCGATGACGAAGGGGGCATCCTGGGGTTCATCGGCTCCCAGGTGCGACGCCTGAAGCTCGACGAGAAGGAGCTTCGCGGGGTCTGCTGTGCGCACCTGACGGTGTCCGCGGACCCGAAGGCGGGCCCGGCCGGGGCGCTGCTGCTCCGCCGGCTGCTCTCCGGCGAGCAGGATCTCACCTGGACCGACAGCCCCACGGAGGGCGTGGTGCGGATGTGGCGGGCGTTCGGCGGCCATCTCGACCACCCTCGCTCGTGCGACTGGATGCTGGTCCTGCGGCCGTTTCGCTGGGCTCGCGGGGCCCTCGCCGCGGCGACCCGGCACGCCCCGGTGCGGGACGTCGTGCCCGTGGCCGCGCTCCCGGCGCAGGCATCGGGCGGGCGCTTCGTCCCGCGCGCCTTCCCGGCTCTGCCCGCTGACGTGAGCGGCGAGGACGCCTCCGCCGCCGCGATCGTCGAGCACCTGCCGGCGATGACCCGGGGGTTCCGCCTTCGCGTCGACTACGACCAGCCCTACCTCGAGCAGCTCTTCGCCCGGGTGGAGGCGTCGATGGGGCCGCTGGTGCATCGCCTGGTCCGCCGCGCCGGGAATCCGGTCGGGTGGTACGCCTACGCGTCCCGTCCGGGCGGCGCCAGCCGCGTCTTGTGCGTGTGCGCCCCGGAAGCCGAGGTCGAGGCGGTGGTCGGTGAGCTGACGGAGCACGCCAGAGCTCAGGGAAGCGCCGCCCTCGCCGGGCGCTTGGAGCCGCACCTCGAGGCTCCGCTTCGGCGCCGCCTGGCCGTGATCGGCTTCGCGCGCCAGCCGGTGATCCACGTCCACGACCCCGAGGTCCACGCCCTGCTCTGCACGAGCGCCTCGCTGCTCACCCACCTCGACGGCGAGTGGTACGTGACCTGAGGCGCTAGCGAGCTCGCCCGGAGCGGCGGCGGGCGGCCCAGGCACGCGCGCTCGCGCGAAGTCGCGGCCGGGAGAGCGGCGGCGCCAGCAGCACGTTCCGCCCGAGGCGCCTGCCGGTCGCGAACCTCGCCTTGAAAGGCTCGTCGCCCAGCAGCAGGTCGTACTCCGCGGCCCCCTCCGAGATCGCCTCCCTGACGGTCTCGGCGAGCAGCACGAAGCCGACGCTGTACCGCCCCCAGGTCGGATCGAATCCGGCCTGGTAGTAGGAGAAGCGATCGCCCACCCGCCAGCCATACCAACCCGCGACGGGGGTCGAGTCAACCTCGAGCAGGTAGAGCCGAAGCCACCCACGCTGCTGCGCCTGGACCACGAACCGCCGGTGGAATTCGCGGGCCACCGGGTCCACGATCGACGACTCCACGTCGCGCCCGGTCCACCGCGCGTCGTGCAGCTCGAACAGGGTGCCGACGTTCCCGAGCGCCTCCTCCCCGGACGCGGGCTGCTTGATCTGCACCTCGTGGTCTCGTTGCAGCCCGCGCATCTTGCGACCGACCTGGTTTCGGAATCCTCGGCTTCGCCCTGCCAGGTACTCCTCCCAGCTCGACCCGTTCAACTCGATGTACGGCAGGGCCTCGGGCGGGTGC
>DATBFS010000156.1:0-50344 GCA_036558385.1 Solirubrobacterales bacterium | reverse complement strand
ACTCGCGGCGCCCGCGGGGGAGCTCCACACGCCCGAGACGCCTCACAGCGCCGCGCCCGGCCCCGCCCTCAGGGAGCTCGTGGTCGGCTCTGAGGGCACGCTCGGGGTGATCACCGAGGTCGAGGCGCGGGTGAGGCCCGCCCCCGGGCAGCGCCGCTACGAGGCCTGGATGGCGCCGGACTTCGAATCGGGCGGCGAGGTCGTCCGATCGCTCGCGCAGGCGGGCGCGCTCCCCGAGGTCATCCGCGTCTCCGATCGCGCCGAGACCCGGATCTCGCTCGCGCTCTCCGGCGGCCGTGGGGCGAAGCGGGCGCTCGCATCCGCCTACCTGCGGATGAGGGGGCGTGCCGAGGGCAGCCTGGTCGTGTGTGGCTGGGAGGGGGACCGCGACTCGATCGCCCGCCGGCGCGCGCTCGCCACGCGTCGCCTGCGCGGCGCGGGCGCGGCGCCTCTCGGGGCGGCCCCGGGTCGTGCCTGGCTGCGGGGCCGCTACGAGGGCCCGTACCTGAGGGACGAGCTGCTCGACCTCGGCTATCTCGCCGAGACGCTCGAAACCGCCCACGAATGGAGCCGGCTGGGGGAGCTCTACGAGAAGGTGGGCTCCGCGATCCAGGACGCGCTCGCGCGCCAGGGGACGCCGGGGCTCGTGATGTGCCATCTCTCGCACGCGTATCCGGACGGCGCGTCCCTCTACTACACGTTCGTGGCCCCGGCCAGGGCGGGCGCCGAGCTCGAACAGTGGCGGGCGGTGAAGACGGCCGCGTGCGAGGCGATCGTCGAGGCCCAGGGCACGATCACCCATCACCACGGGGTCGGCCGCGACCACCTCCCGTACATGCGCCACGAGATCGGCGAGCTCGGGATCGAGGCGCTGCGCGCGGCCAAGGAGCGCTTCGACCCGGCCGGGATCATGAACCCGGGGAAGCTGATTCCCGACGCGGAGCCCTAGCGGCAGGGCTTCCAGGGCTCGGCGTTGAGCGAGAAGTCCGCCGCCTTCTTGATCGAACTGATCCCAAGGCTCGCGGCCTGGCCGCAGAAGCGGCTGCGGGGGATCTGGTACTCGACCTGGAAGACCGCCTTGCCCGCCCTCGTGAACGCCTTGTAGCCCGGCGCCGGGTTGTTGGTGCACTCCCGATACTGGAAGCACTGCTCATTGATCGCGAAGTCGAATCGCGGCTCGAGCTTTGGGACCTGGCCCAGGTCGTTCTTCAACCCCACCGAGAGGCCGTTGCGATGGGCGATCGAGGCCAGCGCCCGGTCGAAGACGAGCTGCTGGCGTGCGGTGACGTGCCACCCGGTCACCTCGTGGCCCTGCGCGTAGGCGTCGACCACGTCGTACTCGACCCCGTCGAACCCCGCGCGAGCGCACTTCTTGGTGCGGGCTTCGACCCTCCCGAGGACGAAGTCTCGCTGGCCGCGGGCGTTGCTCAGGTTGAGCCAGTACTCGTTGGGGAACCTCGCGCTGAACGGCTTTCCCATCAGGCTGTGGCCATGGTGGCGGTCGAACGCGACGTACCGGGAGTAGTCCGGTCGAAACCGCTCCGCGGTGCCGGCCGACATGTAGCAGACGGCGCGGGCTCCGCGGGCGTGGATCGCGCGAACCGCCGCCCCATCGACGGTGTGATCGTTGCCCGATACCTGGCCGTCGACGTAGAGGTCGATGTCGAAGACGGCGGGGCGGACGCAATGGCCGCCCGAGCGCGGTCGCTCGCAGATGGAGACGTCGATTCCCCCGCTGGACGCCAGCTGCCGGTTGGAGCTCTCGAGCTGGTACTGCCAGCGATCGGTGGGGGATGGGTGCCAGCGCCCGATACCAGCCTCCCCGGAGGAGGGCCATCCCGCGATGGCCAACGCCGCAGCAATGAGGCCGGCCACGACCCCGAGCGCCAGGATGACCATGCGCGAGGGCACGGCTACCCGCCGTTCGAACCGCCGGCGCCGCGGGATCTGCTGGCCTCCGGGATCGCCCCCCGAAGGACGGTGGTGCCGGGCCGCTGAATGATGAGTTGGTTCTGCTTGATCGCCGAGCTGATCGCGCTTCGCACCTGGTCCGTCGGCGCCATCGAGACGTCGACAAACCGCGTGCGCGACACGATGGTCAAGGTGGCTGGGGGAAGCTGGAAGCGGTTCTCATAGCTGCCCGTCTGAGACAGGCATGGCTCGGGAACCTTCGAGCCGCAGGGCCGGATCGGCGAGAGCGGATAGCCCTGGTTCGGCGTCAACAGCAGCCAGATCACGTAGGTCTGACCTTCGGGGGCGGGCTTGAGGCCCCTGAGGCCGACGTCGACGAAGGCCTGCTGCCCGTCCTGGATCCCGAACCGAACCGCCCCAGCCGCATTCGTGCTGGTTTGCGGCTTCAGCGTCACCGTGGCAAGGGTTCGAGTGGCTGCGGTGGTCGTCGTGGTGGCCGCGTCGCCGCCTCCGCCGAACGCCCCGGCGACCGCCAGGATTCCGACGACCAGCAGGACGCCGACGCAACCGAGGAGGACCGCGAGCTGGCCTTGGCGCCGGGTGAGGGTCCGCGGCCCGGTCGCGGCCGCATCACTGGCTCCATCTCCGCGGCGCAGGAGCTTCGGAAAGGGTCCCCGACCGTTCCCGGCCCTTCGGGGCCTCGGCCGGCGTTCCTCTCCGGGCAGCCGCGGGAGATCCGCCTCGGGGGCGACGAGGAGCAGCTTCTGGGAGAGCTCGGTTGCGAGCGAGAGGTCCTCGGGGTCGTCCTTCAGGTGGCGCACGGCATCGGCCCTGCCGATCGGGTCGGCCTGCCCGAGGAGATAGTCGGTGAGCCCGACGTTTCGGTCCGGGTCGGTGCCGCCGAGCTCGGTGAGCGCCTCCCGGGCCCGGGAGCGGACCTGTGCTTCGTCCACGCCGAGGACCGACGCGAGATCCGCGTAGCTCTGGCCGCGCTCGAGCAGGAGCTGGAGCATCGCCTGCTGGTCCGTCGTCAAGGGCACGTAGGAAAGCCTACGGATTCGGGTTGGGGTGGGGTGCAGGGGCCCTGGCGAGCCCGGTTGGCGGCGAAGTAAGGTGCGCTGACCGTGGCTGGGCTCGCCGATCTCGCGTTGAGGCGCCCCGGGGCCCTTCTGGCTGGCAATGTGGCGGTCCTCGCACTGGCCGTGGCTCTGTCCCTGGGAGCGCCGAACCGACTCGGCATCGGCTCGCTCGCCGTCGGCGAGCAGGCGGGGAGTGGGGGGGAGCCGGACCTGGTGGTCGCCGCCACCGGGCATCGGCCCGTCCATTCGGGGTCCTATCGGGTTGCCCTGCGGGTGATCTCCGCGCAGCTCGACTCGGATGCCGGCGTTTCGTCGGTGCGTCAAGGCCCGGTCTCGGGCGATGGACGCTCGACCTCGCTGGAGGTGACGCTGTCCTCCGACGACGACATGGACCGCCAGCGCACGGTCGAGCGTGTGCAGCGAGAGATCGATCCGGGGCCCCTACGGGTGGCGTACGGGGGCCAGGTGGCGGCGGTGATCGAGGCACGACACGACCTCTCGCGGGACCTCTGGAAGGTCGAGCTCGGGGCCGCGGCGCTGGCCCTGATCCTGCTCGTCGCGGTGCTGGGCCCCTGGCTCGCGATCGGGCCGCTCATCTGTGCCGCCACCGCCATCGCCGGCGCGCTGGCTGGCCTCAGGCTCGTGGGCGACGCGGCCGACGTCTCCCTGCTCGGGATCGCGCCCGCCGCGGTGCTGGGCCTCACGCTGGGTGTCGAGGCGCCCAGCCTGCTGGTCGCCCGCTTTCGTGACGAGGTGACATCGGCGGCTCCGGAGGAGGCGATCCGTCGCGCCCTGCATGCCATGGGCGAGCTGGGGCTGCCGCTCGCTCTGGGAACCATCGCTGTCAGTGCCGGGCTCCTGGCCTCGGGCTTCGATCCGGCGCCGTCGATGGTGCTCGCCTGCGCGCTGGCGGTCATCCTGGCCCTCGGGTCCGCGGCGGTCTGTGTTCCCGCGCTGCTGGCGCTGGAGCGTGCCCGTCTCGAAGCGCTCGACGACCGGGTCGCGGGGGAACCGGCCCTCGCGTGGGCCCCGCGGACCGTCGCGGGGTACCTGGCCGGCTCCCGAGCCCGGGCCGTGCTGGCCTGCGGGCTGGCGGCGCTGGTCATGGTCGCCTGCGCCGCGCCGCTTCTGGGCGCCCAGAGCCGCCCTTTCTCCTCGACGGATTTGCCCACGGGCTCCCAAACCGCCAAGGCCGCCGAGATCGCGGTTGGGCATCATCGTGGGAGGTCCTCCGGCGAGGCATCGTCGCGGGGGACGTCGGAGGGGACCTCCCTGTTCGGGAGGCTGGCGCTCGCGGCCGGGGTGGCCGCGGCGGCGCTGGCGCTGGTTCTCGCGATCGCGTTCTCCCCCCGGGTGATCCCGGTCGCCGTGGTCACGCTGCTGCCGGCCGCCGCCGCCTGCGGACTCTGCGTGCTCGTGTTCCAGGACGGCCACGTCGCGGGCCTGATCGGCCAGCGCCGTCAGGGGGCGCTCGAGAACGGCGCCGTCGTCTCATTGGCGATCGCGCTCGTCACGATCTCGGCCGCGCGAGCCGTGACCGCCGTTCGCGCATCGCGCAGCGAGCGATCCTTCGGCTTGGAGGCCCCGATCGCGGCCGAGACGGCCGCCGCCTTCACGGTCCCCGCCGCGATCTACGCGACCGCGGTGAGCGCTTTGGCCGTCGGCGTGCTGGCGGGGACGGACCTCTATCCGGCGCGCGAGTTCGGCTTGGCCGCCGCGGCCGGCCTGTTGATCGACCTGATCCTGCTTCGGGTGCCCCTGCTCGCGGCGCTCGCCCGGTGGGGCGGCTCCGACTAGTCTCCCGCGGATGCCGCAGCCGAACGCCCACGCCGGCCGCGACGGCCTCGGGGATCTCATCGGCCTCGAGTATCTCGACACGAGCCCGGAGGAGGTCCACGCCCGGATCGCGGTGACGGACGAGGTCCGCCAGCCGGCTGGCCTTGTCCACGGCGGCGTCTATGCCGCGATCGCCGAGAGCATCTGCTCGGCAGCGACCTGGCTTGCAGTCCAAGAGGACGGCATGGCGGCCATGGGCCAATCCAACAACGCCACGTTCCTTCGGCCGATCACGGAGGGCCACGTCAACGCGGTCGCGCGCCCCCGCCACCGGGGCCGCACGACGTGGGTGTGGGACGTCGAGATCACCGACGACGAGGGCCGCATCGCGGCTCTGATCCGGATGACGGTGGCGGTGCGGCAGACCCGTCACCCGTGATACCGGTTGGTGATCGGCAGCCTGCGGTCGCGCCCGAAGGCCCTCGGCGTGATCCGGATGCCGGGCGGAGCCTGTCGGCGCTTGTACTCGGAGCGGTCGACCATCGCGATCACCCGGTCGACGACGTCCGCGGGAATGCCGTCGGCCACGATCTGGTCGCGGCCGCGATCCTCCTCCACGTAGTCGGCCAAGATGCGGTCGAGCACGTCGTAAGGGGGCAGGGAGTCCTCGTCGAGCTGGTCCGGGCGTAGCTCCGCCGACGGCGCCCGCTCGAGCACGGATTCGGGGACCGGCTCCGGATCCGACAGGCCGTTTCGGTAGCGAACCAAGCGATACACGAGCGTCTTGGGTACGTCCTTGATCACCGCGAAGCCCCCGGCCATGTCACCGTAGAGAGTCGCGTACCCGACGCTCATCTCACTCTTGTTCCCCGTCGTGAGGACGAGCCATCCGTGGCGGTTCGACAGCGCCATCACCAGATTGCCGCGGATCCGGGCCTGGATGTTCTCGGCGGCAAGCTGGGCGCCCGCGCCGTCGGTCGGGTGGTCGAGGAGCTCATCGTAGGTGCGCATTGCGGACTCGATGGGGATCTCGACCAGCTCGGCGCCGAGGCCGGCCACGATCGCGCGGGCGTCCGCCTGGGTCTCCGCGCTGGAGTGGGGAGAGGGCATGACGACGCAGCAGACGCGCTCCGGCCCGAGGGCGTCGACCGCGATCAGCGCGACGAGCGCCGAGTCGATCCCACCCGAGACGGCCACCAGGACGCGGTCAAACCCGTTCTTGTCCACGTAGTCGTGCAGCCCGAGCTTCAGCGCCTCATACACCTCGGCCGCGGGCTCGAGGAGCTCCGCCAGCGGGGGTTCCGCCGGACCGCGAACCGCGGCGGGCGTCTCGAAGCTCGCGAGCAGGCGCGCCGCCGCGCCCGTCGGCTGGGCGTCCGGGGGCGCCTGGGCTGCGGCATCCGTCGCACGCGGCTCGATCGGCACGTCGCAGACGACGAGCTCCTCGGCGAACTGCCTCGCGCGCGCGAGCGTCTGGCCTCGGGAGTCGACCACGACGCTGTGGCCGTCGAACACCAACTCGTCCTGGCCGCCGACGAGATTGCAGAGAGCGACGGCGGCGTCGGTCTCGCGGGCGCGCTCGGCGACCATGCGCTCGCGGAGAGCGCCCTTCCCGCGGTGGTACGGCGAGGCCGACGCGTTGACGATCAGGCTCGCGCCGGACAGGGCCTCCACCGACGCCGGCGGCCCCGGGTACCAGATGTCCTCGCAGATGGTCAGTCCGACTCGAACGCCGCCGATCTCGATCATCGCCGCATCGTCTCCCGGCTCGAAGTAGCGGCGCTCGTCGAAGACGCTGTAGTTCGGGAGCAGGACCTTGCGATAGATCCCCTGGATCGCGCCGTCGGCGAGCACCACAGCCGAGTTGTAGGTGGCGACCTCGCGCTCGGGGAAGCCGACGATCGCGATCAGCCCCTTCACGGTCGCGGCGATCTCGTCGAGTGCGCGCCGGGCGGCGTCGAGGAAGTGCGGCTTCAGCCACAGATCCTCCGCCGGGTAGCCGGTGACGGCCTGCTCGGGGAAGAGGGCGAGCTGCGCGCCCCGCTCGCGGGCGCTCGCGCACCACTCCGAGATCAGGCGGGCGTTCCCCTCGACGTCGCCCACGGTCACGTTGACCTGGGCGAGCGCGATGCGCAGGCTGGTCGCCTCCTCGATCATCGAGACAGTATGGCCGCCGTCGGGGGCTCAGGCGGGTCGTCGGCCGCCGAGCCCGCCGACGATTGCGGCGACGACCGTGACCAGGTAGATCTGTCCGATGAGCGCCTCGGCAACCGCGAGCGAGCGGCCGACGTCGCTGCCCGCGGTGAGGTCGCCGTAACCCGTCGTGGTGATGGTCGTGAAGCTGAAGTAGAGGAGGTTGTGGCTGTTGGCGGCGGCGCGCTGGGCGAAGAAGGGCGTGGAGCCGAGGCTGTCAACCACCCCGAACACGAAGGCGAACACGTAGCCGATGAGCAGGTAGATACAGAGGACCCCGAACATCGTGTGCAGGGAGACCTCGCCCTCCTGGCGGAAGTCGATGACCACGCCCCGGGCGATCGCCAGCGGCGCCAACGCGACCAGCAGCACGGAGATGCTGCGCGCCGCGGTCGCCCCGAGGAACCCGAAGCCGACGTAGGCGGCGATCGAGGAGGCGATCGCGATCCCCACAACCGCCACCGCCAACCGCAGCACCAGCGCGCTCACCCGGGAGGCGCGCAATGCCGCCAGGAGGGTCAGGCCCTGAAGCGCGATCGCCGTCAGCCTTGCCCAGTCCTCCTCGGGCGCCGCGAGCAGGAAGACGAGCGACGCGAGGATCAGCACCAAGACGAAGCCGAAGTGATGGCCTCCCTGCCGCCAGACGCCGCCGCCCCGCTCGCGCGATGCCTCTGCGTCGTCGGTCACTCGCAGAGGATCGCCACAGGATCGGACGGGTGCCTCAGTCCTCCCCTCGAGCGTCTCCCAGCAGGAGCTCGACGACCAAGACGTCCTTCCATTCGCCGTCGAGACGCCCATGCCGCTCGTGGAGGCCGACCTCTCGCCAGCCCCTCGCGCGTACCAGGGCGATGCTGGATGCGTTCGTGGTGAGGATCTTCCCGACCAGCTTGTGGTAACCGCGCGCCTCGGCCTCCTGCGCCAGCGCGCCGAGCAGCGCGCCGCCGGCGCCGCCCCGGCGCGCGTCGCGCTTCACGTAGAGCGTCGCCTCGCCGACGCCCGAGTAGTACTCGTGGGCGTCGTCGTAGGGCGCCAGCCTCGCCCACCCGACGACGACGTGGTCGCGTTCCCCCACGAGGAGGAGTCGGCCGGCCTCGATCGCCTCGACGATCTCGGACGTGCGCTGGGTGGCGGTTTGGAAGGTCGCCACCCGCTCGGCGATCCCCTCGTTGTAGATGCGGGCGATCGCCTCGGCGTCATCCGGCCGGGCGGCGCGAACGACGACGGGCTCGGACACGGCCTGAACTCTAGGCCGCGTTGATGCCGGGAGGGGCCGCGAGCGAGGGTCATCCTCGCGGCAGCCATCTCGAATGACCGACAACGGCGAATTGTCGGTCGTTCGCGATGGTCGCCAAGCACCCATCCGTGGGAGTCCAGGAAGCCGGTGTAGCCGTCTGCTCCCGACCCCAGACCAGCGGGGCCCCGCTCCGCATTGCGCGGCCCTACCCAGCCCTCCAGGCGACGGCTAGACCTTCTGCTCGGCCTGCGACCTGACGGCGCGCTCGGCGGCCGGGACGCCCGCGGAGGCGCCGCGCCCCGCCGCGACCGCGGAGAGCTCGTCGATCGCCTCTCTGGTGTCTTGGGCGAGCGCCTCCAGATCCGGCATGGCGTCGTAGTCCGCGGTGATCCCGAAGTTGACTCGGCCGTTGTAGCTCATGATCCCGAAGCAGACGGCCTGGTTCTTGGCCAGGGGCACCATCGGGAAGACGTCCTGAAGCTCGCGTCCCAGCAGGTAGAGCGGGAACTGGGGCCCCGGCACGTTGGTGACGACGAGGTTGAAGAACCGCTGGCGCGACTGCAGGCGGGCCGCCTGCGCGGCGATCGTCGGGGGCGCGAAGTCGCTGGCCTCGGTCAAGAGGCTTGCGCCCACCGCCTGTCGCGAGGACTTCAGGTCGCCCATGCGGGAGGTGACCGTCCGCAGGCGCTCGATCGGGTCCTCGCACCAGATGGGCAGCGGCGCCATCATCGCGGACACGCGGTTGCCGAGAGCGCCGTGCTCGTCGTCCGCCCGAACGCTGATCGGGACCATGGCCCGCAGCTCGAGATCGCGGGTCGAGGTGCCGGATGAGCGCAGATGGCGCCCGAGCGCCCCGGCTACCGCCGCCAGGATCACGTCGTTGACCGTCCCTCCTGCCTCGGCCTTGATCCGTTTGAGCTCGGACAGGTCGGCGCGCACCCATTCGAAGCGGCGGTAAGGACCGATCTCGCGGTTGAGCGGGGAGTGGGGCGCGGCCAGCCCGGTGCGGATGAAGGAGCCCGCGGACTCGAGCCCCTCGATGGCCGCGCCGGCCACGCGGCGAGGCGCCCGGAGCGCCGTGCGAGCGCCGCGAAGGACCGCCCCAGGGCTGCCCACCCGCTCCAAAAGCGCATCGGCCAGGAGCTGCGCGCCGCTCGGCTCGGGCTGGGGGAGCCACGGCTCGGGGTCGGACGGGCGGTCGGGCTCGCGGTCGAGATCGAAGAGGACGGTGGTTATGTCAACCCCCGAGACGCCGTCGACGAGGGCGTGATGGGTCTTCGCGACGATCGCGAAGCGGCCGCCCTCGAGTCCGTCGACCAGCCACATCTCCCATACCGGCTTCGAGCGGTCGAGACGCTGGGAGAAGATCCTCGCCGCCAGAATGCGTAGCTGCTCCTCGCTCCCGGGGGGAGGGAGGGCCGTGTGGCGCACGTGATAGTCGAGGTTCAGGTGCGGGTCGTCGACCCAGACCGGGCGAGCCTGGCCGAAGGGCACGAAGCGAAGCTTCTGTCGGAAGCGGGGGACGAGGTGCAGCCGCGAGGCGATGTGATCCCGGAACTCCTCGTAGTCCGGCGCGGGCCCCTCGAACAGCGTGGTCGACGCCACGTGCATGTGCGCCGGGCCCTGCTCGAGCTGCAGGAACGAAGCGTCGAGTCCGCTCAGTCGATCGCCATGCGCCACGAGCGCATCATCTCACTGTCAGGCATCGAGCGCCAGGGCGCCCTGAACCACCGGCTGCGATGCGTCGGCCGCCGAGCTTTCGCTCGAGCGAGCGAGGCCGGAGACCCCGATTCCGAGGAGGCGGACGGGTGCCTCAAGCGCGAAATCGTCCAGGAGCCGGCGGGCCACCGTTCGCACCAGCGCGGGGTCGCGAGTGGGCTCGTCCAGCGTCCGCGAGCGGGTGTGAGTGCGAAACGGACGCAAGCGGATCTTGAGGGTCACGGTGCGCCCGGCGAACCCCTCATCGCCGAGCCCGCGACAGACCGCGTCCACGAGGCGGTCCAGGGTGCGGTGCAGGGTGGGGACGTCGGTCACGTCGGCCGGGAAGGTGGTCTCGCGGCTCTCGGACTTGCGCTCCCGGTCGGTGACCAGAGGCCGTCGGTCGTTTCCCTGGGCTCGCTCTCCTAGCTCCCGGCCGAGCCGAGGGCCGAGCGCCCGCTCGAGTGCGCGAACATCGGCGCTCGCCAGCTCGGCCACCGTGCGAATGCCCAGCCGCGCGAGCCGCTCCGAAGTTCGCCGGCCGACGCCCGGAATCAGCGTGGCGGGACGCTCGCCGACGGCCTCGAGCATCTCGCCCGGCTCCAGCACGCACAGGCCATCGGGCTTCTCGAGATCCGAGGCGATCTTGGCCAAGAGCTTGTTCGGCGCCAACCCCACCGAGCACACGAGCCCGGTGGCATCGCGCACGTCGCGCTTCAGCTGCCGCGCACGGGCCTTCGGCGCCGGGGAGCCGCCGAGGTCCAGATATGCCTCGTCCAACCCGGCCACCTCGACCCGGTCGGTGAATCGCCACATCACGTCCATCACCTTCGCCGAGGCACGGCGGTAGAGCTCGATGTCGCGTTGGAGGAGAACCGCCTGCGGGCAGCGCCGGTGCGCTGTCGCGAGCGGCAGGGCGGAGTGGACCCCGAAGCGTCGCGCCTCATAGGAGGCGGCCATCACGACGCCGCGCGCTGCGGCGTCGGTTCCCGTCGCCACGATCACCGGTCTGCCACGCAGCTCGGGCCGGCGCAAGAGCTCCACGGAGACGAAGAAGGCGTCCATGTCGACGTGGGCGTAGACGTGGGGCCAGTCCTGGAAGCTGGAGCTCACATTCCCAGGCTACGGGGCGCCCACGCCGGAACGGGGAGGGCGTCGTCGGCTGCGGCCGGGGCCGCCGGGCATCAAGACAGCAGCCTACTCCGGCAAACCGGCGGCCTCGAGGGCGGCATCCCTGCTCGGGAACATCTGCACTCGAGCGACCTTTCCGTCCGGCTCGCGCAGCGTATAGAGCAATCCCATTCGCTGATCGATCTCGATCCCGCTGCCCCTGCCCGTCCCTGTCATCCGGACCTCGACGACGTACCTCCCCCCGCCGGCATCCGAAATATCCAGGGGCTCCATACGTAGGTCAATCCACGCGTCCCACTGTTCGTGGAAGTACCTCGCGAACTCCTCGCGCCCCTTGTAACAGCGGCCGTCGAGAAGCGCCGTCGTGTCGACCTCGGCGTCGTCGGCGTAGGAGTCGGCCATCAAGTCGATCTCGCCGCCGTTCCAGCAGGCGAACCCCTGGTCCACGAAAGCCTTGACATCGGGCAATTCCCGCGACATCGCCTACTCTGAGATCCCCGCGGCCTCGAGGGCGCTCTCCCTGTCCAGGAAGCTCCTGAGCTCGGTGATGCGTCCGTCCCGCAGGGTGACCAGGTGGCACCAGAGCCACTCCGTGGCAGGCCCATCCGCTGGCCGCGCTCTGAACGTCGTGATTCCAAGCGCGCGGTCGTCGAGATCGATGATCTCGTGAACCTCGATGCTCCCGTCCTCGAACACCAGCATCCCGTCGAGATACCGGCTGACCGCCTCCTTCCCGGCGTACGTGCCCCCGCCGGGCATCTTGGGATCGCTGATCCACACGCAGTCCTCGGCGAGCAACTCGACCAGCGCCTCCTGAGAGTTGCTCGCGTAGAGGCGACGCATGAGCTCCACGTTCTCCTGCGACATCGCCCGCGCAGTATCTCGCGGGCGAGGGGAGGGCGCAGAATCCACGCGCCTGGCGCCGCTGGGGGCCGGTCGCTAGATTCAGGGCGTGAGCGGTGCAGAGGCCAAGAACCTCGAGGCGATCTCGCGGGCGATCGACCAGCACAACGCCAACTGCCCCTTTCCCGCCTCGGAGGTGCGGATGAATCCCTACGAGCTCGAGCGGCTCGGCTGGGAGGAGATCCGGGGTCTGCCGATCCTGGGCGACCCGGCGCTCGGAACGGGCCGCTTTCGGATCGTTTGCTCCCGCGACGATGATGCCGGGGAGCTCGAGGAGGTCGAGGCGATCGGCTCGCCGGTCGAGGTGGGCGCGCCGGACCCCAGCGCCAACTAAGCGGAGGGCACCGGACGACTGTTCAGGGGTTCAGGCCCAGGTCGTTGGTGAGCTTCTGGGCCTGGATGTTCAGCTGGAAGAAGTCGCCGGTCAGGATCAGGACGCCCATCGCGATCAGGATCGCGCCGGCGACCGCCATGATCGCCGTGTAGTGGCGCTTGATCACGGCGAACGTGGTCGTCATCCGCGAGAAGGCGAGCGCCGTGAGGAGGAAGGGGATCCCGAGGCCGGCCGAGTACACGGCCAACAGCAGCGCGCCGTGGGCAGCGGAGCTCGACAGCGCGGCCGCGCTCAGGATCGCTCCGAGCGTCGGTCCGATGCAGGGCGTCCAGGCGATCGCGAATGCCATCCCCGCGACCAGGGGGCCGCCCTTGCCCGCCCGGGTCATGAGCGCGTCGACGTGCCACTCGCGGTTCAGGCGGGCGACGAACAGGCTCGCGACGAACAGCACGCCCATGGCGATGATGACGGCTCCGGCGATCTTCTCGAGCGTGTCGCGATGGTCCTGGAGCGTCTGTCCGAGCCCGGTTGCGGTCAACCCGAGGAGGATGAACACGGTCGAGAAGCTGGCGACGAACACGAGGCTCGGGGCCAGCACACGGCGCCAGTCCGCGCGCTCGAGCTCGCCGACGGACACCCCCGTGACAGCCGACAGGTAGCCGGGGACGAGCGGCAGCACACATGGCGACACGAACGACACGAGCCCGGCGCCCAGGGCCGCCAGGATGCCTACCCCTGATGCCGGATCGCTCCCCACTTCGACGGAACGCTAGCCAGCGCGGCCTAAGCGCCTCCTAATCGAGCGCTCAGGTGAGCGCCGCTGCAAGCCGGCGCCGATGCTCGCGCGCCAGCGGATGGTCCGCTCCGAGCTCGGTGAAGATGGCCACCATGACCTTGCGCAGGAGGTCTCGGCGCTCCGGGTCGTCCGTGTCGGCGATCGCCGTCTGTAGCCCCTCGAGGGCATCCTCCGGGCGGCCGTCGTCCCACGCGGCGAAGCTCTGCGCGAGCGCCCCTGCGCCGTCGCTTCTGTCCTCGCCGACGTCCGCGGCAAGCCGAGCTCGCGCAGCCAGCCCCTCCGCCTCGAAATCGCCATGGAGCCCGTCGAGGAGCTCGAGCGCCTCGGTCGCCTGTTCGCGCCCCAGGAGCAGCCGCCCCAGCTTGACCGCGGCCGCCGCGTTGCGCGGATCGAGCTCCAGCGCCTCCCGCAGCGACGCCTCGTCGTCCGCGGCCGCCAGCTTGTCGGCCGCGGAGGGGACGAGCCCGTCCAGGAACTGCTCGATCTGGGCCGGCCTGATCGCGCCGACGAACTCCGAGGCCACCTCGCCGTCCCGGAACGCCTTGACGGCCGGGATGCTGCCGATCTGAAAGGCCATCGCGAGGTTGGGGTTGCGGTCCGTGTCGACCTTCGCCAGCTCCACGTCGCCGGCTCGCTTCGCGACGGCCGCCTCCAGGGCCGGCCCCAGCACGCGGCACGGACCGCACCATTCGGCCCAGAAGTCGACGACCACGGGGACCTCGCGCGAGCGCTCGATCACCCGCGCCTCGAAATCGCTCTCGGTGACGTCGTACGCCATCCCTTCGAGGTTAGCTGGCAGGGCGTTCGGCCCGCGTTCGCCCCGCACGGCAGAATGCAGCGCGATGGAGGAATCGCTGCGCGGCAAGCTGCTGATCGCGTCGCCGGCGCTCGCTGACCCCAACTTCGCTCGTACGGTGGTCTTCATCACCGAGCACAACGACGAGGGCGCGATGGGGATCGTCCTCAACCGGCCCTCCGACACCGCCGTGGACGCGGTCGTCTCGGAGCTGGCCGAGATCGCCGCCGGCGAGCCCATCTACGTCGGCGGGCCGGTCCAGCCGGAGGCTCTGGTCCTGCTCGCGGAGTTCACCCATTTGGAGGCCGCCGCCTGGATCGTGGTCGCCGACGTGGGGCTCGCGTCGGCGGACGTCGACCTGACCGAGCTCGCCGACTCGGTGCGCCGGGGGCGGGTTTACGCCGGTTATTCGGGCTGGGGAGCCGGGCAGCTCGAGGCCGAGATGGAGGTGGACTCGTGGATCATCGAGGCGCCGCTGCCCGCCGAGCTCTTCCCGGACGACCCGGCGACCCTGTGGAGCGACGTCCTGGCGCGGAAGGGAGGCCAGTACTCGCTGCTCGCGAGGATGCCCGCGGACCCGTCGCAGAACTGAGGGGCCGTGCCCGGCCCGCTGCGCACGATAACCGGCGTTATGGAAACTCAGGTACGAAGGTTCTCTCCGCGCGCGCCCGGCTCCTCCCCCTGAGGGCCCCTAGCGCTCGCGCTCGCTCAGGGACTCCAGGACGCCCAAGAGCTCGCCGACGCGGCAGACGAGCAGGCGCTCCTCGTCGACCTCCACCCAGGCGCCGGCGGACGCCGGGAAGACGACGTGGTCGCCGGGATCAACCGGCATCTCCACGCCCGCCTGCTCCCACCAGTCCAGGCCAGGGCCCACCGCGAGCACGATCCCCTGTTGCGGCGGTGGGTCATGGCTCCCGGGCGGCACCACGAGGCCCGAGCGGCGCACCCGGTCGGAGTCGAGCTCCTTGACGACGACCCGGTCGAAAAGCGGCCGCAGCTGGTGGCGGACCGTCTCCAGCGGCTCATGATGGGACCTGGTGCTCACGCCCCTCAGGATATCCGGGCGATCCGAACGATCCCGCGGGGCTCGGCATTCGCGGCCGAGTTGACATAACCGGCCAGGCTGAGCGTCTTTCCCTCGGCTGTCCGGGCGGAGCCAGGCGATAACGTTCGCCGCCCTGTGAGCTCGGCCGACTTCGACGTGATCATCATCGGCGGCGGACCCGCCGGGGAGCACTGCGCCGGGCATCTGGCCGAGGGAGGGCTGCGGGTGGCGATCGTCGAGCGCGAGCTGCTGGGCGGTGAATGCTCCTACTGGGCGTGCATACCCTCGAAGACGCTCCTGCGCCCGGGAGAGGCTCTGGAGGCGGCCCGAGAGGCGCCGGGCGCGCGTGAGGCGGTGAGCGGCGAGCTCGACGCGGCACGAGCCTTCGAGTGGCGCGACTTCCAGGTCTCGGACTACAGCGACGACGGGCAGGCGAGCTGGGCGGAGGGCGCCGGGATCGAGGTGCTCCGCGGTACCGGTCGCATCGCGGGCCCCGGCCGCGTCGCCGTGGGCGACGCCGAGCACACCAGCGAGCACATCGTGGTCGCCACGGGATCCGACCCGGTCCTCCCCCCCATCCCCGGACTCGAGGAGCTCGAGGGAGTGTGGACCAACCGGGAGGTGACGGGCCTGAAGGAGGTCCCGCGCCACCTCCTGGTGCTCGGCGGCGGGCCTGTGGGAACCGAGATGGCTCAGGCGGTTCACCGTCTGGGGGCGCAGGTGAGCCTGGTCGAGGGAATGGGGCATGTGCTTCCGCGGGAACCGGAGGCGCTCGGCGAGGCGCTCGGCGAGGCGCTCGGCTCCGACGGGATCGAGTTGCGGTTCGGCGAGCACGCCTCCGCCGCCCGCCGCGAGGGTGACGAATTCGTGCTCGAGTTCGAGCAGGGAGAGGCCCTTCGGGGCGACCGGCTGCTGGTCGCCACCGGGCGGCGGCCCAGAACCGAAGGCCTCGGCCTCGACGCGGTCGGGGTCGAGCCGGGCAAGGGCGGGGTCGAGGTGGACTCTCGCTTGCGTGCGGCGGACAAGCTCTGGGCGATCGGCGACGTGACCGGGGCATGGCCCCTCACCTACGTGGGCAAGTACCAAGGGCGGGTCGTTGCCGCCAACATCGTGGGCGGTGATCGCGAGGCCGACTACAGCGCGGTGCCTCGAGTGGTCTTCACTGACCCGCAGGCCGCGTCCGTCGGGGAGGCGGACGGCGCCCTGAGCGCCACCGTGCAGCTCTCCGGCGTTGCGCGAACGTCAACCTACACTCGCGCCTACGACACGAAGCCCGGGTTCATGACGCTGGTCTCCGACGGCGAGCGGATCACGGGCGCCCACGCGCTCGGCCCAGAGGCCGGCGAGTGGCTGCAGCAGGCCACGCTCGCGATCCGCGCTCGGGTGCCGCTCGACGTGCTGAACGACGTCATTCAGCCCTTCCCCACGTTCTCCGAGGCCTTCCTCGACGCGCTCACCGAGCTGACCGCGAAGGCGGCCGCGGCCGCCTGACGCCCTGCCTCCCCCGCTCGCGGCGATGGAGATAAGGTCACCGGGAGACAGGTGCCTCGATTCGACGTTCGCCGAGTCGAGCCAAACGAGGCCCGTGGAGGTCGACGATGGCAAACGTTCTCTGTGTGCTGTACGCGGATCCGGTGGACGGCTACCCGCCCGATTACCCGCGCGACGAGATCCCCAGGATCGAGCGCTATCACGACGGGCAGACCACGCCGACCCCGGAGGGGCTCGACTTCAATCCCGGTGAGCTCCTTGGCTGCGTCTCGGGGGAGCTGGGGCTGCGCCCGTTCCTGGAGGCCGGCGGACACACGCTCACGGTGACCGCGGACAAGGACGGCGCCGACTCGGAGTTCGAGCGTCGCCTGCCCGAGGCCGACGTCGTCATCTCACAGCCCTTCTGGCCCGCCTACCTGACCGCCGAGCGCATCTCCAGGGCCCCGAATCTGAAGCTAGCGATCACGGCCGGCATCGGCTCCGACCACGTCGATCTGCAGGCGGCGATCGAGCAGGAGATCACGGTCGCAGAGGTCACGTACTCGAACTCGATCTCCGTCTCCGAGCACGTGGTGATGATGATCCTGTCCCTCGTCCGAAACTACATCCCCTCGTACCAGGTCGTCGTCGAGGGCGGCTGGAAGATCGCCGACTGCGCCTCGCGCTCGTACGACCTCGAGGGGATGCAGGTCGGCACCGTCGGAGCGGGCCGGATCGGCTCCGCGGTACTGCGACGCCTGAAGCCGTTCGAGGTCGGGCTCCACTACACGGATCAGCATCGCCTGCCGCCAGAGGTCGAGGCCGAGCTCGGCCTCACCTACCACCCCACGGCCGAGGCGATGGTCGAGGTCTGCGACGTGGTCACGATCAACGCCCCGCTCCATCCCGAGACCGAGGGCCTGTTCGACGACGCCATGCTCGCGAGGATGAAGCGCGGCTCCTATCTCGTGGACACCGCGCGCGCCAAGATCTGCGATCGGGATGCGGTCGTGCGGGCGCTCGAGGCGGGACAGCTTGCCGGTTACGCCGGCGACGTCTGGTTTCCGCAGCCCGCCCCCAGTGACCATCCGTGGCGCACGATGCCCCACCACGGGATGACCCCGCACGTATCGGGGACGAGCCTGTCGGCTCAGGCCCGCTACGCGGCGGGGACGCGCGAGATCCTCGAGTGCTTCCTCGAGGGCCGCCCGATCCGCGAGGAGTACCTGATCGTCGACGCGGGCGAGCTCGCCGGCGCCGGCGCGCATTCCTACAGCGCGGGCGATGCGACCGCCGGCTCCGAGGAGGCAGCCCGCTTCAGCCAGGAGCCGGCCGGCTAGGGCCGCCGGCGCGCCGCCGCTTCGCAGGCGCGGGCGGCGTCCGGCGGATGACGGTCCCCGGGTGCGCGACCGAACGGTCGGTTCAACCGGCTCACGCCTCGCCGCGGGGCGTCAAGCTCTTGGGGAATGTTTTCTAGCTCACGGCGACGGGTATCCGAATTCATAGTGTTGAACGATCCCAGCGGCAATCGAGTCGCGGGCCGGAACGGCGGCCGGGTCGACCTGTTGGCGCGCGATCGGGAGCTTGCGAGGCTCATCCCCAAGAGCGGGAGCGCCCGTAACGGGCAGCTGTGGGCCGTCGAGCTGAGCCTGGATCGCGGGCCCTGGGACCCCGGGTCGGAGGAGCCCGCGGAGGACCACCTCGGCTTTCTCGTCCTGGAAGGGCTGATCGGGCGCCGTTGTTTCGTCCCGGAGCGAGGTCGAAGCCTCGAGCTGCTCGGCCGAGGCGACCTCATGCGCCCGTGGCAGGAGGATGCGGCCTCCTTCTCGGAGGTCTCGTGGTCGGTGATCGAGCCGGCCTCGATCGCGGTGCTGGGCGACGCCGTTGTCACTCGAGCGCGGGAGATGCCCGAGTTTCTCGAGGCCCTGACCGAGCGAGCGCTGCGGCGATCGCGAAGGCTCGCGGTGAGCGCTGCCATCGCCAACACAGTCGGGGTCGAGGAACGTCTCCTCCTGTTGCTCTGGCAGCTGGCCGAGCTCTGGGGCGAAAAGCGTCCCGGTGGAGCGCTCCTTCCGTTCCGCCTCTCGCATCAGACCCTGGCGGACCTCGTGGGCGCCAGGCGCCCAACCGTGACGCTCGCCGTGCGCGCGCTCACCGAGCGGGACCTGCTCGAACGCGCCGAATCGGGCGAGTGGATCCTTCCCGGCTCACCGCCCTGAGCCCACGCCGGGGACGGCGTGCCGGCTACTCGCGCTTCCAGCCCCGGCCGAGGAGGCGAGAGAGCCGTCCGGCGCGCGCGTTCGGCCGAAACGTCGCCGGGCCTCGGTCGGGCGCCGGCAGCGCCCCCACCTCGGTCGAGCCGATCGACAGGGTGACACCGCGCTCGGCCGTCCGGGCGACCTCGGGCGCGTCCACGAAACGGAGCTCGCGCTCGGGCGTCTCGATCACGATCCCGTCGAGGATCCGCTCCCTGTAGTTGTCGACGACCTGGTCGACCTTGCCGACCTCGACGCCGTCCGCGCCATAGACCGGCGTGCCACGCTGGACCGCCGCGTAGTGGATCGCGTGCCCGTCGTCGATCATCGCGTCAAGCATACGGGCCCGCCTGACCGATCCTGGCCGTCACTTCGGGTTCCGCGCAGAAGGAGGCGATCTCCCTCGCGAGCCTTCCGCCCTGCCATGCGAGGGGCGAGGCTCCCTCGGGCTCGCTGATCAGGCGGGCCTGGGGCAGGCGCTCGGCGTAAGCGGCGGCGACCGCGTACGGATGGCCGGGATCGGCCAGGTCGTGGCTCGCCACCACGAGGGCGGGTACCTCCAGGAACTCGAGCTCCGACATCGACTCGAACGGGGACGAACGGGGCACCTCGCGAAGGGCCCGGGCCACCGCCATGGGATGTCGATGCGAGAGCATCCGTTCCCGGGTTATGCGCAGCACGGTCTCGCGCCAGGTCGGCTCCAGATCGTGGTCGAAGGCCTCCATGAACCCCTCGAGGCCCCCACGCTCGAGGCCATCGGCGAGCCGGTCCCACGCGGCGATCGTCTCCGCGCTCGGAAGCCCCGTGTACACCGGGCCGATCACCACCAACCCGGCCACCCGCGCCGCGTCCTGAAGCGCGTAGGCCACCGCGGTGTGCGCACCCATCGAATGGCCGACCGCGACGAAAGGCGCGTCGCCGAGCTCCGCGTTCACCACGGCCTCCAGGTCCCCTACGAGCTGCGGGTACCCGTATCCGTCCGCCTCGGGCGCTGGATCGGACTCGCCGTGGCCGCGCGCGTCGTAGGAGACCTGCCGATGCCCGGCGCGCGCCAGATGCCCGGAGCCGTGCACAACGTAGCGTCGAGTCGCCGTGACCCCGTGCATCAGGGCCACCGGCGCCCCTTCGCCGATGGACTCGCCCGCGAGCCGCCATCCGGCCCGCGGCACCGCGAAGGCCGCCGGCTCGGTCCCGGGCATCCGTGGGCTCAGCTCAGACCGGGGCCTCGTCCCGTGCCTCCCGCAGCGAGCGCTTCAGCGCCTCCACGTCCTTGTAGTGGAGGCCGAGGAGCGCCACGTGTCGGTAGCGGACGACGCCCGTCGGGTCGACGATGAAGATCGAGCGGCGTACGAGCCCGCCGGGGCCCAGCACCCCGTAGGCGCGGATCGTGGTTCGGTCGGGGTCGGCGAGCAGCGGGACCGTGAGTCCGTATTTGGCCCGGAATCGCTCGTGAGAGTCGAGGGACTGCGGCGAGATCCCGAGCACCTCGGCGTCGAGGTCATCGAGACGATCGGCGGCATCGCGATAGGAGCAGAACTGGCGGGTGCAGACCGGGGTGAAGTCCCCCGGGTAGAACGCGAGCACCAGCCAACCGCCGCGGAAGTCGGTCAGGCGATACGTGCGGTCGCCCGTGCCGGTGAGCTCGAAGTCCGGAGCCCGATCGCCGACCTCAACCCGGCTCATCGCGGCCTCACCGCGACGCTCCGGATCGCGACGGTGGCGGTGGGGGTGCCGGCGTCTCCACTGGCGGGATCGCCGAGGCTCGCGATTCGATTGACGACGTCTTGGCCCGCGCTCACCCTTCCGAGAACGGCGTAGTTCGGGGGCAGTCCCGCGTCGGGCGCCACGACGACGAAGAACTGGCTACCCGACTGTCCGGGCGGCGCGACGGCCGCCCTGACCATCGCGACGGTCCCGCGCCTGTACTGAGTGCTCGGCGGCGGCCGTTCGGTCACGGTGTAGCCCGGGCCTCCCGTGCCCGTCTCGGACGGATCGCCCCCCTGGATCACGAACCCGGGAACGATCCGCTGAAAGCCGGTGCCGTCGTAGACGCCCTTCCGCGCGAGGTGGACGAAGGAGCTCACCGTCTTCGGCCAGGCCGCGGCGTCCAGGGCGATCGTGAAGCTTCCGCAGCTCGTGGAGACGACGGCGTCCAGCTTCGCGCTGCGAGCGACCGTACTCGTGGGCGGGTCGAGGTTGACCCGCTTCGGCTTGGGCTTCGCCGCCGGCTGGCACCCGGCTGGCAAAGGCGCGGAGGTCGACGCGCCGCCGCCCCCACAGGCCGTCAGCGCGATCGCCGAGAGGTTCATGGCGAGCACCGTCCCGAGAGAGCGCGCGATCGGCATCCTCCGCATCCGCCTCGGAGGCTAGACCAACGCGGCCGCCGAGCGGGAAGATGTCCCGGTGATGGCGATCCACATAGAGCACCTCCACACGTCGTGATGAAGCCCGCCCCCCGGGAGCCCCCGGCACGCATTCGGATCGTGGGACGGATCCTGAACGCGGCGATCGTCAGGGCTCCGTGGGCCTGGCCCGCGCTTCGCGGCTCGATGCGGAGGTACTTCGACCGGATCGCCCCCGGCTGGGACGATCGGACGGGGGCGGGATCGGCGGATCACCTCGCGGCTCTCGCTGGTGCGCTTCTGCACGTCAAGCCCGCCCCCGAGCGTGCGCTCGAGCTCGGCACGGGGACGGGCGAAGGGGCGCTGCTCCTCGCCCGTGAGTTTCCCCAGGCCAGCGTCCGGGGGGTCGACATCTCCGAGCCGATGATCCGCGCGGCGAGCTCCAAGGTCGGCCTCGACCCAGAGGGGCGAATCGCCTTCCGGATCGCCGACGCGGCCCACCTCCCGTACGACGACGAGTCCTTCGACCTCGTCGCGCACCTCAACATGCCGCCGTTCATCCGGGAGAGCGTCCGCGTGCTGCGCCCGGGCGGACACGTGGTCGTCGCCTCGAGCTTGGGGGCCGCCACGCCCTTCTACACCCCCCGATCGGTCCTGGATTGGGGATTCGCCAAGCGAGATGTCGAGCCGATCGCCGCGGGCGAGGCGGGCGACGGCACCTACTGGGTCGGGCGCCGGATGCCGCGACCGGAATAGATTCCGGCGATGAACTCGGCCCGGCGGCACCTCGTGCTCGTGAACCCGTCCGCGGGCGGGGGTCGCGTCCGGGACCTCGTTGGAGAGGTTGAAGCCGCCCTGCGCGACGCCGGCGTCGACTATCGACTCGTGGTCACGACCGGGCTCGAGCATGGGTGCGAGGAGGCGAGGCGGGCGGCCGGTGGCGGCGAGATTCCGGTGGTCATGAGCGGCGACGGGCTCGTCGGCCAGATCGGCGGGGTGCTGGCGGGCGGCCAGGTGCCGCTGGGCGTGATCCCCGGCGGCCGCGGAAACGACTTCGCGCGCGTGGTCGGGATCCCCACTGAGATTCGGGCGGCGGTGGGGCTTCTCGTCGCCGGGCGGACCCGGGCTGTGGACGTGGGTGAGGTCAACGGCCGGCGCTTTCTCTGCATCGCGAGCTGCGGATTCGACTCCGACGCCAACCGGATCGCCAACGAGGCGAGGCTCGTGAAGGGGAACCTCGTCTATGCGTACGCGGCCCTCCGGGCACTGATCGCGTGGCGCCCGGCGCGATTCGAGCTCGTGCTGGACGGCGTGCGCCGCGTGCACACCGGCTACTCCGTCGCGGCGGCGAACAGCAAGGCGTACGGAGGCGGGATGTTCCTCGCCCCGGACGCGGAGCTCGACGACGGGCGCCTCGACGTCGTGTGCGTGAGCGAGGTCGGCAAGCTCCGGTACCTGGCTAACCTGCCCAAGGTGTTCAAGGGCCGCCATGTCGAGAACGAGGAGGTGACGGTCCAGCGTGCGGCCGAGGTCGAGATCAGCGCCGACCGGCCGTTCGCCGTCTACGCGGACGGGGACCATCTGGCCGACCTTCCGGCGACGATCCGCGTGCTCCCCGGGTCCCTGAAGGTGATCGTCCCATGAGCCGGAGGCGGCGAGCGGGAGGGCTCGCTCGGGGCCAGGCGCCCGCGCGCGGCGACGCCCCGTGAGCCGGGCCTTCGGGGCGAAGGTCGCGCTGGCGCGAGCCGTAGGAGCGCTCAGCCGGCTGACTCGCCGCGGCGGAGGGACGACGCTCCCCGGCCGGATCCTGCTGCGGTTGGCGCCGGACGCGATCCCGCGGCTCGGACGCGGGCTCGGCGGCGGGTCGGTGATCGTCAGTGCGACGAACGGCAAGACCACTACAGCGGGGATGATCGCCGGGGTGCTCCACGCGAACGGGCGAAGGCCCGTGCACAACCGGGCGGGGTCGAACATGACCTGGGGCGTCGCCACCGCCTTGCTCGAACAGCGCGGCGAGGAGGGGCTCTTCGAGGTGGACGAGGCCTGGCTGCCCCGCATCGCCGCCGACCTCGCCCCGCGCCTGATCGTGCTCGGCAACCTGTTTCGGGACCAGCTCGACCGCTACGGCGAGCTCGAGCACCTCGCCGACGAGTGGGCCAAGGTGGTCGCCTCCCGGGGCGGCACCACCGGCTTCGCGCTCTGCGCCGATGACCCGCTGGTCGCGGATCTGGGCCGCGACCGCGAACTCGCCCGGCGCCCCGGGGTCACGTACTTCGGGATCGACGATCCGAGCCAGGCGCTGCCCGAGCTCCAGCACGCCTTCGACGCCAAGCACTGCCGTCGGTGCGGGTCTCCCTATGCCTACCGGCGGGCCTTCGTCGGGCACCTGGGCCACTACTCGTGCCCCGGCTGTGGAGCCGACCGCCCGGCGCCCGACGTTGCCGCGACCCGGATCGAGCTGGAGGGCATGAGCGGCTCCGAGGTGGCCGTGCGCGCACCAGGCGCCGAGGTCGAGCTGAGCCTCCCCCTCCCCGGGCTCTACAACGTCTACAACGCGCTGGCGGCGCTGACGGCTGCCATCCGGCTTGACATCCCCCTCGAGTCGGCCGCGAGGGCGCTGGAGACGATGAAGCCCGTGTTCGGGAGGGTCGAGACGATCGACGTCGGTGGGACCGCCGTCTCGATCCTCTTGATCAAGAACCCGGCCGGCGCGAACGAGGTCCTTCGCACCCTCCTCCTCGAGGCCGGCGCCGGCGGCGCCACCCCCGGTCTCGACGTCTGGATCGCGTTGAACGATCGGATCGCGGACGGGCGCGACGTCTCGTGGGTGTGGGACGCGGACTTCGAGCTCCTCGCCGGCCACGTGCGGCGAGTGGTCTGCGCCGGCACGCGGGCACCCGAGATGGCGGTGCGGCTGAAGTACGCGGGAATGCCCCGCGAGCTGATCGAGGTCGAGCCGTCGATCGACCGCTCGCTGGACCGAGCGCTCGCGAAAGCCAACGGCAGGCTCTTCGCGCTGCCGACCTACACCGCGCTCCTGGAGCTTCGAAACCTGCTGTCCAAGCGCGGGCTGGCCTCCGAGTACTGGACGTGAGCTCCGCCGCCGTCTGGCACGAGGTCGAATGCGGTGGTTACGCCGCCGACCTTCCGGCCTGGGAGGGGCTCGCCGATGCGGCAGCCGGCCCGCTGCTCGAGCTCGGCTCGGGGGCGGGGCGCGTGGCCCTGCACCTGGCGCGGCGCGGTCGCGAGCTGTGGGCGGTCGACTCCGACCCCTCCCTCCTGGAGGCGCTCCAGAAGCACGCTTTGCGGGAGGGCCTCGCGGTGCACGCCGAGTGCGCCGACGTCAGGTCGCTGGCGCTCGGGCGCGAGTTCGAGTTGGTCATCGCCCCGATGCAGCTCATCCAAATGCTCGATGGCGCTTCCCGGCGCCGCGCCGTGCTGGAGCGGTCGGCTGCGCATCTGACGATCGGCGGGCGCCTCGCGATCGCCGTCGTCGAGCGTCCCGCCTCATCCCTCGATCAGTCCGGCGCGGGCCTTCCCGATATCCGCGAACGCGACGGCTGGGTGTACTCGAGCCTGCCCACCATGGCTCCCACCCCGGGCGGCGGGGTGGAGATCCGGCGCGTGCGCCAGGCGGTCGCGCCGGACGGCTCGCTCAGCGAGGAGGACCACGTCGACCGCCTCGACGCCCTGGACGCCGAGTTGCTCGAGGCGGAGGCCGCGGGCACCGGCCTGCGCCCCGCGGGCCGGGTCGAGGTGCCGGCCACCGACGGGTACCTGGGCGCCACGGTCGTGATCCTGGAGCGGGCGTGATGGAGCTTCGCGTAGTGGCGCTCTATCCGGAGCAGATGAACATCTACGCCGACCGGGGCAACATCCTCTTTCTGCGGCGGCGGTGCGAGTGGCGCGGGATCGACTTCTCGTACGAGGCCGCCGGACCGGGCGAGTCGCTCGACGCCGCGGGGCACGACCTCGTCTATCTGGGCGGCGGCCAGGACCGCGACCAGCGCATCGTCGCCGGCGATCTCGTGTCCACCAAGCGGGATGCGCTGGCGGAGGCGGTGGACGATGGCGCGGTCGTGCTGGCCGTCTGCGGCGGCTACCAGCTTCTGGGTCACAGCTATCAGCTCGGGAGCGAGCGCATCGCCGGCCTCGGGCTCGCGGACCTGGAGACCGTGCGGAAGCCGGGGCCGCGGCTGATCGGCAACGTCGAGATCGAGGTCGACTTGGGAAGCGGCCCGACCCGGCTGGCCGGGTTCGAGAACCACGGTGGCCGCACCTACCTGGGTGACGGCGCCGATCCGCTGGGCCGAGTGATCCGCGGTTTCGGCAACAACGGCGAGGACGGGCACGAAGGTGTGCGTCGCGCGAACATGATCGGGACCTACCTGCACGGGCCCCTGTTGCCGAAGAACGCCTGGCTCGCCGATCGGCTGATCGAGCTCGCCCTCTCCCGCCGGCTGGGCGCCTCACCTCAGCTGGAGCCGTTGGACGATGAGCTGGAGCTGGCGGCCCACGAGTCCGCCCACGGCGCGGCCATGCGCGGCTAGCGCCACGGTAGTCAACGGCCGCTCGAGCCGAACCCCCCGTCCCCCCTTGTCGTGTCGGCGAGCCGGAGCGCCTCGAGGGGCTCGGCCGCTGCGATCGGCGTCACCACGAGCTGGGCGATGCGGTCGCCTGGCTCGATCTCGAAGGGGCGCTCGCGATCGGTATTGAGGAGGAGGATTCGCACCTCCCCGCGGTACCCGGAGTCGATCAGCCCCGGGGAGTTGACCAGCGCGACCCCGTGGCGGGCGGCCAGCCCCGAGCGCGGCAGCACCAGGCCGGCGTGGCCGGGAGGGATCTCAACCGCGATGCCGGTCGCGACGCTGGCCCTCTGACCGGGCTCGAGCGCCGCGGCCTCCGACGCGTAGAGGTCGAGCCCCGCGTCGCCCTCGTGGGCGCGACCCGGAAGCCGGGCGGCGTCCGAGAGCAGCTTCACGCGGAGCTCCACGGCGTGCAGGGTATTGACGGGCCTACCGGCCTCCGTTGGAGCCGGTGTCCGGCGGCGCTCCGTTCAGCGCAAAGTCCGCGAACCGGTGCGCGACCGATGCCGGGATGCGCGCGCGGACCACGACGCCCTCGGCCCCGTCCTCGCGCTCCAGGTCGCCGGCGAGCTCGTGGAGCTCCGCGAGCACGCCGCCCTCCGAATACGGCAGGAGCAGCTCGACCGCCCGCAGGCTCTCCTCGAAGGCATCGCCGATCCCGTCGCGAAGCTGCTCGAGCCCCTCGCCTGTGGTGGCAGAGACCATCGTGGCCTTCGGCTCGGAGATGCCCAGCTCTCGCGCGTCGGCGGGATCCAGCAGGTCCACCTTGTTGAGGACCAGCAGGCGGGGAGCCGAGCCGGCGCCGATCTCCTCGAGGACCGAGTCCACCGCGGCGATCGCCTCGCGCCGCCGGTGCTCGGGCTCGGACGCATCGACGACGTGGACGATGAGGTCGGCCAGCACCGTCTCCTCGAGCGTGGCCTTGAAGGCCTCGACGAGCTGGTGCGGGAGCTTGCGGATGAACCCAACCGTGTCGGTCACGAGGTAGCGCCGCCCTCGGTGGCGGTAGGCGCGCGTGGTCGGGTCGAGCGTATGGAAGAGCCTCTCCCCCACGCCGACACCGGCGCCCGTAAGGGCATTCAGCAAGGTGGACTTGCCGGCGTTCGTATATCCGGCGAGCGCGACCGTCGGCACTGCGGAGTCGTGGCGGCGAGCGCGCATGACCTCTCGGTTTCGCTCGAGGCGCGCCAGGCGCCGGCGAAGGTTGGCGATCCGATCCCGGGCCAGCCGGCGGTCGGTCTCGATCTGAGACTCCCCAGGGCCCCGCGTGCCGATCCCGCCGCCGAGCCGCTCCAGGTGGGTCCAGAGGCCACGCATGCGCGCGAGGTTGTACTCGAGCTGCGCCAGTTCCACCTGGAGCTTGCCCTCGGCGCTGTGGGCATGGTCGGCGAAGATGTCGAGGATGACGGCGGTACGGTCGATCACCGGCACCCCCAGCGCTGCCTCCAGGTTCCGCTCCTGACGAGGGGCGAGCTCGTCGTCGCAGGCGACGAGATTTGCGTCCCTTCTTGTGATCTCGGCCTTGAGCTCGGCGAGCTTCCCGCGCCCGAGGTACCGATCCGGGTCGGGGCTGGAGCGCGCCTGGACCAACTCTCCGGCGGTGGCGACGCCGGCCGTCCGCAACAGCTCCTTCAGCTCCGCGAGCGGGTCGTCATCCCGGGGTGAGCTGGGCGCCGCCGAGATGGCCAGGGCGCGCTGGCGAGCGCGCGGGTTCTCCACTCCGGCGCCCCCGGCGCCGTACCGTGTGGCGGCCACGCGGCCGTGACGAGCCTTCTGCACTCACCCAAGTGTAGGTCGACGGGCAGCAGTGGCCGGCGCGCGCCCGAGGCCGCGCCGGGATAGGCTTGGCCGGATGAGGGTCTTCCTCACCGGGGGAACCGGGTTCATCGGCGGCCACGTCGCGCGGCAGCTCCGCGAGCGGGGCGACGACGTTCACGCCCTCGTGCGGAGTCCCGAGAAGGGGGCCGAGCTGACCGGGCTCGGCTGCGAGCTCGTCGCGGGCACGTTGGCGGACAAGGAGGTCATCCGGGCGGGCATGTCGGGCTGCGACGCGGTGATCCACGGCGCGGCCATGTACGAGGTCGGCATCCCGGAATCCGAGCATCGGGCGATGTATGAGGCCAACGTGATCGGAACCGAGAACGTGCTGCGGGCGGCCCTCGAGGCCGGGGTTGAGCGCGTCGTCTACATCTCGACCGTCGGCGCTTTCGGCAACACCAAGGGCCAGGTGGTGGACGAGTCCTACCAGCACCCCGGCAGCGGCTACACCTCCTACTACGAGGAGACCAAGGTCGAGGCGCACCGAGTCGCGAAGCGCCTGATCGCCGAGGAGAACCTGCCCTGCGTCATCGTCCAGCCCGGCGGCGTCTACGGCCCGGACGACCACTCGGCGCTCGGTCGGCAGATGAACCAGTTCCTCGCCGGCCGAATGCCCATGATCGCCTTCCCGGACCTGGGGATGAACATGGTCCACGTCGACGACGTCGCCGCGGGCGTCCTCTTGGCCCTGGACCGGGGGAAGGCGGGCGAGTCGTACGTGCTCGGCGGCCAGATCACCACCATGCGGGAGCTGATCGACACGCTCGCCCGCGTCACCGGGCGCAAGCCGCCCAAGCGCGCCCTGCCCACGTCCCTCATGAAGGCGATGACCCCGCTCGGGCCCGTTGTCGGCAAGATGATGAACCAGGGGCCGAATCTGCGCGAGCTGATCAGCTCGGCGGACAACGTCACCTTCTGGGCCAAGCACGACAGGGCGATGTCGGAGCTGGGCTATTCGCCGCGCGGCCTCGAGCAGGGCCTGCGCGACACCCTCGAGGCAGAGGGAAAGCTCACCGCCGCCGGCCCCGCCTGATCCGGGGCCGGCGATCGGCGTGAGGGCGAAGGCGTGGAGCAGCGCGTAACGCTGATCACGCTGGGCGTCGCCGACGTCGCCCGGGCGCGCGCGTTCTACGAGGCCCTGGGATGGAGGACCCGGGCCAAGGCCGGTGACGACGTGGTCTTCTTCGAAGCGGGCCGCCTGATCGTGGCGCTGTGGGGCCGGAAGACGCTCGCCGAAGACAGCGCCGTCGAGGACAGCGGCGGGTGGGGCGGCGTGACTCTGGCCCACAATGTGGCCTCGCCGGCGGATGTGGACGCGGTGATGGACCAGGCCGCGGCCGCGCGAGCCGAGATCGTCCGCCCCGCCGGGGAGACGTTCTGGGGTGGCTACTCCGGAGTGTTCGTGGACCCCGACGGGCACCCGTGGGAGGTCGCCCACAACCCCCGCTGGACGCTGCGTGAGGACGGGTCGGTGGCGCTGCCGGACTGAACGGCGGCTCGCGCGGACTCAGTGGGTGACGTTCGTCCTCACGCGCTTTCGCTCCGATTCGCTCACGGGGCCCTTGTCCTCGAGCGTGGAGACCGCGGACGCGATGTCCTCGTGGAGCCTGTCGACCAGTGAACGGTTGAGGTTCAGCTTGACCAGGGCCCGCATCATCTTCACGTCCTGGGCGTTCGGCGGCATCGTGTAGGCGGGCACCATCCAGCCGCGCTCAGCGGCGAGCTGGAAGGCTATGTCGAACTCGTCGTAAGGGTGGGCGTCGGCGAGGTTGAAGGCCACCAGAGGCAGCGTCTCCTCGCCCGCGCCGATGATCTGGAACTTGCCGATCCCCTCGATCTGCTCCGCCAGCGACTCGGCGTTCTCCTGCATGATCTCCATGATCCGGCGGTACCCCGCCTTGCCCCAGCGGACGAAGTTGTAGTACTGGGCGAGCACCATCGAGGAGCCGGTCGAGAAGTTGAGGGTGAACGTGGCGTCGGTCTTCCCCAAGTAGTTCTCATAGAAGACGAGATCCTCGGCGAGGTCGGCCTTCTCCCTGAAGATCAGCCAGCCGATCCCCGGGTAGACGAGGCCGAACTTGTGCCCGGAGGCGTTGATCGAGCGGACCTGCTCGAGGCGGAAGTCCCATTCGGAGTGCGGATACAGGAACGGCCACACGAAGGCGCCCGACGCGCCGTCGATGTGCATGGGGACGTCGAGCCCCTTCTTGTCCTTGAGGTCGACCAGGAGGTCGTTGATCCCGACCACGTCGTCCGCGTGGCCCGTGAAGGTGGTGCCGACGACGGCGGCGACCCCGATCGTGTTCTCGTCGACGTGCGGCTCCACGTCCTCCGGGCCGATCGTGTACTTGCCCGGCTGCAGCGGGACGATTCGCGGCTCCACGTCGAAGTACCGACAGAACTTCTCCCACACCACGTGGACGTCGCCACCGAACACGAGGTTGGGGCTGTCGGTGGGCTTGCCGTCGGCCTGGCGGCGCTCTCGCCACTTCCACTTCAGCGACAGCGCCCCCAGCATGATCGCCTCGGAGGACCCCTGGGTGCTCGTCCCGGTCGTCTCGCCGGGCGCGTGAAAGAGCTCGGCGAGCATGCGGACGCAGCGCTCCTGGATCTCGAAGGTCTGGGGATACTCGGCGTGGTCGATGAAGTTGCGATGGAGATTGCTGACGATGACGTCGCGTGCCTCCGGCTCCATCCAGGTGGTGACGAACGTCGCCAGGTTGCGCTCCGGGATGCCCTCGACCGCCAACTCCTGGTTGACGAGACGCATCGCGGCGATCCCCGCCATCGGCTCCTCGGGGATCACGTTGTCGGGCGCGCCCTCGGTGACCCAGGTTCCGAGCCTGTGGAGATAGTCCTTCGCGACGTCCATTCGAATCCTCCTGGTCTCGCCCGGACGACCTGACCGTGCCCGGATTGGCTGGGATCAAATCACGCTCGCTTTGGCTTGCACCGCTCCCCAACCTCGAGTGTCGGATCCAGCGCTCGGTGGACGACGCATGCGCCGCGATGAATCCCCGGCGCGAGACGGTCGCTAGACGCGGACGGGCGAGCGCACCCGGGAGGGCATCAGCGCCGCGGCGCCGATCACGGCGGCGAATGCCGCTGCGCGGACCGCCACCGCGAGCGGGTCGGCGCCGACCGGGTCGCCGAAGACCAAGACGCCCCCGGCGACGGAGATCACGTTCGCGGCCACCGTGGTCAGGGTGATCACCGAGATCGCGCCCGTGGTCTGCATCCCGCGAGCGAGCGCGAAGAAGGCAGCCACGCCGGCGATCAGCGCGACGAGCGTCCACGGGCCGAGGATGCTCAGCGGGTCCCCGGGCACCGTGCTGGTCAGCGCCTTGACGGCGACGTTCGCCACGCCCAGGAGCAGTCCCGAGGCGACGCCCAGCAGCGCGCCGCTCGAGCCTCTGGGCGCGCCGGAGCTTCCGGAGAGCAGCAGGAGCAGGCCGACACCGACGGCGCTTGCCTCGAACGGGATCATGGCGTCGCTCGAGTAGCCGCCACCGGAGTCGCTCGGCTGACCGGAGGTGGCCGCGAGGAGGGCCAGGCCGCCGGCGCACAGGGCCAGGCCGAGCCACTCTCGGCCCCCGACTCGAACCCCGAACCACCGCTCGGCCAGCCAAGCCAGCAGGACCAGCCCGGCCGAGATCGTCGTCTCCACGACCGAGAGCGGGGCGGTCGCGAGCGCCGCCACGTGGAGCACCCATGCCCCCGCGGCGATGGCGAAGCCGATCGCCCACCAGCGGGATCGAAACAGCGCCTTCGCGCTGCGCAGCGGGCTCGTGAGGTGGACGCTCGGCGCCGCCACGGCGCCGCGGTACTTGCAGAGCAGGGCGACATTGGTAGTCAGGGCGCAAGCGAGCGCCAGCAATGTGCCCAGCTGAAGCATCAGCGTGTGAATCGGTCGAACAGGATCCGGCCTTGAAGCCGGGCGACGCTACTGGACGGATCTAAAGCGGAGCTTGGGGCCGGCTAAACGGCGGCGAGGTCAGGTGAGATGCTCGCGCATCCTGGCAACCGCCTCGGAGATCCGATCGTCGGGCGCCGTCAGCGAGATCCGGAAGAACCCCTCGCCGCTCGGCCCATACATCGATCCGGGGGACACGACTACGGCCGCGTCGTCGAGGACGCGCTCCGCGAATGACACGGAGGTGTGCCCCTGCGGCACAGGCGCCCACACGTAGATCGTCCCCTTGGGAGGGTCGACATGGACGCCGATCTCCCGGAGCGCCTCGACCACCAGGTCGCGCCGGCGCGCGTAGATCTCGTTCATCTCCTCGATGGGGGCCCGTGGCCCCGAGAGGGCGGCCGCGCCGGCGAGCTGGACGGCCTCGAAGAGGCCCGAGTCCACATTGGTCTTGAGGCGCCAGTACGAGGCGACCGCGTCGGGGTTCCCGAGCATCGCGGCGCACCGCCAGCCCGTCATGTTGAAGCCCTTCGAGAGCGAGAACACCTCCACCCCCACCTCCTTGGCCCCGGGCGTGGCGAGGAAGCTGGGGGCGACGTATCCGTCGAAGGTCGTCTCCGAGTACGCGCTGTCGTGGACGACCAGAATCTCGTGCCGGCTGGCGAGCTCCACCAGCCGCTCGAAGAAGCCGTCGGGCGCGACCGCCCCGGTGGGGTTGTTCGGGTAGTTGACGAACAGCAGCCGGGCTCGAGAAAGCGCGTCCGCCGGAATGGCCTCCAGGTCGGGCAAAAAACCGCGTTCCGCGCGCAGGGGCATGAGCACGGCCTCGCCGCCGGCGAGCGCCGGGCCCCCGGTGTAGACGGGATATCCCGGGTCCGCCGCGAGCGCCACGTCGCCGGGGTCGAGAAAGGCGAAGCACAGGTTGTAGATGCACTCCTTGGCTCCGATCGCCGGGATCACCTCGGTGTCGGCATCGATCTCGACCTCGAAGCGCTCCCGGTAGAAGGCGGCGAACGCGTGTCGGAACTCTGGCCGACCGCGATTCGAGGGATAGCCGTGGTTGGCCGGGTCGGCGACGGCGGTCTGCATCGCCTCCACCACGTGCCGGTAGGTGGGGCGGTCGGGGTCGCCGATCCCGAGGCTGATCACGTCCACCCCCCGGTCGCGCATCGCCTCGACGCGCCGCTCGAGCTCCGCGAACATGTACGCCGGCACCGCATCGAGCCGCCGGGAGGGCTGGGCCAGCGCGCGCTTCACCTCAGAGGTGGTCATGCTCGGCAGACAGGGTATGCGACCCGTCCGAGCGCGATCAGGCCGTGTCCAGTTCCCGCACCAGCCGCTCGGAGAGGACGGCGGAGTAGACCGGCTCGGCTGTCCCGGTCAGCCGTACCGCCAAGCCGTCGGAGATCTCGACGGTCAGCTCCCCGCCGTCGAGCATGACGGTGATGGGGCTGGCCGCGCCGCGGAGATGGGCCGCCACGGCGGCCCCGCTTGCCCCCGTCCCGGAGGAGAGCGTCTCCCCCACCCCGCGCTCGAAGATCCGCGCCCGCACGGTGGACCCGTCGACGCGGAAGAACGAGACATTGGTGCGGTTTGGAAACAGGGGGCTGTGCTCGATCTCGGGGCCGATCCGGCCGAGGTCGAGGTCCTCGATCTCGGCCCCGACCTCGATCGCGCACTGCGGGTTGCCGATCGAGACGTGCTGGAAGCGCCACTCGCGCCCGCCCGCGCTCAGCGTTCCCTGGCCGTCCGGGCCGCCTGACGGGAAGTCGGGCGAGGTGACGGAGGCGCTGCCCATCTCGAGCGTCGCCACATCGGGCCCGGTGATCCTCGGCCGGATCTCGCCGGCCTTGGTCAGGATCGAGAACTCGTCCGCCTCCGCCCAGCCGCGGGCTCGCAGATACAGGACTGCCTCCCGGGCGCCGTTCCCCGAGAGCTCGGCTTCGGATCCGTCGGGGTTGAAGATCCGAAGCTCGGCGACGTGCGCCGGGTCGGAGGCGCGAGAGAGGAGCAGGATGCCGTCGGACCCCACCCCGAGGTGGGGCGCGCAGATGCGCCTGATGCGCTCCGGCGTCAGCTCCCACGGAAGGGCATCGGCCTCGACGATCACGTAGTCGTTGCCCAGGGCCTGCCATTTCTCGAACCTCATGGAGCTCCCTCCATCGAGCGCTCATTCTCGCCGAGCAGGCCGACGATCCGGCTGGCCACCTCGCGGTCGCCAAGACCGGTTCGATCGACGAGCTCGACGCCCGGCATCCTCCGCATCCAGGTGAGCTGCCGCCGCGCGTACGCACGGTGGGCGCGCTTGACGGCGTCGGCGTCTCCGCCCAGGAACTCGTCGAAGCCGAGTGCGGCACGGGCGGTTCGCGACGCGCCCGCCTCAGCGGCGAAGCGCGCCTCCTCCCGGGCGCCGCCGGCGAACATCGCCTGGACTCGGACGTCGATTCGCGTCGCGAGTTGCTCGCGGTCGCTCACCAGGCCGACCAGCGTCGTCGGGTGACGCATCCGCGCGGTCCAGAGCTGCTCGCTCGAGCGCGGCGGGTCGAATCCCGCCCGCTGGAGCTCGAGCGAGCGCGCGATGCGCTTTCGGTCGTGGCGGTGGACAGCTGCCGCGGTCTTCGGATCCAGCTCGGCGTGAACGGCCTCGGGGCCGCGGTCGGCGATCTCGCGCTCGACCTCGTCTCGAACGCCGGCCGGCACCGGAGGGCGCAGCTCCAGGTTCGCCAGCGCGGCGCGCAGGTACAACCCCGTTCCGCCGACGACGATCGGGCGCCGCCCCTCGGCAAGGAGGGCGTCGATCTCCGCGTGTGCCAGGGAGCCGAATCGGCCCGCGCTGAACTCCTCCCCCGGGTCGACGAAGCCCAGCAGGCGATGCTCCAGCCGCGCCCGGTCCTCGGGCGTTGCCGCGCCGCTCAGCGTCTCGAGCCCGCGGTAGACCTGGATCGCGTCGCACGAGACGGCCACCGGCTCCTCCCCGCGGCCTCGCAGCAGCTCGGCGACGGCGATCGCAACCGCCGTCTTCCCGACCCCGGTGGGGCCGAAGATCGCCAGTACGTTCATGGGCCCGCGCTAGGGCCGGGCCACGCTCGACACGAGCGTCTGGTGACCCGAGAGGGTGGTCGAGGTGGCGGCCGCGATCTCGACCTCGACCAGCTCGCCCGGCTGTCCCGTGCCCTCGAAGTTCACGGTCTTGTTGTGGGAGATTCGGCCCCGGAGGCGTGCCGGGTCGGTACGGCTGGGCCCTTCCACGAGAACCTCCATGGTGCGCCCGACGAACCGCTGCGCTCGCTCTCGGGAACGCCCCTGGACGAGTGCCACCAGTCGCTCCATGCGCTCGCGCTTCACGGCATGTGGGACCTGGTCGGGCATCGTCGCCGCCTCCGTGCCGCGGCGCGGCGAGAAGACGAAGGTGAACGCGCCGTCGTAGCCGACCCGGTCCACGATGTCGAGGGTCTGAGAGAAGTCGCTTTCCGTCTCGCCGGGAAATCCGACGATGATGTCGGTGGTCAACGCGCAGTCGGGCACGTGCTCGCGAATCTGCGCGACGCGGTCGAGGTAGCGCTCACGATCGTAGGTACGGCGCATGGCCTTCAGGACGCGGCTTGACCCCGACTGCAGCGGCAGGTGGATGTGGGAGCACAGCGCGGGCAGCTCGGCGTGGGCCCGGATCACGTCTTCGCGCATGTCCTTGGGATGAGGGCTCGTGTAGCGGACTCGCTCAATCCCCTCTATCGAGTCGACTCGCCCGAGCAGCTCCGCGAAGGTGAGGCGCTCCTCGCGCGGCAGGTCGCGCCCGTAGCTGTTCACGTTCTGGCCGAGCAGGGTCACCTCGCGCACGCCGTCGGACGCGAGCCCCTCGATCTCGGCAACCAGCTCGCTTGGCGAACGGCTGACCTCCCGCCCGCGCGTCTGGGGGACGATGCAGTAGGCGCACACGCAGTTGCAGCCGACCGAGATCTGCACCCAGCCCTGGAACTCCCGCTCGCGCTTCGCCGGCAGGTCCCCGGGGAAGCCGTCGAACTCGAAGTACCCCTGAGCCGTCAGCGAGTCCTGCGTCAGGAAGTCCGCGAGCCCATGGATCTGCCCGGGCCCAAAGGCCACGTCGACGAACGGGAAGCGCTCGAAGACCTCGTCCTTGACCGACTGCGCCCAGCAGCCCCCCACTCCGACGACCCGCTCGGGATCCTCGGACTTGAGTCGCTTCGCCTCGCCGAGGTGGGCGATGAAGCGGTTGTCAGCCGACTCTCGGATGGAGCAGGTGTTGAAGAGGATCAGGTCGGCGGCGTCGCGCTCTGCGACCTCGTCGTAGCCGAGCGCGTCGAGCATTCCCTTCATCCGCTCGGAGTCGTGCTCGTTCATCTGACATCCGAACGTCGTCACGTGGTAGGTCTTCGACATCGCCCGCGCAGTATCGCGCGCTGCTACAGCGGATGTCCACATGCGAGCGTGGTCACGTAGGTGGCCGTGGCCAGAGGGTTATGGCGGTCAGACTGCGAGTCCATGAGAGAGGCCGGCGCTTCGGATCCCGCGCAGCCGCTGCTCGCCGAGCAGATCGCCTACTACCGCGCGATCGCTGCGGAGTACGACGACCACGCGCTCCGCGAGCCGGGCGGTGAGGAGCTGCTCGCCGCATTCGACTCGTTCGCGCCAACGGGGCAGGTCCTCGAGCTCGCCTGCGGCTCCGGGCTATGGACGGTGGAGCTGCTCCGCCACGCTGACGCCGTCACGGGCGTGGACGCGGCTCCGGAGATGATCGCCATCGCGGCGGCGAGGCTCGACGACCCGCGCGTGGATTTCATTCAGGCGGACATCTTCGCCTGGCGGCCCGAGCGACGGTATGACGTCGTCTTCTTCTCCTTCTGGCTCTCCCACGTGCCGATGGAGCTATTCGAGCGGTTCTGGAGGCTCGTGGCGGACTGTCTACTGCCCTCGGGCCGGGCGTTCTTCGTCGACGACGCCCACCGAACGCCCGAGGAGCTGATCGAGGGTGAAGCGTCGTCCACGATCCGCCGCCGAACCAAGGGCGGCACCCCGTTCCGCGCGGTGAAGGTACCCCACCGTCCGGAGGACCTCGAGCGGCGCCTGGATGAGCTCGGGTGGAGGATCGCCGTCACGCAGACGTCCGGGCCGTTCTTCTGGGGCGCGGGAACGGCCGCTACTTGATCGTCAAGGTGCCCTTCATCCCAGCCGCCTCATGGCCGTCGACGCTGCAGAAGAAGGTGTAGCTGCCGGGCTTCAGATCCTCGGTCAGCGACGCGCTGTCCTGGCTGATCGTCGGACTGCATCCGATCTCATCGCCGCTCGGGCTCGTCAGGCACACGTCGTGGGTCACCGCGGAGGGGTTGGTGAAGTCAATCGTCACCTTTCCCGCCGAGCCGCTGAGCTTGGTGGTGTCATAGGCGATCGCCTCCGGGTCGGCGGCCAGCTTCAGCGTGCTGCCCTTCGCCGGGGCGGGCGCCGGCGCAGCGCCCGTGGTCGTCTGGGTGGTCGTCGTGCCGCCGGAGGGCGCCTCAGCGGCGGCCTCCTTCGCCTCCTTCGCCTCGCGCTCGTGCGCCTGGTCGCGTGCGTTGAGAACGGCGAACGTGGTCGTGGCCCCCACCATCCCCGCGAAGTAGACGATCACCGCCACGAGGACGGCCCCCGACGACGGAAAGCCCTCGAGGCGCAGGCCGATCGCGGACACGGCCAGCGCCGAGAACACCAGTCCCAGGCCGAACACGTAGAACAGGGTCTCGTCCATGCGGCGGGGATCCTAGACGGTTGGTGGGCGCGTTCGCGTGCCTGGCGAGCCCGCTGATCGCGCCTAGGTCGCGTACGAGGTGGCCCGGGTCTCGCGGATCACGGTGATCCGGATCTGGCCCGGATACTCCATCTCCCGCTCGATCGCCCTCGCGATCTCGTGGGAGAGGAGCGCAGCCCGATCGTCGTCCACGGTGCCCGGGTCCACGACCACGCGGATCTCGCGCCCTGCCCGCATCGCGTAGACGCGCTCGACGCCCTCGGTCCGGGAGGCGATCTCCTCGAACTCTCGCAGTCGCTCGACGTATTCCTCGAGGGAGTCCCCGCGGGCGCCGGGCCTGGCGCCCGAAAGGGCGTCGGCGACCTGGATGATGACCGCCTCCACGGTTCGCGGCTCGACCTCGTTGTGATGCGCCTCGATCGCGTGCGCGACGGCCTCGGGCTCCCCCCGGCGCCGGGCGATCCGGGCGCCAACCTGCGCGTGCGGCCCCTCCACCTCGTGGGTCACGGCCTTGCCGATGTCGTGAAGCAGGGCGCCTCGACGCGCGGTCGCGACCGAGGCGTCGAGCTCGCCCGCCACGAGCCCGGCCAGTTGGGCGCACTCGACCAGATGGTCGAGCACGTTCTGACCGTAGCTCGTACGAAACTGCAGCTGCCCCAAGAGTGCCACCAGCTCGGGGTCCAAGCCGTCCACGCGCGCCTCGAGGGCGGCGCGCTGTCCTTCCTCGACGATTCGCTCGCCGATCTCGGCCTTCGCGTGCTCGTAGCTCTCCTCGACCAGAGCGGGGTTGATCCTCCCGTCGGCGATCATCCGCTCGAGCGTTATCCGCGCGATCTCGCGCCGCACCCCGTCGAAGCTGGACAGCATGACGGCCGACGGCGTCTCGTCGATGATGACGTCCACGCCGGTGAGCTTCTCGAGCGCCCTGATGTTTCGGCCGTCGCGGCCGATGATCCGGCCCTTCATCTCGTCGCTCGGCAGCTCGATGAGGCGGGTCGTCGTGTCGCCCGCGTGCTTGGCCGCGAGCCGCTGCATCGCCACCGAGAGGATGCTCCGGGCGCGCCGCTCAGCTTCCGCTTTCGTCTCCTGCTCGATCTCCTGGAGCCTCAGCGCGGCCTGGTGGCGGGCCTCCCGCTCCACGTCGGCGACCAGAAGCTGCTTCGCCTGGGCGCTCGAGAGGCCCGAGATCCGCTCGAGCTCGCGCCGCTGGGTCCGCTTTGCGCCCTTCAGCTCCGCCGCCTGATGGGCGAGATTTCGCTCGCGGTCCTCGAGCGCCTGCTGGCGCCGCACGAGGTCGGCTCGCTGCAGCTCGAGCGATTCAGCCTCGCGGAGGGCCCGCTCCTCCATCCGCGCCAGCTCGGCACGCCGTGTCCGAAGCTCATCCGGGGCCGCCGAGGCCCGTTCCTCGCGCGCTTCGCCCACGGCCGCGGATGGCCGCGCCCGGCGCCGCCACGGCTGCAACAGGGCGCGTAGTTCCATCGCCACCTCTCCCCGGCCAGCCGGCCGGACTCGTTCGCTTGTCGGCCCCGTTGTCTTGTTTGAACGGGGGCGCGACCGGCGGCGCCGCAGGCACTGAGTCCGCCATTGCCCGAGTGGGCCTACGCCTGGATGCGAAGCCTCCCGCGGTCGAGGGCTCGTGGGGGTTTCGGCGTCCTGCGTGTCAAGAATCTGAAATAGCTGCTCATTGGTGTCTACTTGCGCACCATAGGTCGCTTCTGGATCGTAGAGCCGCCTCGTTGATCTGGCAAGGAGCGCCCCGCCGGGATCCGATCAGGCGGCTCGCTTGGCGGCCTGGTGGATCGCCTCGTGGGCGACCTCGTAGCCATAGCCCCTGCGAATCAAGAAGCCCAGCGCCCGCGCCCGATCCGCCTCCACCGCCAGGGGCTTGCCGCGAGCTTCGAGCAGCCCGCGCGCCCTGGCCACCTGGTCGGCCTCGGAGTCCCCTGAGAGCGCCGCCTCGATCCACGGCTCCGCGATCCCGCGCGCCGCCAGCCCCTCGCGGATCCGCTCGGAGCCCCAGCCGCGCAGCGCCCGCTTGTCCTCGGCGTAGGCTCGCGCGAACCGCTCGTCGTCCAGCTCGCCGGCGTCCGCCAGGCGGGCGATGGCCGCGTCGACCTCGCGGTCGCCGTAGCCGCGAGCCCGAAGCCAGCCGGCGAGCTCGGACGTCCCCCGCTCCTTGCGGCGCAGCGTCGCCAGGGCGACTTCGAACGCGTCAGCCCGGCGGCCGGTCACCGTCCAGCCTCGGGGCGAGCGCCACCCGACTACGCGGCCTTGCGCTCGGGCTCGCTCGGGCTCGCGTCGCCGTCCACGTCGGCGATCGGGGTCGGCTGGGAGGCTGTCGGCTGCCACTCGATGCCGAGCGCGTCGAACAGCTTCGCCTCGATCTCGCGCGCGGTCTCCGGGTTCTCCGCCAGGTACTGCTTGGTGTTGTTGCGGCCCTGGCCCAGCCGCAGCTCCCCGTAGGAAAAGAACGAGCCGGACTTCTGCACCAGGTCGTGCTCCAGCGCGAGGTCGAGCAGGCAGCCCTCGTTCGAGATCCCGGTCCCGTACTCGATGTCGAACTCGGCCTGGCGAAACGGCGCCGCGACCTTGTTCTTGACCACCTTCACCCGAACCCGGTTGCCAACCGCCTCGGTGCCCTCCTTCAGGGTCTCGATCCGGCGAATGTCCAGGCGCTGCGACGAGTAGAACTTCAACGCACGGCCGCCGGGCTGGGTCTCGGGCGATCCGAACGTGACCCCGATCTTCTCGCGGATCTGGTTCGTGAACACGCACACGGTGTTGGCCCGGTTGAGGTTGCCGGCCAGCTTGCGGAGCGCCTGCGACATCAGCCGCGCCTGGAGGCCGACCTGGGTCTCCCCCATCTGACCCTCCAGCTCCACCCGGGGCGTCAGCGCGGCCACCGAGTCGACCGCGACCAGGTCGACCGCCCCGGAGCGGACGAGGACGTCGACGATCTCGAGCGCCTGCTCGCCGTAGTCGGGCTGGGAGACGAGCAGCTCGTCCACGTCGACGCCGATCCGCCTCGCGTAGATCGGGTCGATCGCGTGCTCGGTATCGACGAACGCGCAGATCCCGCCCCGTGCCTGCGCCTCGGCGATGATGTGGTAGACGAGCGTCGTCTTGCCGGAGGACTCCGGTCCGAAGATCTCGACGATCCGTCCCCGCGGCACCCCGCCGACCCCGAGCGCCAGGTCGAGCGAGAGGGCCCCGGTGGGGATCGCCTCGACCTGGACCGAGCTCTGGTCGCCGAGCCTCATGAGCGAGCCCTGGCCGAACTCGCGCTCGATGTGGGTGACGGCGGCCTGGAGCGCCGCGTCCTTGGCCTTCGCCCCCTTGTCAGCCGCCTTCAACGCCGTCTTCTTCTCGTCTGCCATGGTCTTCGCACCTTTCTCCGCCTGCTCGGCGAACGACCTAGTCAACCGCCGGGATCGGACGTCAAATCGACGGCGGCCAGCGGCACGTACTCCGCACCCGCCGGGCGCAGAAACGAGCGATACAGGGTGATCCGGGGCGCGGCGAAGGGGCCAAGCAGCTCCTCCGGCAGCGCCGTGGGGGCGCGCTCGACGAGCGCCGGACGGCCCCTGCGGCGGCCTCGACGCTCGGAGGCGGTGCGCTTCTCGAGCTTGACGCGGGCCACGGTCACGTGGGGCCAGAAGGGCCGCTTCTCGGGCTTGTAGAAGCGCTCGGCCTCGAGGCGGTCCGAGAGCCCGGCCTGGAGCGCCACAGCTTCGTCGCTTGGCGCATCGACCGCGAACAGGCGAGGGCGGCGGCCCCGAGGTCCCGCGATCGGCTCGCGCTCGAGCCGCATCGTCACCGAGCGTGGCTCGATTTCGCGCAAGAGGCGCGAGAGCCGCTCGATGTCCTTCTCCGGCTGATAGGCGAGGAAGCAGAGGGTCACGTGCAGGGCGTCGGGGGCGATCGCCCGCAGCGCCGGATCGCCAAGGGCCTCGTGCTGCCATTCGACCAGCCTCGTGCGCACGTGGTCCGGCAGGTCCAGCGCCACGAACAACCTCGCGCGGGGGCTCTTGAGCCGCTCCTTCGCCACTTCGACAACCTACGCCTGAACCCGTGACGTGCGGCGTCTCGCCCGCACGTAGAGTGCCACGAATCGCTGACGAAATCCCTCAGATGGAGGGGGTTGAGCACCGCTTCGTGGACGCTCGCGGCATCCGCGTGCACCTCGCCGAGGCGGGGCCCGAGACCTCAGAGGGACCTCCGATCCTCCTCCTGCATGGCTGGCCACAGCACTGGTACATGTGGCGTCGGGTGATCGCCGGCCTGCGGGCAGACGCCCGTCTGTTGGCTCCGGACCTGCGGGGATTCGGTTGGACCGAGGCGCCGGGCCAGGGCTACGACGGCGAGACCTTCGCCGCCGACCAGGTCGCCCTCCTGGACGCGCTGGGGATCGAACGCGCGCTCGTCATCGGTCACGACTGGGGCGGCTGGACGGCGCTGCTCCTCGGGCTGCTCCACCCCGACCGGGTGGAGCGGATGATCGTCTGCAACTCGCCGCATCCGTGGCCGCATGTGAAACCGCGCCTCGCGGCCGAGGCCTGGCGCAGCTGGTACACCTGGGTGATCGCGACGCCCGGCATCGGGCGCCGGGCGCTGGAGCGGGGTTGGGTGGCCCGGAACATCCTCACCCACGGGAACGTCGACGCTCCGTTCTCGGACGCCGAGCTGGACCTCTACGTGGACAGCTTCCGCCCGCCGGCCCGCGCGCAGGCGATCGTTCACCTCTATCGCTACTACCAGCGCGCCTTTCGAGACACCCTGGCGGGGCGCTGGCGCGACGCGCGCCTCACGGTTCCCACGCTCCTGCTGTTCGGCGCTCGCGATCGCTACGTGTCGCCAAAGCTGCTGCCGGGCTACGAGCCCTTCGCCGACGACATGCAGGTCGAGCTCGTCGCGGACTCGGGGCACTTTCTGGTTAACGAGCGGCCAGACCTCGTGATGCGGCGGGCCAGGGACTTCCTGCTCCGCTGACTCGTTGAGCGCCGATGGCCGCGTTCCGTCGTCTATTTCGACGTTTCTCGGCCATCGCGCCCAACTTCATAGCTCCGCCAGGAACGCGGTCACGTCATCGGCGAAGAGCCGGGGCTCCTCGAAGGCGGCGAAGTGGCCACCGCGGGGCATCTCGGTCCACCGGCGCAGGTCGGCGAAGATCCGCCCGGCCCACTCGCGAGGCGGCCGGACGATCTCGGCCGGGAAGTCGGCGGCCGCGGCGGGCGTCTGGATCCGCTCGCCCGGTCCGAGCCGCCACCGGTCGCGGCGCTCGCCCAGATAGAGGCGCATCGAAGAGGCGATCGTGCCCGTCGCCCAGTACATCGTCAAGAAGTCGCAGAGCTGGTCCTTCGAGAAGCGGCGCTCCACGTCGCCGTCGCAGTCGCTCCAGCGCCGGTACTTCTCGACCAGCCAGGCGGCGAGTCCCGCCGGCGAGTCGTTGAAGCCCACAGCCGCGGCGTCGGGCGCCGCCGAGTGCAAGAAGAGATGGAACCCGTGGCGGCGCCTCCAGCGAGCGCCGGTCTCCATGTAGCCCTGCTCGGCCGGGCTGGGCGGCGGATCGGCGAGATCGCCGGGCACCGGAAGCACCGAGACCGCGTTGACGTGCACGGCCGCCACCGTCTCCGGGAAGTCGAACGCCATCCGCCCCGAGATGGCCGCGCCCCAGTCGCCGCCCTGGACCGCGTAGCGCTCGTAGCCGAGGCCGTCCTCCATCAGCGCGCGCAGCCGCTGCGACACCGCGGCGATGTTGAGCGGCGGGCCGGGATCGTCCGACCACGCGTAGCCGGGGAGGGACGGGACGACCACGTCGTGGCCCGCCTCGACGAGGATCGCCATCGCGTCCAGGAACTCGATCGGACCGCCCGGCCATCCGTGGACGAGCAGCACCGGCAGTCCGTCTCCCCCGCTCCGCCGGCGAATGAAGTGAAGCCCCTCCCAGCGGTGGTTCTCCATGCCGTTCAATCGGGCTTCCAGAAGGCGCCAGTCGTAGGCGTTTGCCCAGTGGTCGCAGAGCGCTCGCAGGTACTCGACGTCGGCGCCCAGCTCCCACCCCTCGCCGGCGGGCTGACGGGGCCATCGCGTTTGCTCCAGGCGACGCCCCAGGTCGTCCAGGACGGTCTGGTCCACGGAGATCTCGTAGGGCTCGGGCTTCACAGGGGGAACTCCTCGCCGCGCAGAAGCCGGCGCATCAGGTGGAGCGCCAGGGTGGTGGAACGATCGCGGATCTCGGTGCGGTTTCCGGGCAACACGGGGTCGCGGGCGATCTCGGTCCCGCCTTGGGCCTTGACGCAGATGCACACGTAGCCGACGGGCTTCTCATCGGTCCCCCCGCCGGGGCCGGCGATCCCGGTGATCCCCACGGCGAGATCGGCATGGAATCGCGTCAGGGCGCCGTCCGCCATCGCCTGCGCAACCTGGGGCGATACGGCGCCATGGCGCTCGAGCAGCTCGACGGGCACGTCGAGCAGCTCGCGCTTGGCCTCATCCGAGTACGCGACCACGCCCCCCGCGACGTAGTCCGAGGCGCCCGGGACCTCGGTCATTCGCGCCGCCAGGAGCCCGGCCGTGCACGACTCGGCGAGCCCGATCCGGTGTCCGCGGCAGAGATCCACGATCTGCTCGTCGATCGAGGAGCCGTCCAGGCTGAAGACGAACCGGCCGTGATGGGCGACGATTCCCTCCACCAGGCGCTCGCAGGTCTCCTCGGCGCCGGGCCGATGGCGGATCTCCACCTCCAGCTCCGCCCGCCGCAGGCAGGTGGTGATCTCCAGCGGCGAGAGGTCGACCTCGCTGCCGATCTCGCGGAGCGTCTGGGCCAGCTCCGACTCCGGGATGCCGAACATCCGCACGGTCGCGTTCCGGTACGGCGCGATTCCCTCGAGGACGGCGCGCGCCTCGGCGGTCCGGAGGGCTCGCGGCCACATGTCGTGAAGCTCTCGTGGCGGTCCCGGAAGGACGATTACCGTGGGCCCGTCGGTCGGCACGACGAGGCCGGGCGCCGTTCCCGCCGGGTCGATCGCCGCCGCGCCGCGGGGGACCATGGCCTGCTTTCGGTTGGCCTCACGAAGGGCCTCGGCGTCGAACCGCAGCCGGCGGGCGAAACCGGCGACGATCTCGGCGATCCGCTGTTCCATCCGCTCGTCGAGAACCAGCTCGCGGCCCGCGAAGTCGGCGACCATCTCCGCCGTGAGGTCGTCCGCGGTCGGGCCGAGCCCTCCGCTGGTCACGATCAGGCTCACGCCCTCCCGGGCGAGGAAGTCGAGCGCCGCCGCCAGATCGCCGCGCCGGTCGCCCACGCACAGGATGTGGCTGACGTCCACCCCCAGCTCGCCGAGGCGCTCGGAGATCCATGGCCCGTTGCGGTCGGTGATTCGCCCGGTCAGCACCTCCGTGCCGGTGACCACGATCCCGGCCCGAACGCTGTCCGCGTCTACGGGCAGTTGGGTCCCTTGAAGGTCGTCGGCTGGATCCCGTTGGCGTCGATGTTGAAGCTCGCCGGCTCCCTCGAATGGACTCGCTGGGGATCGCCGTCCAGGATCACGGTCGCGGTGCCGCCGCTCTCGAGGTCCAGCCGGTAGTTCTCGGCCGGCGGGACGAACGGGCCCTCCTTGGACCCCGAGATCAGCGTCTGGGAGTCGATCAACGGCCGGCCGTGACCCGGCACGAGGCAGACGAGCATGTCATCGTGGGTGACCAGGGCGATGGTCACCGGCTCCGTCGAGGCGGAGTCGCTCGGGCTCGAATCGTTGCCGCCGTGATGCCCATGGTGCTTGCCGTGGTGGCGGTGATGCGCCTGCTCGCTTCCCGAGCTCCCGAGCACGAGGAGGGCCGCGACGACGGCCGCCGCGCCAAGGGCGACGACGATGCCCAGCCTGACGGGCCAGCGTCTTCGGGGCTCCTCGCCCAACCTTCGGCGCCGCTCCAGGACGGGCTCGCTGAACTGGACCGGCGCGTTGGCCCCCAGCGAGCTCTCGACGGTGCGGCGATACTCGTCGACCAGCGCGCCTCCGTCGAGGCCCAGGAATTGGGCGTAGGTGCGCAGAAAGCCCTTCGCGTATGGGTGGCCCGGGAGCACCTCCCACTCCTCGTTCTCGAGCGCGCGGAGGTACTTGGTCCGGATCTTGGTCTCTTCCTCGACCGTCTGGATGTCGATCTTCTGGCGGCTGCGCGCGCGCTTCAGCACCTCGCCGATCGGCAGGCCGGATGCCTCGTCCCCGGTGACCATCAGGGCTACATTGTCGCCGCCGGGGCGGCGCCGCGCGTATCCGCCGGGAGCGCTCAGCCGCGGAGCTGCTCGACCTCGGTGGCCCCACCGGCACCGCCATCCGCCTCCACGTCGTCAGCGGCGGCGCCGGAGCCGCCCGCGAGGCGCTCCAACATTCGAGGCAGCTCGGCTTCGGAGACCAGGACCTGGCGCGGCTTGGACCCCTCGTATCCCGAGATCACGCCTCGGCGCTCGAGCATGTCGACGAGGCGCCCCGCCCGGGTGTAGCCGACCCGCAGGCGCCGCTGAAGCATCGACACGGACGCGGTCTGGCTCTGGACCACGATGCGTGCGGCGTCTTCGAGCAGGTCGTCGTGGTCCGGCGAGAGGTCGCCCTCCCGACCGTCGCCCGCATCCTCCTCGCGCACCTCGAGCAGCGCCTCGTCGAACTCCGGTTCCCCCTGCTTGGCCCACTCGGCCACCACACGGGCGATCTCATCCTCGGTCACGAAGGCGCCCTGAAGGCGCTGGAGCCGGGACGTCCCGACCGGCCTGAAGAGCATGTCGCCCTGCCCGAGGAGGGTCTCCGCGCCGCCCTGGTCGAGGATCACGCGAGAATCGACCTGGGACGCGACCGAGAAGGCGATGCGCGCGGGGATGTTCACCTTGATCGTCCCCGTGATCACGTCCGTCGACGGCCGCTGCGTCGCGAGCACCAGATGGATTCCCACGGCTCGCGACTTCTGCGCGAGGCGGATGATCGAGTCCTCGACCTCGGCGGGGGCGACCATCATCAGGTCCGCCAGCTCGTCGATCACGCACAGGATGTGAGGCAGCGGAGCCTCGCCCGCCTTTCGCCGCGCCCGGTTCAGCTCCACCAGGTTGCGCGTCCTCGCCTCGCCCATCACGGCGTATCGGCTCTCCATCTCCCCGATCAGGTTCGCGAGGACGTTCGCGGCGAGCCTGGGATTGGTCACGACCGGCGTCAACAAGTGGGGAAGCCGCTCGTAGTGGTTGAGCTCGACCCGCTTCGGGTCGACGAGCACGAGGCGCGCCTCGTTGGGGGACGCGTGGAGCAGGACGGAGCAGAGCATCGCGTTGATGGAGCCCGACTTCCCGGAGCCCGTGGTGCCGGCGACCAGCGCGTGGGGCATCAGGGCCAGGTCGGCCCAGACCGACTGGCCGGAGACGTCCTTGCCCAGCCACACAGCGAGGGGCGAGGCCCCCTTTGGCCGGCCGTCGTAGATGTCGCCCAGGCGGACCAGGCGGCGGCGCTGGTTCGGCACCTCCACGCCGACGGCCTTCTTGCCGGGTATCGGCGCGAGGATGCGGATGTCGGTTGAGGCCAGCGCGTACGCGAGGTCGTCCCGAAGCTGCGTCACCTTTCCCACCTTGGTCCCGGGCGCGAGCTGGAGCTCATAGCGACTGACGTGCGGCCCGCTCACCACTCCGAGCAGCTTCGCTTCGACCCCGAAATGCCGAAGCGCCTCCAGCAACGCCTTGGCCACGGCCTCGCGGTCCCGCGTATCGGGGCCCGGATCCCCCTTGCCTCGGTTTAGGAGGGTCGGCGGCGGCGTCCGGTAGTCGATCTCGTCCGACTCCGTGACCCCGCTTCGCTTGTTGCCCATCGGGGTCAACTCGGGGTCCTCGGCCGGCTCCTTATCCGTGGGCTCGGGGACGACCTCCTGCTCTTCGGTGCCCAGGGCGGCCTCCTCGTAGGCGAACTGGCCGCGATCGTCCGTCCGGCTGTCTGACGCGGGGCCGTCCGGCGCCTCGGCCTCCCAGTCCTCGCCGTGGTCGCCGGCCCGAAGCTCCCCGGTGTCGGGCTCGCCCAGGATCTCCGTGGCGAGCGGCTCCGTGCTGGTCGCGCGGGTGATCGCGATGTCCTCACCGCGGGCGTCAGCCCCCTCGAGGCTACGAGTCCGCACGGTCTTGGCGATCTCCCTCGTCCCGGCGCCCGCCGTCCGGGCCATCCGGCCCGCGTGGGACAACAGCGCCGAGACCGTGGTCCCGGTCACCAGCAGCATGCCGCTGGCGAACATGAGGACGGCGAGGATCTGGGCCCCCAGCCTGTGAAACAGCGTGTTCGCCGACCAGTAGAGGCCCTCGCCCAGGACGCCCCCGTGCACGGTGTAGAAGCGTTCGACGAAGTAGCCGTGGCGAGCGGGATGCGCGGGGCCGAGCCCCGCGGTCTCGGCGGCGAAGGCGAGCAGCAGGGCCGCGAGCACGAGGATCGCGCCGGCGTTGAGGGCTCCGGGCGCCGAGATGAAGGGCCTCATCACGAGGGCTATCCCCCACCCCACGAGCGCCAGTGGGGCGACGTACGCGATCCGCCCCGCGATGCTCGCCAGGGCGCCGGTCAGCCACCCACCCACCGGGCCGCCGTCCCAGCCGCCGTACAGCGCGCATCCGAGGTAGACGCCCAACGCGACCAACCCGAGGCCGACGAGGTCGAGGTGCCGCTGCTCCAGCCCGGCGATCACCTCCCTGGGGTCGCGCCGGGCCTTGCGCGCCCTGGGAGCTCGCGTTGCCCGTCGCGCGGTCCGGGCCGAGCTGGCGCGCGACCGCGGGGCGCGGGCAGGGCCGCGCCGGCTGCGACGGCGCTTGCGTGTCCGAGGCATGTGAGGGCGGATTCGACGCGGCGAGACCGACCCCTGCGCCGTCGCGCCTGACGCATGCGTGGCGGGACGGGTGCGTGGCACGGGCAAGCAGAGGGACGCGTTCGTCGGCCTCGCCCTGCCCACACCGTGTAAACGACCGCTAAAGATCCGATGCTCCCCCTCCAGACGGCTCTAACCTTGTGCTGATGCTCGCCAGCGAGACGATCACCGGCCGGGTGCTGGTCGTGGAGGACGACGCGGAGATCGCCGACGTCCTGCGGCGGACCCTGAGGCAGGAGGGGCACGAGGTGCGCTCCGCCGCCGACGGCGTGGCCGCGCTCGAGGCGGCCGAGGACTTCGTGCCGGACCTGGTGATCCTGGACCTCGGGCTTCCCAAGCTGGACGGCGTGGAGGTGTGCCGCCGCCTGCGCGCGGAGAGCGACGCACCGATTCTGATCCTGACGGCCCGCACGCAGACGGACGATCGGGTGGAGGGGCTCGACTCGGGCGCCGACGACTACCTGGTCAAGCCGTTCGAGCGCAAGGAGCTGCTCGCCCGGATGCGGGCCCTCCTGCGCCGCCGTCCTCCGCGCGGCACCGCCGCGCTGGCCGTGGGCGATCTCCGGCTCAATCCGGATACCCGCGACGTCTACAGGGGGGATCGCCAGATCGAGCTCACCAACCGGGAGTTCGAGCTGCTCGAGTACTTGATGCGCAACGAGCGCCTGGTGATCTCGCGCGAGCGCCTGCTGGAGGAGGTGTGGGGGTATGACCCGATGGCGCTGACCAACACGATCGACGTCTTCATCTCCAACCTCCGCCGCAAGCTCGAGGCGGGCGGCGAGCCGCGGATCCTTCACACCAAGCGGGGGGCGGGATACGTGATCCGCGCGCCGCGAGATGAAGAGGCTTGAGCGGATCCTCGCCCGTCTCTACCCGAGGCGCTGGCCCGTGCGCTGGCGCCTCGCCGCGGTCTCGGCCGCCCTCACGCTGATCATCCTGGTGATCTTCGCCGCGGTGGTCGGCCGGTTGACTATGAATCGCCTCGAGGGCGACTTCAACAACGAGCTCCGGGACAATTCAACTCACGCCGCGGCACAGATCCGTATCGGCCAGGACCTGGAGACGGGCCAAGTGCGGTGCAACCTGCCCGGCTGGCCCAACCTCGCCGACAACGCTTCGATCCGGGTCGTCACACCGACCCGTCTCGTCTGCCAGGCGAGGCGGGCGACACCGAACCTGGGTCCTCCGCATCCGGGCACCGTCGCGGACGTCGGCGCCCTCCGCGTTGCGACCGCGCCAGTACCCGCGCCTGTCGTCCAGAGCCCTGTGTTCGCCCCCCAGGACCTCTACGTCCAGTACGCGCGCAGCACTGACAGCCTCGAGACCACCATCGGACGCCTGTGGCTGTTCCTCGGCACCGGCGTCCTCGGGGGCACCGTGCTCGCCGCGATCGCGGGCTTCGCCGTCGCCGGGCGGGCCATGAGGCCGATCTCCGCGCTCACCGCGACCGCCCGCGAGATCGCCACCACCCGCGATCCCTCGCGCCAGATGCCAGAGCCCGAGAACGACGACGAGGTCGGCGAGCTCGCCCGGACGCTCGAGCAGATGCTCCGCGAGCTCGATGCGGCCCGCTCGGAGACCGAGCAGATGATGCAGGCCCAGCGCGAGTTCGTCGCCGACGCGTCGCACGAGCTCCGTACCCCGCTGACGAGCATCCTCGCCAACCTGGAGCTGCTGCAGGAGCGGCTCGACGAGCTGGAGCGCCGCGGCGAGGAGGGCGAGATGGTCGACTCGGCGCTCAGGTCATCGCGCAGGATGAGCCGCCTCGTCTCCGACCTCCTGCTCCTCGCGCGAGCGGACGCGGGGCGCGCCGGCTCACGGCGCGAGTGCGACCTCTCGGAGGTCGCCGCCGCCGCCGTCTCCGAGGTTCGCCCCGTCGCGAACGGCCGGAGCCTGACGATCGACGACGAGGGGCCGGTGCCGGTCGAGGGCAATCCGGACGAGCTCCACCGCCTGGCCCTGAACCTGCTCGACAACGGCCTTCGACACACGCCTGAGGGCACCGAGATCAAGATCTCCGTCGAGCGGCAAGACGGCGACGCGGTGCTCGAGGTCTCCGACGACGGGCCGGGTCTCCCCGCCGGAATGGAGGATCAGGTCTTCTCCCGGTTCGTGCGAGGCAACGGGCCAGCCGATGTCGCGCCGGACATGGGAACCGGGCTCGGCCTCGCGATCGTGAAGGCCGTGGCGACCTCCCACGGCGGTGAGGTCGTCGCGGGCGAATCGTCCAACGGCGGGGCTCGATTCACGGTTCGCCTGCCCGCCGCAACCTAGTTCCAATCGCCACCACCTTGTTTTAGGAACCATTTACACGGCTCCTATACTTTGCGAATTGGACGAGACAACCCACCCGTTGGGGACACCCCCGACACCACCTCAACGGGTGAACGTTGGCCAGTCTGAGCCAAGCGACCCGCCGGTGTTCCCCCTCCCTGACGCCGGCGGGTCA
>DATBFS010000155.1:0-29666 GCA_036558385.1 Solirubrobacterales bacterium | reverse complement strand
GAAGAAGCGCATCCTCCCTGCCGGTGAAGCCTATCTCAGACCTCGACATCGGGTCAAGCGCCCGCGAGATACGGGCGGACGATGTCAGAGCGAAACGTGGAGATCGTGCGGCAGGCGTTCGAGATCTTCAACCGCTACCGCGAGACTGATCTGAGCCGAGAGGAGCGCGACAACTGGTCGAGGCCCTGGTGGACTGCCGCACCGGGTCATTCCGGAGGCTCGACGTACTCGAAGTCCTCGGTGGCCAACTCGGAGAAGGCATCGAACCTCGAGGCCGCCGGGCTGCGGGAGTAGGCTGCTGCGCCCTAGCTCCTCGTGTGGAGCCTCAAGCTGAGCCCGGCCGCTGAGCGGCCTCATGAGTGACGCCTGCCAGCGCGTCGAAGCTCGTGCCTGACGCATACGATGGGCCGTGTGGCCAATTACCGCATCTGGGCGCCCTGGCGCCTGCCCTACGTGAAGGACGCATCGAAGGACAACGAGGCCGGCTGCATCTTCTGCACCAAGCCCGCTGAGGATGACGACGAGGCGAACCTGATCGTCCACCGCGGCGATCGGTGCTTCGTGATCTTGAACCTGTTCCCCTATACGAACGGCCACCTGATGGTCGCTCCCTACGACCATTTGGCCACGCTGCCCGGACTGGACGCGGAGACCATCGCCGAGATGATGGGCCTCGCCCAACGGGCGATGACCGTCCTCGACGAGAAGTACGGGCCCGACGGCTACAACGCAGGTCTGAACCAGGGGCGCGTCGCGGGGGCCGGCTACGACGGTCACATCCACCTCCACGTCGTTCCGCGATGGGCGGGCGACACCAACTACATGCCGGTGCTGGCCGACACCCGCGTGATGCCGCAATCGCTCGAGGAGAGCTACGAGGCGCTGAAGGGCGAGTTTTGACGCCGGACGGGGCGCGGGGAGACGCCATTCCGCCCGGCATCTTCAAGGCCTACGACATTCGGGGCCTCTACGGCGAGGAGATGGACGGCGACACCGCCTACCTCGTGGGCCGTGCCTTCGCTCGGGTGCTCGCGCGCCTTCGCGGAAAGCCGACCGAAGCCCTTCAGGTGGGGCTCGGCCGGGACATGCGGATTCAGGCGCCGGAGATGAGCCACCGAGTGCGCGACGGCCTCGCCGAGGAGGGCTGCTTCGTCCTCGACGCGGGCATGGTCGCCACCGAGATGCTCTACCACCTGGTCGGCTCGCGCGAGCTCGACGGCGGCGCGATGGTCACGGCGTCGCACAACCCGAAGGCCTACACGGGCGTAAAGCTCGTCCGCGAGGGAGCGCTCGCCCTCTCCGGGGATGCCGGGATCGGCGACGTCCGCGACACGATCGCGGCGGGCTTGCCGGAGCCTCCCGGGGGCGGGACCATCGAGGCCGTGGACGTCTACGAGGACTACCACGCGCGCGTGCTCTCCTTCGTCGACGTCGATCGCATCAGGCCCCTGCGAGTCGTGGTCGACGGGGGCAACGGGATGGCCGGACCGATGGTTGGGCCGGTGTTGGAGCGCATCGGCATCGATCCGGTGACGACCTACTGGGTGCCCGACGGCGAGTTCCCGGACCACGAGCCGAATCCGCTCGTGGAGGAGAACCGGCGCTTCATCATGGCCAAGGTCCGCGAGGAGGGCGCTGACCTCGGGATCGCGTGGGACGGCGACGCCGACCGCTGCTTCTTCATCGACGACAGGGGCGAGTTCGTCGACGGCGACTTCCTGACGGCCCTGCTGGCCCGCCAGCTCCTGGAGAAGGAGCCCGGCGCGACGATCCTCTACGACGTGAGGGCGAGCCGCGCCGTGCCGGACACGGTGCGCGAGTTCGGCGGGACGTCGTATGCGAACCGGGTCGGTCATGCGTTCTTCAAGGCCGCGCTCCGTGAGCGCTCGGCGGCGTTCGGCGGCGAGGTCTCCGGCCACTACTACTTTCGCGACTTCTGGTGCGCCGACTCCGGTGCGATCCCCGCGCTGCTGGTCCTCGAGCTGCTCTCGACGCGTGAGGAGCCGATGTCGGCCCTGGTGGGCGCCTTTCGGGACCGGTACTTCATCTCCGGGGAGATCAACTCCGAGGTGGCCGACCAGGAGGCGAAGATGCACGAGCTGGCGGATCGATTCCCGGACGCCGAGGTGTCGTGGCTGGACGGCGTGTCCGTCGAATGCCCGGACTGGCACTTCAACGTCAGGCCGTCCAATACCGAGCCGCTCTTGAGGCTCAACCTCGAGTCACTCGTCTCCCGGGAGGACATGGAGGCGAGGCGGGACGAGGTCCTGAGCGTGATCAGGTCGTGACGCCCGAGGACGCTCTCGAGGAGGCGCGCGAGGCCGGCATCCACAGGCTCCGGATCCCGACCCCGTTCGCCGTCGGGCGCGTCAACTGCTACCTGCTCGAGGACGAGCCCCTGACGCTGGTCGACACAGGTCCGAACTCGGGCAAGGCGCTCGACGAGCTCGAGCGCCAGCTCTCGGACCTCGGACACTCGCTCGAGGACATCGAGCTCGTGATCCTCACCCACCAGCACATCGACCACCTCGGTCTGGTCGAGATCATCGCCGGACGTTCGGGCGCCGAGGTCGCCGCAATCGACGTGGTCGTCCCATTCGTCGAGAATTTCGGAGACGACGTCGAGCTCGACGACCGCTTCGCCGCCGACCTGATGCTGCGCCACGGGATTCCGGAGGACGTCGTCATCGCGCTGCGCTCCGTCTCGCGAAGCTTTCGTGCCTGGGGTGCGAAGGCCGATGTCAGCCGCCCGCTCCACGAGGGGGAGGTCCTGCGCTTTCGCGACCGGGCCCTCGAGGTCCAACACCGTCCGGGACACAGCCCATCGGACACGGTCTTCTGGGACGCGGAGAGGGAGATCCTCCTGTGCGCCGACCACCTGATCGCCCATATCTCCTCGAACCCGCTCATCTCACGGCCGCTCGACGGCTCCGAGGAGCGCCCGCGCGCCCTGATGACCTACATGGCGTCCCTGCGCCGCACGAGGGAGCTTCCGGCGCGGATCCTGCTGCCCGGGCACGGCGACCCGATCACCGACCACCGGGCCCTGATCGACGAGCGCTTCGCCCACCACGAGCGGCGTGCCGAGAGGATCCTCGACCTGGTCTCCGAGCGGCCCCGGACCGCCTACGAGATCGCCCAGGAGCTGTGGGGAAACGTCGCGGTGACCCAGGCCTTCCTGACGCTCAGCGAGGTGCTGGGACACGTCGACCTGCTGGAGGACGAAGGGCGGGTGCGCGAGGTCGAGGACGGAGACGTGGTTCGCTTTCAGGCGGTCGGCTAACGTGCGACCCGAGGACGCGCTCACGTGACAGCCGGCCCGATCGCCACACAGTCGCCACCCGGGACGAAGGCGTCAGCCAACGGCGCCGGCGCGAGCGAGCGTGCGCCCAAGAAGCGCATGTTGATCATCGTCAACCCGTACGCGACGACGGTCTCCGACCGGCTCAAGAACCTCGTCGTCTACGCGCTGCAAGGTCGCTACGACGTCGAGGCGGTTTCGACCGAGGCCCAACACCACGCGATCGAGATCGGGCGCGAGGCTCGCGAGGGCGGCTACGACGTGGTGGTCGCCTTCGGCGGCGACGGGACGCTCAACGAGGTCGCCAACGGGCTCGCCGGGACCGACGTGCCGGTCTCCGTGCTCCCGGGCGGGTCGACGAACGTGGTCTGCCGAACGCTCGGCATCCCCAACGACGTGGTTGACGCGACCGAGCACCTGCTCGGGCTCGCGGACGACTTCAGGCCGCGCCGGATCGACCTCGGGGTGGCCAACGGGCGCCATTTCGTGTTCGCCTGCGGCGCCGGGCTGGACGCGACGGCGGCGCGGCGTGTCGACTCCCATCCACGGATGAAGGCACGCGGCGGGCGCTGGTACTACACGTGGGCCGCGGTCTCCGGGTTCTACCGCTCCTACCTGCGCAACCCCGTGCGCATGCGCCTCGTCGTCGAGAGCGGTTCGGCCGAGGGCGTGACCGCGATCGCGCAGAACTCGGATCCGTTCACGTACTTCGGAGGCCAGCCACTGCGCATCTGCGAGAACGCCGCGCTCGACAACGGGACGCTCTCGGTGGCCGTCCTCCGTCGCGCGGCCCAGCGCGACGTGCCCACCATCGCGGCACGGGTTCTCGCGGACCGGCTGCACGCTCCGGGGCACCGCCAGATCGACCACCACGACGGCGTCGGCGAGTGCCGGATCGAGTCGCTGTCCCGCGACACGGACGGACGGATCCGAGCCTTCCCGGTGCAGGTCGACGGCGACTACATCGGCGACCACGGCGAGCTGGAGCTCGGCATCCGGCCGGCGGCCCTCACGGTGGTCGCCTGACGAGGCTTGGGCGCCGCGGTGGCTGGGTCTGAGAGCGGCTGCCGCTTCTGCGCGATCCTCGCCGGCGAGGAGGATGGCCACGTCGTCTTCGAGGACGACGTGTCACTCGCCTTTCTCGACCACCGGCCGCTGTTCCCGGGACACTCCCTCCTGGTGCCTCGCCAGCACGTGGAGACCATCTGGGACCTGCCCGAGGAGCTGGTCGGCCCGCTGTTCGCCAACGCCCGGGTGCTGTCCCGGGGGGTTCGCGACGCGATGAAGGCCCAGGGCGCGTTCGTGGCCCTCAACAACGTCGTGAGCCAGAGCGTCCCCCACCTCCACGTACACGCCGTCCCGCGAAATCGAAAGGACGGCCTGCGCGGCTTCTTTTGGCCGCGCACGAAGTACGAGAGCGAAGAGCACATGCGCGAAACGGCAGCGGCCGTCCGCGCCGCGGTCAACGAGCTCCGCAGTTGACGCCCCCTACCGACTCTTCGCCGCGTTGCCTTTCACGTAGCCGATGTTGTGGGCGATCAGGCCGAGCCCGTCGATTACCCGGTACAGGGCGGACCGCCAGCGACGGCGGACAGCAGCCGCCCAGACGTCGCGCGCCGCGCCCCGCAGGCCCAGGCCGAGCGGCCACCGCGGCGAGGTCCCCGGATAGCGCTCGTTGAGCCAGCGAGCTCCAGCCCCGTAGCGAACGATGGCCCCGAGCAGGGAAGCGAGACCCTCTCGGTGGCGGTGATGGACCACCGCGTCCGGCCGATAGCCCAGCTCCCAGCCCGCCAGGTGAAGGCGCCGGCATAGATCGAGGTCGCCGCCTGAGCGGATGCCCTCCACAAAGCCCCCCAGCTCGCGAAACGCGGCTTCGCGCACGAGGAGGTTCCCGGCGGCGGCGGTGCCCGCTTCGGCCCTGATCAGGCCCTTGGAATGGTCGAAGAGACGCCGGGAGCGCGCGTAGCGAGCCGCGAGCGAGCGCTGTTTCGGGTCTCCGAGGATCTGGCCGGCCACGGCGCCGCAGCGATCCGCGATCGGCTGTGCGAAGTAGGCCCTCAGGATGTCCGGCGAGGGCGCGCAGTCCGCGTCCATGAACAAAAGCCACTCGCTCCGCGCCGATACGGCGCCTGCGTTGCGAGCGTGGTAGGAGGAGCGCTCGGCCGTGGCCGGGACCACTCGCGGGCCCGCGTCCATCGCTTCGAGCGGTCCGGCTCCGTCTCCCAGCGCCTTCCACGCTGACCCGTCGGCGCTGTTGTCGGCGACGATCAACTCGTCGCTGTCGCTGAGCTCGAGCCGCGAGAGGCTGGCGAGGAGGCGGTGAGCCGCCGGCGCGTCCCCCCCGAATGGGATCACGACGCTGACCGGCGGCCGGTTCAAGCGGTCGGCGTCACGCGGTATGCGTCGAAGACCGAGTCGACGTTTCGCAGCCGGCCGACGCACTGGCGAAGCTGCTCGGAGTCGCCGACCTCGACCACGAACCTGTTCTTGACCATGGGGTGCTTGGTCGAGCAGAAGGCCTCGATGATGTTGACGCCGGTCTCCGCGAAGGTGCGCGAGAGGTCCTCGAGCAGACGGGTGCGATCCCAGGCGTCGACCTGAAGCTCCACGCGGTAGGAGGTGGCGTTGTCCCCCTCCCACTCCACGTCGGTGAAGCGCTCCGGCGAGCGGCGAAGCGCGGTCATGTTCCGGCAGTCGTCGCGGTGGATCGTGATCCCTCGTCCAAGCGAGACGTAGCCGACGATGGGATCGCCCGGAACCGGGCGGCAGCACTTGGCGAGACGCACCATCACGTCCTCGACGCCCTTGACCTTGATGCCGTAGTCGGATGCCTCCTGGGTGCGGCGCTGTCGCTCGTCGCGGCCCTCCAGGACGCCCGCCAGCCGAGCCTCGGTCTCGTCGCCGGCCGCCGCCTCGCCCTGCTTGAGCCGTTGGAAGACCTTGTTGGCCACGGTCTTGGGCGAGATCTTCCCCTGGCCGACCGCGATGTAGAAGTCGTCGGCCTTTCGGAAGCCCATCTCGCGGGTGACGTCGGCGAGCAGCGGGGAGGCCGCGATCCGCTGTGGGGGAAGGCCGCGCTTTCGGATCGCGTCCTGGAGGGCCTCGCGCCCCCGGCGCTCCGCGTCCTCGCGGCGCTCGCGCTTCAAGAACGCGCGGATCTTGTTGCGGGCCCGGCTGGTTCGCACCAGCGCGAGCCAGTCCCTTGAGGGGCCGCGCTCCTGCTTCGCCGTCAGGATCTCGACGATGTCGCCCGACTTCAGCTGGTAGTGCAGGGGGACGATCTTCCCGTTCACCTTCGCGCCGACGCAGCGATGGCCGACGTCGGTGTGCACCGCATAGGCGAAGTCGAGCGGCGTCGAGCCGGCGGAGAGGTTCTTCACCTCCCCCTTCGGGGTGAAGACGAAGACCTCATCCTCGAAGAGGTCGACCTTGAGGGACTCGAGGAACTCGGTCGGGTCCTGGTCGCCCTCCACCTCGAGCAGCTGGCGGAGCCAGGTCATCTTGTCGCGCTGCGGATCCCCCCTCGAGAGCGATCCCTCCTTGTAGATGACGTGGGCGGCGATCCCGTACTCGGCGGTCTCGTGCATCTCGGGGGTGCGGATCTGGATCTCGAGTGGCCTTCCCTCCGGCCCGATCACCGTCGTGTGAAGCGCCTGGTACAGGTTCAGCTTGGGGGTGGCGATGAAGTCCTTGAACCGACCCGGCAGCGGCTTCCAGATCGAGTGGATGATTCCGATCGCCCCGTAGCAGTCCTTGACGGAGCTCACGAGAACCCGCATCGCCGTCAGGTCGTAGATCTCGTTGAACTCCCTCCCCTTCTTGGTCATCTTCGAGTAGATGGAGTAGAAGTGCTTGGCTCGGCCCGAGATCTCCGCCTCGATCCCGACCTCGTTCAGCTCGCGCCGGAGGAACTTGCCGGCCTCCGAGACGTAGCGCTCGCGCTCGGCCCGCTGCTGTGACACGAGCTTCTTGATCTCGTCGTACTTCCGCGGGTGAAGCCGCTGGAAGGAGAGGTCCTCGAGCTCCCATTTGATCGCGTGGATCCCGAGCCGGTGGGCTAGCGGCGCGTAGATCTCGAGCGTCTCGCGCGCCTTCTCGATCTGCTTTTGCTTCGGGAGGCCCGAGAGGGTGCGCATGTTGTGGAGGCGGTCGGCGAGCTTGATCAGGATGACCCGGAGGTCCGTGGCCATCGCGACCATCATCTTCCGGTAGTTCTCGGCCTGGCTCTCGTCCCGACTCTGGAAGGTGATCTCGGTGAGCTTGGTCACCCCGTCAACGAGTTGCGCGATCGACTCGCCGAACAGCGTCTCGACCTGTCCGAGGCTCGCGCTCGTGTCCTCGACCGTGTCGTGGAGGAGCGCCGCGCAGAGGGTCTCGGTGTCGAGGCGCAGGCCCGCGCAGATCTTCGCTACCTCCACCGGATGGGTGATGAAGTCCTCGCCGGTCCGGCGACGTTGGTCGGCGTGCCGCTCACAGGCGAAGGTGAACGCGCGCTCCACCGCCTCGGGGTCGACCTCGCGCGCGGCATCGACGCTGTGTTCCGCGATCACCGCAAGCAGGTCACCCAGCAGCGCACGCTCCTCGACCGTCAGCTCCTGGGCCTGTGCGGTGACCGGCGCCGCGGGCTCGTGCGCGCCATCCTTTGCGCCGACCCTCGTGTGCCCCTTGCGGTCCGGAGGGGCCTCCGCGCCGTTCGCGCCGCGGCCCCGCGGGGCCTGCGACGGGCGGCGCGGAGCGCCGACGGGCCGGCCCGAGCCCGGCGCGGGCTTGGACGAGGCGGCCTTGGTGCCTCGGGATGCGTCTAGCTCGGTTGTCTTGACCCGCTTAGGAATTGCCTGCCCTCCTCGTACCGCACTCGGTAGGCGACGAAGGTCTCGAGCTCCTCGAGATTCCCCTTCGAGGATACGACGAGAAGGCTGCGGGCGGTGGCGGAGTAGTCCCAGCTGACCGCGCCGAGCTCCTCCAGCAGACGCAGGCGCCGAGCTGCGACCTCCGGCGAGCGGGGGTAGCGGCCCGGGCCGTGCAGCCGGTCCCGGACCTGGCCCACTCGGAGCCCGTCGGCGTGCCGTGACCGATCTTCCGCCGCCGACCGCAGGGAGCGATAGAGCGCCTCCACGGCGCGTCGGTCCGGCCAATCCTCCGCGTGGACGCGGAGGGCGAGCTCGACCTCGGCCTCACTCCACGCCAGATGCACGAACCCCTGGCCGCAGGAGGCCGCGCGCTCGAGGTGGCGAAAAGGCGGCGGATCGACGATCACGACGTGGTCGAAGGCGGAGGCCATCCCCGCGCCTCGTTCCAACGCGGCCCAGTCCGCCAAGGCGACGCCCGTCCCGGCTTCGACCACCGCGGCAAGGGCGGCGCGCGTGGCGCCGTCGGCCAGGCGGCCGGATGCGATCGCCACGGTGCCGCCGCCGAAACGGGCCGGCGTCGCGGCGCTTTCCACCAGCGCCCTGCGGCGAAGCGCATCGGCGCACAGCACGAGGACGGTGCCGCCGCTCGACGCGACGGCGGCCACGGTCGCCACGCCCGAGGAGCCCCGGCGATCGATCGTCTCCCGTCGGGGAGGCGGCCCGGGCTCACCCCGCTCGGACGGCGGCCATGCCCCAAGCGGCGCATCGCGCTCCGCGTCGAGCCGGGCCATCCACTCGCGCTCGTCGGGCTGGGGCGTCTCGGTGGGCGCGCGGTTCGGTCGTCCCGGATAGAGCTCGCCGAGGACGACTCGGGGCGAGACGGCCCCCTGCCACTCGTTCAGCTCGAGCTTCAGCGACACGTCCAGGGGCTCGGCGACCGTGTCGGGGGCGAGATCGCCGTTGACGCCGAACGCGACTCCGAGGGCGCTCCGGGAGCCGCTCTCGAGCCGGAAGCGCGCGTGCCTTTCCGCCTCTCCCATCGGGCGGACGTCGCACAGGCGGGCGGACGGCACCAACAGCCGAACGCCGGGATTGCCCATCCCGAATGGGGCCAGCCGGCCCAGTTGCTCCGCGACTTCATGCCCCAGGCTCTCGCCCCCCACGACGGCGTCGATGCCCTCGGTGCGGACGAGCTCCCGCTCGCCGAGGAGCTTCGTGGCGTGAGCCGCGAAGGCCTCGCGGAATGGCTCTATCCGGTCGGCCTCGATCTCCAGGCCGGCGGCCGCTCGGTGGCCGCCATATCGAGTCAGGTGCTCGCCGCAGGCATCCAGCGCGCCGAGGAGGTCGAATCCGGGGATCGCCCGCCCCGAGCCACGCCCGCGACCCTCGTCGTCGACGCCGATGAGCACGACGGGGACCCAATGCCGCTCCACAAGGCGCGAGGCCGCGATCCCCACCACCCCCGCATGCCAACCCTCGCCGGCCAGCACCAGGGCGGGCGCGGAGGCCAGGTCCTCCGTGAGCTCGCTGCGGGCCCGCTCAGCGGCGTCGACCACGAACCGCTCGGCGTCGCGTCGCTCGCTGTTGGCATCGTCCAGCTCCGCCGCGATCGCCTCCGCGCGCTCCCGATCCTCGGTCAGCATCAGCTCCACGCCGGCGTCGGCGCGGTAGAGGCGCCCCGCCGCGTTGACCCGGGGAGCGAGCCGGAACGCGATGTCGCCCTCGTCGAGGCGCACGGGCTCCACGCCCGCCGCCCGGCAGAGCGCCCGCAGACCGGGCCGTCCCGCTCGTCGCGCGACCGCCAGCCCGCCGCGGACGAGCGCCCGATTCTCCCCCCGCAGCGGGACCAGGTCGGCGACCGTGGCCAGCGCCACCAGGTCGAGCTCCCGCTCGACCATGTCCGCCCCCAGCAACGCGGCACCGAGCTTGTAGGCGACCCCGGTGGCACAGAGCTCGTCGCACGGATAACCGCTCAGCCGTGGATGAAGGACGGGGCAGTCCGGCAGCCGTTCCCCCGGCTCGTGGTGGTCGGTGACGATCACGTCGATCCCGACCTCTTGCGCGGCGGCGACCTCCTCGGCGCAGCCGATCCCGCAGTCGGTCGTCAGCAGGAGGCCGGTGCCGCGAGCGGCCAGGCGCTTCACCCCCTCCGCGCTCAGCCCGTAGCCGTCTTGAAGGCGGTCGGGGATGTACCAGTCGCAATTCGCCCCGAGCTCGCGCAGCGTCCGCACCAGGATCGCGGTCGAGCAGACCCCGTCGCAGTCGTAGTCGCCATGAACGGTGATCGTGCATCCGGCGGCGATCGCGTCGCGAATCCGCTCCACGACCTCACCCATGCGATCGAACGCGAACGGATCGTGCTCCTCGTCCGCGTCGAGGAACGCCCGAGCTTCCGCGACCGTCCGGTACCCGCGGCGAACCAGCGTCACGGCGACCGGCTCCGGCAGGTCGAGCTCCTCGATCAGCGACCGTGCCTCGGCGTACGAGTAGGGCTCGAGCGTGAACGCTCTCCCCGGAGTCGCCGTATCGGGCGGCAGGCCAGCCACGTTGCCAGGCTAAGAACGGCCCAGGACGGAACTCGCCCTCTACGCTGGCTGCACGCGACCCGCGACCCAATCCGGAGGAGACATGGACCTGAAGGCCGTGCAGGCGCCCATCAAGGACCGATATCGGGAGGAGCCGGAGGAGGCCCGCATCACGCTCACCGCCCGGGCGAGCGAGACCGACACCCCGGTTGCCTGCTCGGTGGAGACCGGGCAGGCGATTCAGGCAGCGCAGGCTCACATGGGGGTCGGCGGGCCCGGGACGGCGGCCTGCTCCGGGGACCTCCTGCTGGGCGCGCTGGCCGCGTGCGCCCAGGTGACCTGCCAGATGGTGGCCACGGCCATGGGGATCGAGGCCGAGAGCATCGGCGTCACGGTCGAGGGGGACCTGGATCTCCGGGGAACGCTCGGGGTCTCTCGCGAGGCGAAGGTCGGCTTCGACGCGATCCGAGTCGAGTTCGCGATCGAGGCGCCCGGGTCAACCCCGGAGCAGATCACGTCGCTGAAGGAGAAGACCGAGCGGTACTGCACGGTGTTGCAGACGCTCCTCGACCCCCCTTCGATCGAGATGAGGCCGACCGCCGAGCCGGGCTGAGCGAGCGTGCGGCTAGTCGAGGCTGGCCGCTTGCTCGCGCCGCACGCCGAGCGCGTAGATCGCCGCCAGGCCGAGGAGGGTGCCGGGGATCGCGACGAGCGCGGTCCCGAGGTCCGTGTCGCCGATCGTGCGGCCGGAGACGATCTGGACGATCCCCCCGGAAACCATCGCGCCCGCCACCGCGCCCAGCAGCGCGCCGACGATCCCGGCCCAGAAGCGGTCCGGGAGGAAAACCGTGAAGTGCCAGAGCGCGAGGCCGACGGTGAACCAGACGACCAGGGCCATCAGCGATTCCTCCCGTGCTTTCGACGACGGCGCTGCTGGCGACGCTTTTGCTGCCGCTCCGAACGAGGCGGGCGAGCCGCCTCCGGACCCGCGCCGGCGGTGAGCGGCTCGGGCTCGGCGGGCTCGGCGGCGCCGTCGGAAGCGCCGGCGACCTCCGCCTCAAGCGGCTCGGCGGGCTCGGGCTCGTGAGCCGCGGGCTCCGGCGTGGCCGCCGGAGCCGGCCGCGTCGCGGCGGCGCCGGAGGGCGCGGCGGCGGCCGGCACGGGCTCGCCGTCCTCGCCCACCTTCGCGACCACGTTGTCCTCGGGAAACGTGGGCAGGCGTCCCATTTCGGCGATCAGGCGCTCCCGCCTGGCGCGATAGGCGGGCTCGCGCTCCTTCCAGTGCGTCAGCACCGGAGTGGCGATGAAGATGGAGGAGTAGAACCCGGAGGCGACCCCGACCATCATCGCGAACGCGAAGTCCTTGAGGGTGGCGCCGCCGAAGATGTAGAGCACCGTCACCAGGAAGACCGTCGACAGGCCCGTGATCATCGACCGGGTGAACACCTCGCTCATCGACTTGTTGGCGATCTGCGAGAACGCCGCCCGCGGCATCCTGGGCACGTTCTCGCGGATGCGGTCGAAGACGATGACCGTGTCGTACATCGAGTACCCGAGGATGGTCAGGAACGCGGCCACGGTTCCGCTGGTGACCTCCTGCCCGGTGAGCGAGTAGACCCCCGCGGTGATCAGGATGTCGTGGAACAGGGCGATGATCACCGGCACCGCGTACTTGGGCTCGAAGCGGATCGCCACGTAGCCCGAGATCACCACCAGCGAGAAGATGATCGCGATCACGGCGCTTCGCGCCACCTGGGCGCCGAAGGTCGGCCCGACCGAGGTGCTCTGGAACCCCTGCTCCCCGCCGCGCAGCCCGAAGCTCCGATCCAGCGCCCGCTTCAGCGTCCCATCCTCGATCTGCTCGATCGGGATCTTGCCCTGGATCTCGACCACGTTCGGCCCGAGCTTCTCGTTGGTGACCGTCTGGATCTCGGCGCTGGAGGCGTTGCCGACCTTGGCCTTCTCCAGCGCGTCCCGTACCTCGTCGACGCTCGCCGCCTGCTGGAGGCTGACTGTCGCCTTCGTGCCCGAGGTGAAGTCGATTCCGAGGTTCAACTGCTTGGTGGCCAGCGAGATCGCGCCGATCGCCAGGATCGCCCCCGAGATCGAGAAGAACCAGCGGCTCGCGCCGCTGAAGTCGAAGCGCCATCGAACCCGCTGCTCGCCCGCGCCGAGCGCCCGGGGCGAATGGAGCAGCTTCGAGCGCCCGAGCGAACCGAGCACGGCCTGTGTGAACAGCACGGCGGTGAACAGCGAGACCAGGGTGCCGATGCCGAGCGTGAAGGCGAACCCCTTGACGCCGGCGGTGGCGAGCACGAAGAGGATGAAGGCCGTGAACAGTGTGATGACGTTCGCGTCGATGATCGTCGCGATCCCCTTGCGGTACCCCTGGGCGATCGCGGACAGCGTCGAGCGCCCGGCCCGGGCTTCTTCCTTGATTCGCTCGAAGATGACGATGTTGGCGTCCGCTGCGACGCCAATGGTCAGGATCAGCCCGGCGATCCCCGGCAGGGTCAGGGTGATGGGGATCAGCTTCACCAGCGCGAAGAAGAAGACGCCGTAGACGCCGAGACCCAGGACGGCCACCGCCCCGAGCAGGCGGTAGTAGAGGAGGAGGAAGAGCACGACCACGATCAGGCCGACGAGCCCGGCGCGGAGGCCCTGATCCAGGGCCTGCTGGCCGAGCGTCGCGGACACGGTGCTCTGGCTCTCGAGCGCCAGCTTCACCGGCAGGGCCCCGGTCTGGAGGATCGTCGCCAGGTCCTGGGCGGAGTTGATGTCGAAGTTCCCCGAGATCTGCGCCCCGGTACGCGGGTTGATCCCGTCCGGGTTCTCGACGAAGTTGATGATCGGGCTGGAGAAGACCTGGTTGTCGAGGACGATCGCGAAGTGCTGTGAGAACTGGTCCGCCGAGCCCGAGCTGAACGTCCCCGGGGGCGCCGTGGCGTTGCCCCGCTGCGCGATCGTCCGCGTGACGTCCTGGAACGCGGTCTTGCCGCTGTCCGTGAAGTCGAAGGTGACGTTCGGCTGGTTGGTGGTGGGGTCGAAGTTCTGCTGCGGGTTTTCGATCTGCGTGCCGTTGAGGGCGGGGCGATCCTTCAAGACGAACTGCGGCGACTTGGAGATCTCCGCCGGCGAGAGCGTCAGCGAGGGGCTCGTCGGCGAGGCCGCCACGACGGTCCCCTGAGGGACGCTCAGGATGACCGTGCCCGGTGGCTGCTTCTCCGCTCGCGTGTTGAGGAACAGGTCGTGCTTGGTCTCCGCCGGGCCGGCTCTCAGCGCCTTCGTCTTCTTGTCGAACATGTAGTAGGTCGGCCCGCTGGTCGTGCACTTGTTCTGGAAGCACTCGGGCTTTCGCTTGGAGGCGAACTTGACGGCCTCATAGAGGTTGGGGAGCGTGTAGGTGGCCTCCGGATTGGGGTCCGGCTGGCTCGCCGGATTGGGCGACCCCTTCTTCGGCGGGACGATGTTCGCCTCGAGGTCGTAGAAGTAGAGTTGGGCGGTCGTGCCGATCTGCTCGATCGCCTGCTGGGCGTTCTGGACGTCCGGAAGGCCGACCTGGATCCCGGTGGCCCCCAGCCGTGAGATCTCGGGCTCGGAGACGCCGAACTTGTCGGTCCGCGTGCGGATGATGTTGATCGCCCGGTCGATCGCATCGGGGGTCACCTCAGGCGTCTGAGGCGTCTTCCGGGCCTGGTAGACGAGCTGGGTGCCGCCGCGCAGGTCGAGGCCCAGGACGGTCGGCTTGGTCGCGATCACGATCGCCGACGCCGCGAGCAGCCCCAGGACCAACGCGATGATCAGCAGGTTTCGACGCCGTCCACCCATCACTCCAGGACCCCGTGCCGCTTGCGCCTGGCCTCCACCCTATTTCGGGGTGAGAACGAGCAGAAGTCCGCCGTCATCGTCATACGCGGGAAAGACGTCGGCGACCGCATCGGCGGGCAGGTCCCCCTCGGCGTTCACGTGCACGCGCTTGCCGAGCGAGCGCACTCCCCACTCGAGGGTCGTCTCGATCGGATCGGTGTTCCCGTTCTGGTCCGTGTCCGCCGTCTCTCCTCCGTCGCCCTCGTCCACCCATTGGAGCCCGAGAACCTCCTTGACTGGGCGCCCGATCACCTGCTCGTCCTTGAGCCCCGTGAGCTCGAAGCCGCCCTTGCCGACGTCCAGCACCCGCGCCTCCTTGTCGCAGACGAAGAAGGCCGCCTCCGGCGCGGGATAGTAGTCGTCGAGCAGCTCGAAGATGAACCCGAACCCACACTTGGAACAGCCCTTCGGTCGCGCTGAGAGGCCCGCGGTTCGCTCGCTCGAGAGCTCGCGGTTCCCGCAGTTCGGACAGATGAAGAACGGCACGCCGAGAGGGTAGTGGATGAGCGCTCAGGGCCAGCAGCCCTCGTTGCGGGTACGATCGGAGCGATGGGAGGTGGCAGGACGGGCACCCTGGCCGTGGTGGCTCTCTCGATCCTTGCGCTGGCGGGGCAGCTCTCCGCAGCGCCGGGGGCGGGAGCCCAACCACCGGCCGATCAGGCCCACTTCAGCGTCGTCGGGCTGAAGCCGACTTACGACCCGCAGGTCCACGACTACGTGGTGCGGTGCAAGAACGGGCCGGTCACCGTCGAGGCGAGTGCTTCGGCGCCGTGGCAGGCGGCCGTCAGCGGCCATCCCTACGCCAGCGGCGACCAGAGCGTCGTGGTCCCCCTGCGCACGGGGCGCGAGTTCTCGGTCTCCTTTCGAGGCGCCGCGGGGTCGGGGGTGCATCGCTACTTCGTGCGCTGCCTGCCGAGCGACTTCCCCAGGTACACGTTCACGAAGGGCGGACCGGTGTCGCCCGGATTCTTCACGGCTGACAACGCCTTCGCGCCGAGACAGCATCGCTACGCGATGATCTTCGACACGAACGGGGTGCCGGTCTGGTGGAACCACGGCCCCGCCGAGGGCCCCAGCGTGCTCTCGGACGGGCGCGTCCTGTGGTTCCACTCGAATGGGCAGGCCAGCAAGTTCGAGCTCCATGGGCTCAACGGTGGGCTGATCCGGGGCCTGCCGACGGTCGGTGGAGCCCCGGTCGACGGCCACGATCTCCAGGTCCTTGCCGACGGGAGCTACCTGGTGGGCGCCCACTCGCAGCAGACCGGCGTCGACACGAGCGCGTACGGGGGGTCGGCGAACGCGGACGTCGCGAACGCGGAGCTTCAGCAGGTGAGCCCCCAGGGCAGGCTCCTGTGGGACTGGAAGAGCCAAAACCACCTCTCTCTGCGCGAGACCGGGCGGTGGTGGCCCCATATCCTCGCCCATCCCATCACCTCGGGCTACGACGTCGTCCACTGGAACTCGATCGAGCCGCGCGGAAATGCCGTGATCGCGTCGCTACGCGCCGTGGACGCGATCTACAAGATCGACAAGCGCAGCGGGAGCATCGCCTGGAAGCTGGGCGGCAAGAAGACGTCTCGCAGCCTCAAGGTGCTCGGCGATCCGAACAACTACACGCTCGGCGGACAACACGACGCCCGGGTGCACCCCGACGGCACGCTCACCGCGTTCGACAACCGCAGCTTTCTGGCGAACGATCAACCGCGGGCCGTGCAGTTCTCGATCAACCAGAACGCGGGCACCGCGACGCTGCTTCGGTCGATCACGGACCCCGAGATCCCCGTCTCCTACTGCTGCGGCTCCGCTCGGAGGATGCCGAACCAGGACTGGCTGATCGACTGGGGCCAGGAGACCACCGGGGCCAAGGCGAACGGCGCGATCGGTGGCTACACGACCGAGGGCGAGCGCACGTTCCTGCTGAGGTTCAAGACGACGTTCAGCTATCGCGCCCAGCCGGTACCGCCCGACGCGGTGACCCCGAACCAGCTTCGCAAGGGCATGGACGCCATGTGCGCGTCCGGGTGCCCCTGATGGGGCACGGCCCGACGCGCGGCACGGAGCTCAGAACAGGCTCGCGATTCCCTCGGGCACCGGCAGACCGAGGTGCTCGAATCCGTGCTCTGTGACCACCCGCCCCCTGGGGGTGCGCTTGAGCAGTCCCTGCTGGAGCAGATACGGCTCGTACACGTCCTCGATCGTGTCCTGCTCCTCGTCGACGGCGGCCGCGAGGGTCGACAGCCCAACGGGGCCGCCGGAGAACTTGGTCGCGATCGCGCCGAGAATGGCGCGGTCGTGACGATCGAGGCCCGCTGCATCGACCTCGAGCAGGCCCAGCGCCTCGCGGGCGACGTCGCCGGTCACCACACCGGCGCCCCGAACCTCGGCGAAGTCGCGGACCCTCTTCAGGAGGCGGTTGGCGACCCGGGGAGTGCCTCGGGACCGCTCGGCGACCTCGCGCTCGCCGTCCGCCTCGATCCGCACGCCGAGGATCCCGGCTGAGCGCCGCACGATCCGCGCGAGCGCCTCGGGGTCGTAGTGCTCCAGCCTGTGGCAGACCCCGAACCGGTCCCGCAGCGGGGTCGTCAGCAGGCCGGTACGGGTGGTGGCTCCAACGAGCGTGAAGGGGGGCAGGTCGAGCGTCACCGTGCGTGCCCCCGCCCCTTGGCCCAGCACCACGGGCAGGCGCCTCTCCTCCATCGCCGGATACAGCGTCTCCTCGACGGCGCGGCCGAGCCGGTGGATCTCGTCGATGAAGAACACCGAACCCGGCTCCAGGGCCGTCAAGAAAGCGGCGATGTCCGCCTTTCGCTCCAACGCGGGGCCGGCTGTCTGCACGAGCGGCACCTCGAGCTCGGTCGCGACGATGTAGGCAAGCGACGTCTTCCCCAGCCCCGGCGGGCCCGCCAGGAGGACGTGGTCAAGGGGCTCGCCGCGCCGCTTGGCGGCCTCGATGAAGACCTCGAGCTGGGCCGTTACCCGCTCCTGGTTGACGAAGTCGCCCAATCCCCTGGGGCGAAGCGATCGGTCGAGCTCCTCCTCGTCGCCCACGAGCCGTGCGTCCGGGAGACGCTCCTCGGCGTCTCCGCTCGCGGCAACCTGGTTGGCCCGCTCGATCCCGGGGTCCCGCGCGATGCTCACGATCTGGCCTCGGTGCCATCGCCGGCTCGCCGCAGGGCCGCGGCGATCAGGTCCTCCGCGCTCTCCCCTTCGGCGCCGTCCAGGAGGCGCTCCGCCTCGTTCAGCGTGTACCCCAGGTGCATCAGCCCGTCGCGCGCCAAGCCCCGCGGGTTGTCGTTCCCCGGCCCCGCGCCATCGGTGATCCCGTCGCTCAACTCGCCGGCCACCTTCTCGCGCAGTTCGACGATCAGCCGCTCAGCCGTGCGCTTGCCCACGCCCGGGGCGCTCTGGAAACGCTTCGCGTCCCCGGCCGCGATCGCCCCCAGGAGCTCCCGGGGGGCGCCTCCGGAGAGAATCGCGATCGCGACCTTGGGCCCGATCCCGGACACCGAGGTTAAATGCAGGAACAGATCGCGCTCCTCCTCGCTGGCGAAGCCGTACAGCGAAAGCGAGTCGTCGCGTGCGACCAGCTCCGCCTGCAGCATCGCCTCCTTGCCGCGGGCGGGAACGGACCTGAGCGTCTCCGCCGAGACCGACAGGCGGTAGCCGACCCCTCCCGACTCGATCACCACGTGATCCGGGCGCCGCACCAACACCTCTCCGCGAACCGAGGCGATCATCCGACCGGGACCCCCCCTTGGCGCGCCTGGAGCGCGCGCGGGGAGCGGCTGTGCGCGGCGTGGCAGATAGCCACCGCGAGAGCGTCGGCGGCGTGGTCCGAGCTCGGCGGACCGGGCAGGCCGAGCAGCATGCCCACCATGTCCTGGACCTGGTGTTTGGGCGCGGCGCCGTTGCCGCAGACCGCCAGCTTCACGGCCTGGGGCGTGTAGTCGAAGCACTGCACCCCTGCCTGAGCCGCGGCCAGCATGACGACGCCGCGAGCCTGCCCGACCGCGATCGCGGAGCGAACGTTCTTGCCGAAGTAGAGCTCCTCCAGTGCCACGGCGGCCGGCGTGTGCCTCGAGAGGAGCTCGACGAGCCCCTCGTGTATGCGCGCGAGGCGCCGCTCGATCGCCTCGCCGGGCGGCGCCTCGATCACGCCGCCGTCGGACGCGCTCATATCGCCGGCGCCCACGCGCACGACGCCGAACCCCGTGCTCGCCACGCCCGGGTCGATGCCCATGACGACCGTCACGCGTACTGATTCTGGCCCGCGCCCCGGATGCCTCCCCGGGCGGACAACTCCGCCGCCTCCTCCGCTCCCGCCCTGAATAGCTTGCCATCACCTGCGGTTCGGGCATCTCCCACCTGCTCCCGCGTCCGGGGGCGGCGGTTAGGGCCCGTTACGTGGCGGCAGGCCGTAAGCGCGTGATCCGGGACTTGGTTCCCAGCCCAAGCGGGTGGCTATTTCAGGCGGCGGCCTGCTCGAGGAGCTCCGCCGGGATGTCGAAGTTGGCGTGGACGGCCTCGACGTCGTCGTGTTCGTCCAGGCCGTCCATCAGGCGCATGAGGGCCGAGGCGTCCGCGCCCGTGACCTCGACGACGATCTTCGGCTCCATCGTCAGCTCTGCCGACTCGATCTCCACGCCGGATGACTCGAGCGCCTCACGGACGCCGGCGAGGTCCTCCGCCGCGCAGATGACCTTCAGCGAATCCCCGTCCTGGCGCACGTCCTCGGCTCCGGCGTCGATCGCCACGATCAAATCGTCCTCGGAGTAGCGGCTCGCGTCCACCATCACCACCCCGCGCTTCTCGAACACCCAGGCGACCGATCCGGGTTCGCCGAGGCTTCCGCCCTGCTTGTCGAAGGCGTGGCGGACCTCGGCGCCGGTGCGGTTGCGATTGTCGGTCAGCGCCTCGACGAGGATCGCGACCCCGGCCGGCCCGTACCCCTCATACACGACACGCTCGATCGTGTCGTCCCCGCCGGCGCCGCCGGCGCCACGGTCGATCGCCCGCTGGATGTTGTCCTTGGGCATCGAGTAGTCGCGCGCCTTCTGCATAGCCGCGGCGAGCGTGAAGTTCGCCTCCGGGTCTCCGCCCCCCTCCCGTGCGGCCACCGTGATCGCGCGCGCGAGCTTTGTGAAGAGCTGGCCGCGGCGCGCGTCGGTGGCGGCCTTCTTGTGCTTGATCGATGCCCACTTCGAATGTCCCGACACGGCCCCAATACTAGGAACCCGCGAGAGCTCGAGTCAGGGCACGCACAGGCGGCCGGGCCCCGGCCCGGCCGCCCTCGGCATCGGCATCCCATTCGATCCGATCCGACACCAAGTCCCTGGCGTCAAGTCTCGATGGGAGCGACGTCGCTAACAACAGCGGTGGGGGGAGAAAGTTGCGCGCGAAACGACTTCTTTACCCACTACTTAGGCACGGCGACGAGCGGGCGCGAGGCTCAGACCAGGAAGCGGCCGTCCTCCTGGAACGGCTCGCCGTCGACCTCGATCCGGCCCCCGCGGCGCAGGTCGCAGACCAGGTCGGTGTGGACCGCGCTCTGGTTGGTGCCCCCGCACTCCGGATAGCTCGCCCCCACGGCCATGTGGACGGTGCCGCCGATCTTCTCGTCGAGGAGCACGTCGCGGGTCCCGCGATCGATCGCGTAGTTGGTGCCGATCCCGAGCTCGCCCAGGCGACGGGCCCCCTCGTCGGTGTCCAGCAGGCTGATCAGGTACTCCTCGCCGCGCTCCGCGCTCGCGTCGACGACCTTGCCGGCGTCGAAGCGAAGCCGAACTCCCGCGACCTCGCGCCCGCCGACCATCGCGGGGAGGTGGAACGAGACCTCCCCGTCGACGGCGTCCTCGATCGGTGCCGTGAAGAACTCCCCGTCCGGCATGTTGCGCTTGCCGTCGGCGGGGATGAACTTGCGCTCCGCGATTCCCAGCCTGACGTCCGTCCCCGGAGCCGTGATGCGCACCTCGTCGTGCCCTTGAATCCACTCGGCGAGGCGGGTGCACTCCCGGGAGGCTTGAACCCAGGCGTCGATCCCGTCCTGATTGTCCGCCAGGCACGCCCCGAAGTAGAACTCCTCGAACTGGGCGAGGCTCATCTCCGCGTCGGCGGCGTACGCGTCGGTCGGAAACAGCGTGTAGACCCAGCGGTGGCTGCCCTCGGCGGAGCGGCGCATCATCACGTCCATCAGCTCGCGCGTCGCCGCCCGTCTCTTCATCTGGCGCTCCGGGTCCACGCCGGACAGCTCGTGGGTATTTGTGTCCGCCCCGACGGCGATTCGGCAGTCCGCCTCCTTCGCCGCCCACTCCGAAAGCGGGGAAACCCACTCCAGTTGGGCGTCGGAGGCTCCGTTGAAGAACGTCGGGAGCTGCCCCTGCAGAGAGAGCGCCAAGACCGGGTGGCCCCCGGCCGCGATCACCTCCTCGTAGATCGCGGCGATCAGCGGCTCGCCGGCGGTGGAGCCCTCGATCATGCACGTCTCGCCCTCCTTCACCTCGGTGGAGTACCGCACGAGGATGCGGGCCAGGTTGTTGACCCTTGGGTCCCTCACGGGCTGGTCGTCCTCCCTTGCTCCGTGCCCGCTCGACTCCGAGCCGCGGTCGCCATCGCCATCAGAAGCGCGTGGACGCGCGAGTCCTCGGTGAGCTCGGGGTGGAAGGCACACAGCAGCACCTCCCGCTCGCGCACCGCGACCGGACGCCCGTCGACGCTCGCCAGGACCTCGACCTCCGGGCCCTGGTCCTCGATCCAGGGCGCCCTGATGAACACCGCCCTGATCGGTTCCGGTCCGAGCCCACCCATCTCGAGCTCGGCCTCGAAGCTGGCGATCTGGCGACCGAAGGCGTTGCGCCGAGCAACGGCGTCCACCAGGCCGAGATGCTCGCGATCGCAGACGATCATCCCCGCGCAGGTGCCGAGGATCGGGCGTCCCCGCTCGGCGTGGGATCGGATCGAGCCGGCCAGCCCGTCCCGCTCGATCGCCTTGGAGATCGTGGTGCTCTCACCGCCGGGGATGACCAGGCCGTCGAGGTCGCCGAAATCCTCCGGCGTCCGCACCTCCGAAGCGATGGCTCCGAGGGACTCGAGGACTCTCGCATGCGCCGCGAAGTCGCCCTGGCTAGCGAGCACCCCGATGCGAAGGCGGTGCGGTCCGCCGAGCCGGGGCGGTACTGCGTCCCAGCCGGTCATCTGGGCGCTACGAGGCCGATCGTCATCTATGCGCCGCGCTGCTGCAGCAGCTCGCCCTCGGCGGCGAGCTGGGCGATGTCGTCGCCCCGCATCGGCTCGCCGAGCTCGCTCGACGCCGCCGCGATCCGCTCGGCGTCGTTGAAGTGGGTGGTCGCCTCGACGATCGCCCGGGCACGCCGCTCAGGATCCTCGGACTTGAAGATCCCGGAGCCGACGAAGTTCCCCTCCGCGCCGAGCTGCATCACGAGCGCCGCGTCCGCCGGCGTGGCGATGCCACCCGCGCAGAACAGGGGCACCGGGAGCCAGGCACTCTCGGCCACGTCCTGCACGATCTCCAGCGGCGCCCCGAGCTCCTTGGCCTCGGTGGCGAGCTCCTCGCGGCTCAAGGTTCCGAGACGCCTGATTCCGCCCACGATCCCACGCAGGTGACGGACCGCCTCCACGATGTTGCCGGTGCCGGCCTCGCCCTTCGAGCGGATCATCGCGGCGCCCTCGCCCACGCGCCGCAGCGCCTCGCCCAGGTTGGTGGCGCCGCACACGAACGGGACCTCGAAGGCGTGCTTGTCGATGTGATGCGCCTCGTCCGCCGGCGTCAGGACCTCGGATTCGTCCACGTAGTCGACCTCGAGGGACTGGAGCACCTGTGCCTCCGCGAAGTGCCCGATTCGGGCCTTCGCCATCACCGGAATCGTCACCGCCGCCTGGATCTCCTTGATGACCCGCGGGCTCGCCATGCGCGCCACCCCGCCGTCAGCGCGTATGTCGGCGGGGACCCGTTCGAGCGCCATCACCGCGACGGCGCCCGACTCTTCCGCGATCCGCGCCTGCTCGGCCGTGGTCACGTCCATGATCACCCCGCCCTTGAGCATCTCGGCGAGACCTCGCTTGACGCGGAATGTGGCCCGCTCGCTCATCCCCCCAATATAAGCGGACCGGGCGCCCCGACCGCCCGAGCTAGCGACGAAGTCGCGGTTCAGGCGCTCACGTCCTGCCGCCAGGTAACGCGCCCGAACCCGCCGGCAGCGGACGCGAAGCGGAGCAGCCGGCGGAGTTACTTCAGCTTGAAGGCGCGGATGCGGTCCTTGAACGCCGCCTTGTCGCGCGCGTAGACGCCGTAGGCGAGGGCCTGGACGATCGCGAGGAGCGCCGCGTTGGAGCGCGTGAACGACGGGCTGTTCGACGAGTAGTAGAGGGTCAGCTCCGCGTGTTCGCCGACGTCGGAGAGCGTCGCGTCGCTGATCGACAGCGTGTGCGCACGGCGATGCCGGGCCAGCTTCATGGCCCGGACGACGAGCGGATGAGCCCGGCCGGCGGAGAAGGCGATCACGAGCGTGTCGTCGTCCACCCGGCTGAGACGGGTGATCGAGTCCTGGCGCGGGCTCGACACCACCTCCGCCCGGATGTCCAGGAGCGCCAGCAGATGACGCAGATAGCTCGCGAAGAAGGCCATCTGGTCGACGCCGATGATCATCACCCGCTGCGCGGAGGCCAGCGCCGAGACGCAGGCTTCGACCTGCTCGCGGGTGAGGTTGCGGGCGGTCTCCTCGACGTTGGCGTGCTCAGCGGCCAGCGAGGCCTCGAACTCGGAGTGGTCGAAGTCGAAGAGCTGACCCGGACCGTCCTGCTCGGCGACCCGATTGCGGTACTCCTCGATCGCCGCCTGTTGAAGCTCTGGATAGCCGTCGAAGCCGAGCGCCTGGGAGAAGCGCACCACCGTCGACGAGGAGGTGTCGGCGCGGCGCGCGAGCTCCTCGGCCGTCTGGAACGCCGCCTCGTCCAGATGATCGACGATGTAGCGGGCGACGTCCTTCTGCGAGCGGGAGAACTCGTCGAAGCGCTCGGTGATGTAGCCGGAGAGCGTCTTGCCGTTCTGCCGCCCGGCGCGACCGTTTCGCCGCGAGCGCGGCTGCGCCGCGCGGGCGCCCGAGGCGGCTGGACGAGACTTCGTGGCCGTCTTGGTCACGGCGGCATGTTTCGCCCCCTCCACGGTTTTCCCTGCTAGGGCGCCGATCGTTAACCGGATGTGGTTGGATCGTCGGGTGGATGTCGAGCGGGCGCTGCGCCTGACCAACCGCAACATGCTGGCCTTCGACCTGGTGCTCGGATCGGCGGCGACGCTGGCGCCCGCGGCCACGCTTCAGGTGATGGGGCACGAGCCTCCGTCACCCGACGCCGAGCACCTGTTTCGCCGCTGCGGACCCATCTGGCTCACCTTCGCCGCCGCCCACGCCGTGGCGGAGCGCCGGAACCGGCCGGAGGACTGGTGGGCGCTCGCCTGGCTTCGGGGCACGGAGTTGGCGACCGACGCGCTCTGGTCGCGCTCGCCGGCCTTCTCTCGCGCCGGGGCGCGGCAGGGCTTGTGGCTGGCCGGCGCTGCGAACCTGGCGATGACGATCGGCTTCGCCTGGCTCGCTAGGCGCCGCTAGACGATCCGCCCGGCCTGCTGCATTCGCTGAATCCCACGGCCTGGGCGAGCTTCAGCCGATCGACCTGGCCGGCGGCCATCTTGGCCTGCGCGGCGGCGTAGGCCTGCGCGTCGTTGTCCTCGGCGGCCTTCAGGCCCTGCTCGAGGACGGCAAGCCCATCCTCTCGTGCCTCGAGGTAGCGCTCGAGCGCGGGCCGAACCTCATCCGGGGCGTTCAATGCCTGGATCCGGTCCACCTCGGTGTTCGTGATCCCGATCAGCTTCTGCGTCAGGGTCGCCGCCTCCGCGGAGGTCTTGGGCGGGTTCTTCTGAAGCGCCGTGTACTTCTGGTCGCCCTGCCTGCAGATCTCGTTGCCCTTCGCCACCAGCTCCGCCTTGGTGAGCGTCGCGTCCTCCCCTCCCCCTCCCCCGCCACCGCCGCAGCCGGCGAGCAGCGCGGTCGCGGCGAGCAGTGCGATCGGGAGGGCGAGGTGCGATCGGCCAGGCGCCGGCATCGGCGGCAGGGTAGCGAGCGCCGCGACGTACCGGCCGTGTATCTAGAGTGGCCGGCCTCGTGAGCGCGAGGGCGATCTACGCACAGACGCTGGTCAAGTTCCGCCGCGAGGCGGGCTTCCTCTTTCTGCTGGGCGTCCTGGTGTTCGTGCCGATCGGCCTGCTGAGCGCGCTGGCGGACCGTGCCGGCGAGATCCACGTGAGCCACCTGAGCGAGCTCGTGAGCCTGGAGACGGGCGCGCTAGTGGTCGGGTTCGTCGTCCAGGCGACCACGAGCCTGCTCGGCGAGGTGTTCTACAGCGGCGCCGTCGCGCTCACGCTCGCTCGCGAGGAACGGGGAGGTCGACCCCGCCTGCTCGAGATCGCGCGCTCGCTGTCCTATGGGCGGCTGATCGCGGTCGACATCCTGTTCGGGATCGCCGTCGCGATCGGGCTCCTGCTGTTCGTCGTGCCGGGCGTCGTGGCGTTCACCTGGTTCGCGCTGGCGGGCCCCCTGGTCGAGATCGAGGACGACACGGTCAGATCGTCGTTCGCGCGGAGCCGGCGGTTGGTCCGGGGGCGATTCTGGACCGTCCTTGCGGTGCTCGTGCCGATCACGCTGGCCAGCGAGCTCATCACCAACGCCGCGTTGACGCTCAGCCACGGGACGTTCGCCAGTCCGCTCCTAGGCGACTGGGTCGGCGAGTCGGTCACCAGCATCGCGCTGTCACCGTTCTATGCCGTCGCGGCGGTGCTGATCACTCTCCATTTGACGCGCGCCGGATCCTCGGGTGGCGAGCCGCAGCCGGTTGGCGCGCCCGGCTAGCCGGGCCCTCCCATCCCCGGGGCCCCAGCCCCCGACTATGCTCGGGCGGTGCCCGAGGAAGCTCCGCTTCGCCGCACGGACACCGGCATGGTGCCGGAGAGCGAGGGCTGGTTCGTCGTCAACGCTCGCGAGGCGCGCTGGCTGGACGAGGGCCCCATGGGCGTCTTCACGCCGTTCTCCGGCGATATGCGCTTCCCCCGCATCGGGATCAACCTCGCGGTGATCACGCCAGGGCAACCTAGCTCGATGTACCACGGCGAGGACGAGCAGGAGGACTTCCTGGTCCTCTCGGGGGAGTGCCTCCTGCTGATCGAGGGCGAGGAGCGACGCCTCGCGGCCTGGGACTTCGTGCACTGCCCGGCGTGGACCGAGCACGTCTTCGTGGGCGCCGGCTCCGGGCCCTGCGCGATCCTGATGATCGGCTCGCGCACGCCGGACTCCGGCGTCATCTACCCGAGCTCGGCGCTCGCCCAGCGCCATGGTGCCGGCGTCGAGAACGAGACGGACTCACCCGAGGAGGCCTATCGGCGCTTCCCGGAGCGGCGCGTTCCGATCTCCTACCGGGAGGGCTGGCTGCCGGAGCGCTAGCGCGCGGGCGCCCTACGGCGTGCGCGCGTACTTGACGATCCGGTGGTTGTTGGTGTCGGCGACGTAGACGTGCCCCTGCCCGTCGACGGCGACGTCCTGGGGGCCCCGGAACCGTCCCTTGCCGGAGCCCGGCTTGCCCCATTTGCCGAGGAAGACGCCCTTCGGGGAGAACTTCTGGATCCGGTCGTTGAAGGTGTCGGCGACGTAGACGTTTCCGCCCCTGTCGGTGGCGATGCCGAAGGGCTGTTGGAATTGGCCGTTGCCCGTGCCCCGCCTGCCCCACTTGGCGAGGAACTTGCCGTTGGCGGAGAACTTCTCGACCCGGTTGTTGTAGGTATCGGCGACGTAGACGTTCCCTGCGTTGTCCGCGGCGATGCCCCACGGGTACTGGACCTGGCCATCCGCCGAGCCGGCGTTGCCCCACTTGGAGAGGAAGGCGCCGTTCGCGGCGAACTTCTTGATCCGGTTGTTTCCGGTGTCCGCCACGTACACGTGCCCGGTCGTATCGGTGGCCACCGCGGCCGGGTTCTTGAACTGCGTGTTACCCGGGCCGAAGGATCCCCAGCTGAGGACCGGGCCCTTGCCGTTCAGGCTGAATCGCTCGATGCGCGAGGTCTGGAAGTCGGCGACGTAGACGTAGTTCTTGGCGGCCGCGATCGCGGTCGGGGTGTGGACCTGGCCGTACTGCTGGCCGGGGATTCCCTTCTGGCACGAGCTCGTGCAGTACTCGCGCTTGAAGAGGCCGTCCTGGACCCCGAAGCCCCACGTGAAGAGAAAGGTGCCGAGCGGATCGAAGGCCTGGATCCGGCTGTTCGCGGTGTCGGCGACGTACACGGCGCCGGGGAGCGTGGCCACGCCCTGGGGGCTGTCGAACTGTCCCTCGGCGGTACCGGAACTGCCCCATGCCCGCTGCTGCACGTAGGCGGCCGACGCGGACCCGGCGGGAATCAGCGCCAGGGCGAGCGCCACCAGCACGAGGGCCGCGGGCAGGCGAAGCCCTTTGGGCACCGCGTCCATCGCCCCGCGCGAGCGTCCCCCCTTTCCCACCATCACCAAAGCACCGGGAGCATAGCTCGCGGGGCCCGGACGCGGCACCAGAGCTAGGGGCGATGCCCCCGCGCAGATCGAACACGAGGAGGCAGCTCCCTTGCCTGACGCGTCGGTCCATCCCGAACCCGGGGCATCGCTCCCGGCGCGATGCTATCCGCACAAGACGCGCGGGGCTCGTGGACCTCCGCGGAAGAGGTACACCCTTCCAGGTAGCCGGGTAAGCGATGGAACGCCCGAGGCGGAGGTTCGGATGAGCGGCTTCGGCGCCGTCCGGTTGGCGGGCCCGCGTTCGGGTAAAACCCAGGCTGAGGCTTCCACGATGGGGATCCACCGAACACCTGACGGGCCACGCTGCCAATCCTGCGGGCGCCCACCTCGCGAGCACCGGCACGTCTACCCCGCGCGGTCCACGCCGCAGGGACCGATCTACTTCGACTGCTGGGGCGCGGCCGAGCGCGGGCTGTCGGGCCGGCACGGCAGACAGCACGACTGAGCAACATCCCGCTCGCTCGGGCGCCAGTCAGCCGAGGTCTGGGTCGGCCGGTGAACCTTCACCGCCACCGGGACCGTAGTCCCGTGCAATGGCTTGCGGTCCCCGCCTTTCGGTCGCGCCCATCAACCTGCCGATCGCGCAGGAGAGCGCCGCAACCGTCAGATCCCTCTACGCGGCTTTCAGCCGGCTTGCGAGAAGCCGCGACATCGCTTCGTACGTGGAGACGCATTTCGACTTCGACTGCGAGTACCGGCCGGTGGAGGAGGCGAGCCCGATTCGCGGACACGACGCGCTCATCCGGTGGATCGAGCGGTGGCTCGAAGCCTGGGATGACGCCTGGGACGAGATCGACCAGATGGTGGCGTCGGGGGAGATGGTCGTCGCCGCGATCCGAGTCCACGGCCGCGGGCGAAGCAGTGGGATGGAGATCAGCCAGCGCCTGTTCGACGTCCACGAGCTCCGCGCCGGAAGGGTGCTGCGGATTACGGAGTACCTGACGCCCGATGCGGCCCTGGAGGCCGCCCGGCTGCGACACTGACAGGCTGCCCCTCCGTATCCGCGATGATCTCGGCCGCGGTCCTCCTCGTCAGCTCCGACTACGACGGCGATCGACCTCCTTGATGAGAGGGGCGGTCGCGGGCTGCGGAGCCATTGGCCCGTCACATAGCGAGATACTGCGCGGCATGTGCGAGGCGTCCGAGAACGTCGAGATCGTTCGCCGCATCTACCGCGAGGGGCTGATCGACGAGGACCCGGAATGGCTCCTGGAGCTTGCCACCCCGGATATCGAGTACGTGAACCCGCCGGACGCCGTCGAACCGGGCGTACGCCGCGGGCCGGTCGAGGTGGTGCGGGCGATGCGCGCCTTCGGTGAGGTCTGGGAGAGCTCCAGGCACGAGCTCCACGAGCTCTTCGACTGCGGCGATGTCGTCGTGGCCGCCGTGAGCTGGTACACGCGCAGCCGGGGAAGCCACACCGACCTGGTGCAGGAGGAGGCCCACAGCTGGAGCCTGCGGGAGGGGCGAATCGCCCGGTTCGAGTGGGGACGAGACCTCGAGAGCGCCCTCGAAGCCGCCGGGCTGCGTGACGGGGGCTTCCCAGTGGGCCGGGTTGGACTCGAACCACCGACCGACTGATCATGAGTGGGCTGCGACGGCGTCTAGGAGGGTCCCACCGTCTCCCGTCGAGGGGCGATGACGCCGAGCAGGAATAGCAGCAAGCCGATCCCGATCAGGATCAGCGCTCCGCCCATCACGATCGCGAAGTCCGCGACGGCCGTGGCGAAGAAGCTCGTATCGAGCGCGGTCGAGAGCGCCGTCTCGGTGACCCAGATGTTGCGAGCGGTGTTCGGGGCCGGTTCCTTGGTCTTCGGGTCGATGACGGCGAACTTCTCGTTGCTGGTCCCGCCGCCGGGTGCGAGCTGGCTCTTCGGTGTCCCAGGCTTCTCCTGGTACTGGCCCATCTGCGAGTAGGTGAACCCGCCGGTATCCAACAGCGCGTGGATGCGCATGTACGAGGCGAAGCAGTAAGCCCGGGCGCCGCTATCGATCGGTTTGTTAGCCACGCTGCAATCCGGGACGTCGATGTCGGTCAGCCCGGCCTTTCTTGCCTCCGCCTGGATGCCGCTCGGCGTCATGTCCGGGGTGCCGGTGATCTTCTCCCGCTGAACCTGGTGGGCCACTTCGTGGTGGCCAATCAGTCCAGCCACGATCGCGCCGATTCCTCCAATGATCAGGATGGCGCAGGCCACGTAGCCGCCGATTCGAAAGATGCCGCGCATCGGAAGTCTCCTTTCGCTTTCCTGCGACAGTGCCCGCGCAGTATGTCGCGGCGCGTCAGACGGCACGGTAATCGGGTCGCCTCAGACTGTGCCCAGACAGTCTCCGGCGCGCGGTCCTGACGAGAGTCATGGGTGGGTCCCCATGCGGAGAGCATTTTTTTCCTTGGCCCGCGCGACGAGCCACTCGGCGGCCCGGAAGAGCTGCGAAGTGGGCATTCCCCACCCCCCTAGCCGAGATACTGCGCGGGCGATGTCGCAGGAGAACGTGGAGACGGTGCGGCGGATGTGGGACGCGTGGC
>DATBFS010000154.1:0-13865 GCA_036558385.1 Solirubrobacterales bacterium | reverse complement strand
CCCGAGTCCCGGTGACAATTGGCTCGGGCTCCGCGCGTCTCAGGGCTCAGCCGATGGCGCCTCCCTCCACGCCCACAGGGATGGGTCCAAAAAGCCCATCAGGCAGTCGGGTACCGCCTGATCGATCGTTGAGGGGCCGATGGGATTCGCGCACATCGGCGTGCCGGCGGAGCTCCAGGCGGCGGGCTGGCCGATCGGGGTCGCGCTCGCGGCGCTCTTTGTCGGCCAACGAGCCCGCGAGGCGCGGCTCCGCGCCTCGTTGAACCTCGCCCTCCACGAGCTGAGGCGGCCCCTCCAGGAGCTGGTCCTTTCGTCGCCGGCGTGGCGAGACCCAGGCTCGGGCGCCGTCCACGTCACGCTGGCGGCTCTCGGCGACCTCGATCGCGCCGTCAACGGCGGCCCTCGCAGGTTCGCCCCGCGCCCGGTCGCCTGCCGCGCGCTCGTCCAGTCCGCCGTCGAGCGATGGCGGGGTGTGGCAGCCGCGTCCCACCGTTCCCTGATCATGCGCTGGCGGGCGGGGGCTGCTTTGGTGATGGTGGAGCCCGAACGCGTCGGGCAGGCGCTCGACAACCTGATCCACAACGCGATCCTCCACGGAGGGCTTCGCGTCCGGGTGGAGGCATCGGCGTCCGCGGGCGGGGTCAGGATCTCGGTGGCCGACAGTGGCCCTCGCTCGGCCCGACGACGCAACGTCGACCCGCGCCACGGCCACGGGCTGCGAGTCGTCTCCGCGATCGCCGCCGAGCACGGTGGCCGATTCCTCCTGCGGACCGGGCCGACCGGCACCACGGCGATCCTCGAGCTCCCGTTCGCCCCCAGGACGGCCGTCGGATCGGCCGCCCGGCGCTCGAGCCCCGGACGGGCGCCGGCGCTCATGCCCGAGGACAGCCGAGGGCGGGGCGGGGTGGCCGGGCGCAGCGGGTGAGCCGCCGCGCACGCGCGGTCGGGTTCGGATGCGCGGCGCTCGCGTGTGCCGGGCTGGCGGCGGCCGTCGCGGGCGGCTATCGCACCGACCTCGAGAGCGAGTTGGGGCCTCTGGGCCCCGCGGTCGTCGCCCGAGAGGCTCTCCCGTCGGGCCGGGCGCTTCGTCCGGCGGACGCCGACCGGCTACTGGACGTCCGGCGAATGCCAGCGCGCTTCGTGCCCCCCGGCGCCCTGTCGGCACCGGAGCAGGCGATCGGGCGCGTGCCCGCGGCGCGGATCCCGGCGGGCGCCTACCTGCTGGCCGCCCAGCTGCGGGCTCCGCATGCGAACCGCCGTCCACGCGGCCCGAGGCTGGCCGAGGGCCGCGAGCCGGTGCAGATCTCGGTCACGGGGACCGAGGCGCTCGCGGCAACCGGCCGAGACCTCCAGGGCGCCAGGGTCGACGTGATCGTGACCACCGAGCCCGGACTCGGTGGAGGCCGCGGACGGACCTACGTCGCGGCCGAGGGCGTCGAGCTGCTGGCGCTGAGCCAAGGCGCGGATGCGGCCGGCGTCGACCTTCCCGGCCCGAGCTCCGCCACGTCCACCGCGACGCTCGCCCTCACTCGACCCGAGGCCCTGCGGCTGATCCATGCGCAGAACTTCGCGCGCCAGGTCGTGCTGATCCCGCGATAGGTGCGGGCGCATCCGATCACCTTCCCGATAGGTTCGTGGCCTCGGTGGACGTGGCCATCCGTTCGATCCATCTGATCGCCGCCGCGGTTTGGGCGGGCGGCCTCGTCTTCCTGGGAGTGGCGGCCGGGGTTGCGCGGCGGACGATTCCCGATGCCGAGCGCATCGAGTTCTTCCGCGTGCTGGGCCGCCGGTTCGCCATCCTGGCCGCCGGCGCGGCGCTGCTGCTGGCGGCGACCGGCGCGGACATGGCGTCCGATCGCCTCGCCAGCTGGAGCGCCCTCGTCGACACCTCGTACGGGCGACTCCTGCTCGCGAAGATCATCCTGTTCGCGCTCGTAGTGGTCGAGGCGGCGCTTCACAGCCTCGTCCTCGGCCCTCGGATCGGACGCCTGCGCGAGGCGCTTCTGAGCGCTCCCACCGACCGCGACCTCGCGCTTCGGCTGCGGCGCACCGCGGTCCTGTCGGGGATCGTTTCGGCGCTGATGCTGCTTCAGACGATCGCCATCCTCGTGCTCGCGGCCGACCTGGTGGCCTGAGCTCAGCGCAGGCGGGCGACCTCCGCGTCGAATGCCCGCTTGGCGTCGGCGCCGAAGACCGCGAAGACGACCAGTTCGAGGCCGCTGTCGCCTTCCAGGTGCCGGTCGACCTCCTCGACCTCGATCCGCGCCGCGTCAGGGAGCGGGAAGCCGCCCACCCCCGTGCCGAAGGCCACCAGCGCGAGCGAGGTGGCGCCCAGCTCGTCCGCCCTGGCCAGCGTGTTCCGCGTTGCAGCGCGGATGATCTCGGCCGAGGTCGGGCCCCCGAGCTCCATCGTCGCCGCGTGAATCACCCACCTCGACGGGAGCTCGCCGGCGGAGGTTGAAACCGCCTCGCCGAGCTCGACGGGCGCGAGCTCGTCGCTCTCGTCCTGGATCGCTCGCCCGCCGGCCCGCACGATGGCGCCGGCAACGCCACCGCCGTGGCGCAGGCCCGTGTTGGCGGCGTTGGCGATCGCGTCGACCTCGAGCTTCGTGATGTCGGCCTCGCGGACCTCGATCTTCGCCACTCGCCCGAGCCTACCGCGGGGGCGCGCCGCGGCCGCCGGGGGTTGGCTTGGCATGGCCGTTGCCGATCGGCACGCGGAGGCGCTGGCCGCCGACCTCCGGCGGCGTCTGGTGGAGCGGCGGCGTGCCGATGCGATCGCGGGCATCGCGGGGGAGGGCGATCTGGAGGGCGCGGTGGTCGCGCTGGTGTCAGAGCGCGCCGCCGTGCTCTCGGAGGGGCGCCGTTTGCAGGTCAAAGAGCTGATCCTCCGCGACACGGTCGGGCTGGGCCCGCTGGAGGAACTGCTCGCCGACCCCGCGGTGGAGGAGGTGATGGTCAACGGACCGAACCAGGTGTTCATCGAGCGCGGCGGCCGGATCGAGCCAACCGAGGTGAGGTTCGCGTCCGAATCGGCCCTGCGGGACGCGATCGAGCGGATCCTGGGGCCGCTCGGCCGTCGAGTGGACGAGCTCAGCCCGATGGTGGACGCTCGGCTGTCCGACGGGTCGAGGGTCAACGTCGTGATCCCTCCGCTGTCCGTCGACGGCCCCATGCTGTCGATCCGCCGCTTCACGGCGGCGCGTCCCGACCCCGCGGAGCTGGTGGCCTCCGGCACCCTGACGCCCGAGCTCAGCGATCTGCTCGAGAGCGCGGTCGAGGCCCGCCGAAGCATCCTGATCTCCGGCGGCACCGGGTCGGGCAAGACGACGCTCCTGAACGCGCTCTCGACCTTCATCCGTCCGGGGGAACGGGTGATCACGATCGAGGACGCGGCCGAGCTGCGCCTGAGCCAGCCCCACGTGGTCAGGCTCGAGAGCCGGCCGCCCAGCGTGGAGGGGAGGGGAGAGGTCACGATCAGGGACCTCTTGCGAAACGCCCTCCGGATGCGCCCGGATCGGATCGTGATCGGGGAGGTCCGAGGCCGCGAGGCGCTCGATCTTCTGACGGCGCTCAACACCGGACACGAGGGCGCGCTCTCGACGGTCCACGCGAACTCGCCGGCGGACGCCCTGCGGCGGATCGAGACCCTGTCCCTGATGGCGGGCGTCGGCCTCCCGCACGACGCGATCCGCGAGCAGGTTCGCCGGGGCATCGAGGTCGTCGTGCACATGGCCCGGACCCCCGGGGGCGCACGCCATGTGGTCGAGGTGGGAGAGGTCACAGAAGCACTCGGCGGCGTAGGGGTCCGGGAGGCGTGGAGCCGTTGACGAGCGGGGTCGTCGCCGTGCCGGTCTTCCTCGGCGCGGCCGCGGGCGGGACGGCGGCCTTGGCCGCACGCGAGGCCGTTGTCGCGAGTCCCGCCCTGGGGCGATGGCTCGCCCGAGCGGTGGAGCCGCTCCTTCGGGCGGGTCGCGAGGGATACGCGCCGACGGAGGTCGAGCGCCGGCGGTTGGCCGCTCTCGGGACCGCGGCCGCGGGAGCCGCTGGGCTCCTGATCGTGGGCCCCGCTCCGGCCGCCATACTGGCGCTCGCCGGCCCGGGCGCCGTCGCATGGATCCTCGCCGCCCGCCGGGCGCGCTACCGAAGCTCCGTCGAGGCCGGGCTTCCGCAGGTCGCAACGGCCGTCGCGGATGCGCTGGCCGGCGGTCGGTCGACGCGCGGCGCGCTCGCCTCAGCGGCCGCCTCGGTCGAGGGACCGCCCGCGGCGGAGCTCGCCCGGGTTCGAGCCGATCTCGAGGTCGGGGCCTCCACGGCCGAGGCCCTCGCCGCCCTCCAGGCGCGCCTGCGTTCCGCCAGGGTCGACTCGTTCGCCACGGCGCTGCGCTCCCAGGAGCTCAGCGGCGGCGATCTCGCCGGGCTCCTGCGACGCTTTGCGGTCTCGGCCGGCGAGCGCGATCGGGTGGCCGCCGATGCGCGCTCCGCCACGGCGCAGGCGCGCCTCACCGGGATGCTGGTCGTGGCGATGCCGACGGGAGCGGCGGTGTTCGCGGAGCTCGTCGAGCCGGGTTTCGTCTCGGAGCTTTTGTCCAACTCGGTGTCCGCCGCGCTGCTCGCGGCCGCCGTGGCCTTGCAGCTCCTCGGCTTCGCCGCGATCCGCCGGTTGTCGCGAATCCAGGATCCATGAGCGCCGGGGCGTTGGTCGGGGTCGCGGTGCTCTTGGCCGCGGCCGCCCTCTGGGAGCTCGCGGGGAGCAGAGGCGAACAGCTCGGCCGCCTGGCTCGAAGGGCGCTCACGTCGGCCACCGGGGGCCGTGCCCGCTCGGTCGCGTCGGCGGCGATCTGGCTTCGCCTTCCGCAGCGCCTGGAGCGAGCGGGACTAGCGGGCCGGGTGCCGGTCGGCGTCGTGCTCGCGGGAAAAGGCGCGGGGGTGTTGTGCGGCGCGTTCCTCGCGGCGCTCGCGTCCCCGGCGGTGCCGGGGCGACTGTCGATCGTCGTGGCGCTCGCGTTGCCCGCGGCGGGATTCGTCGCGCCGGAGGCTCTCTTGGAGCGCGCGGCGCGACGGCGTCGAGCCAGGCTCGTCGCCGCGCTGCCGGAGGCGCTCGACCTGATCGCGGTCGGGACCGGGGCGGGACGCAGCGCCTCCACCGTCCTCGCGGAGATCGCTCAGACCGCCGCCGGGCCGCTCGCTGACGAGCTCGCGATCGCTGCTGCCGAGATCGAGTGCGGCGCGCCGCAGCGCGAGGCGATCGCAGAGCTCCGGCGGCGAAACGCCGCGGGCGACGGGCTCGGCGCGGGACTCGGTGCGTTGTCGGCGGCGCTCGAGCGCTCCCGACGCTTCGGCTCGCCCCTCGCCGACCAGCTGCAGCGGCAGGCGACGTCGCTGCGGCGCGACGCGTCCCGGCGGATCGAGGAACGCGCCGCCAGGGCGGCGCCCAAGATCCAGCTCGTCGTCGCGCTGGTGCTCGTCCCCTCCGTGCTCCTGATGATCTGCGCGGCCCTCATCGCCCACGCCGACGCGCTCGTCGGGGGCCTCTAGCTGCAACGCCGCTTGCAGATCCCGCCGTCGGGGGTGGATCGCACGCCGGCCGGACGGGTGGCCGCAAACGGCTTCAACAAGCCGATCCTCGGGCCACGGTGCCCCGAGTAGCAATTCCGTCCGACGGACCGTGTCCCATTTGCGACCAGATTGTGTTGCAAAGTGGGGCTGAGTGGGATAGCGTGGCGATTCGATCTGACCCAGGGACCGGGGTGGCGAGGCTCCTCCCACCTCGCCACTCCGGTCCAACTTCTCTTCGAAGAGGACCCCACGGTTGGCGTTTCGCGGTCACTACGAGCACAACCTCGACTCCAAGGACCGGCTCACGGTCCCGGCCCGGTTTCGAGCGGCGCTCGCCGATGGAGTGGTTCTGTGCGCCGGCCTCGACCCCTGCGTCGAGGTCTATCCGACGGCGGACTACGCACGCTTCGAGCAGCACGTCCTCTCCGAGCTCAATCCGCTGAGCCGCCACGGGCGAATGATGAGAAGGCGCTTCCACGGCCGCTCGCACGACGAGACGCTCGATTCAGCGGGCCGCGTCCGCATCCCCCAGCATCTGATCGCGCACGCGGCGCTGCCCGAGGGCCCATGCGTGGTGATCGGCGTCGCCGACCATCTCGAGATCTGGAACACCGAGGCCTGGGCAACCCACGACGCGGAGATCGACGCGACCGCGGCGGAGATCGCCGAGGAGTTGGCCGGCGGCACGGGCGGCTGACGAGCGGAGGTCACGTGCCCGAGGTAGCCACACTGAGTTACATGCCCACTGAGCACGTCGCGGTCCTCTCGTCGGAGCTGATCGACCTGCTCGATCCGCGTCCCGGCCAGACCGCGGTCGACTGCACCTTCGGCGGGGGCGGCCACGCTCGCCTCGTGGCCGAGCGCCTGGGCCCCGCGGGCAAGCTCGTCTGCATCGACCGCGACCCCGCCGCGGAGGAGCGCGCACGAGAGCTCTCCACCCAGGTCGACTGCGAGCTCGTATTCGTTCGCGCCGACTTCGCCGACGCCCTGGGGAGGCTGCGCGCCGAGGGGCTCCTCGCCGACCTCGTCTACATGGACCTCGGCATCTCCTCGCTGCAGCTCGACGCCGCGGAGCGGGGGTTCTCCTACACCTACGACGCGCCCCTCGACATGCGCATGGATCCCGAGCTCGGCCTGTCCGCCGCGACCGTCGTCAACGAGTGGCCCGAGGACCGGCTGGCGGGGGTCATCCGCTCCTATGGGGAGGAGCGCCACGCGCGGTCGATCGCCGTCGAGATCGTGCGCCGGCGTCCGCTCGAGACCACCGCGGAGCTCGTCGAGGCGATCAGGGCGGCCGTGCCGGCCGCCTATCGCTTCGGACGCGGCCACCCGGCCAAACGGACCTTCCAGGCGATTCGGATCGCGGTCAACGACGAGCTCGACCAGCTCGACCAGGCTCTCCCAGCGGCCTGGGACCTGCTGCGCGAAGGGGGTCGCCTGGCGGCCATCTCCTTCCACTCCCTCGAGGACCGCCGGGTGAAGCGTTTTGTCGGCGAGCTCGCACGCGGGTGCGTCTGCCCGCCGGAGCTGCCGGAGTGCCGGTGCGGCGGCGAGCCGAGGGCGGAGCTCATGACCCGGAGGGCCCTGGCGGCCACACCCGAGGAGATCGAGCGCAACCCCCGTTCGCACTCCGCCCGGTTGCGGGTGGCGAGGAAGCTGACGAGGGGCGAGCGAGCCGACGGCGAAGCTAGGGGGACCTGATGGCGGCTCCCGCGGCAAGCGCAGCCCGCCCCGCCGCCGCCACGGCGCCGGCGCGTCGCCCTCGTCCCAGGGTCCAGCCCCCGCCGCGGCGCCGCGCTGAGCCCAAACGGCCCGGTCGGTCGAGGCCGGTGGCCCGGCCCCGACGCCGGCCGGCGACGCCGATGCCCGCGCGGCTCGTGCCCCTCGCGGTCGGCCGGACGGCCGGCGCGGTCTCGGGCCTTGCGGAGTCCGGGCTCGTCCGCCGCCTGACGCGCGGGCGGCTCTGGATCGGCGCTCTGACGACGCTGCTGGTGGGGATCGTGGCCCTGAACGTCCTCGCGCTCAGCTTCAACGCCTCCGCGAGCAAGACGGGCAAGCAGGCCGACGCGCTGAAGCGCGAGATCTCGATCCTGCGCGGACAGCTCGCCGAGGCGGGCGCCTCCGACCAGCGCATCCAGGCCGAGGCGACGAGCCTCGGCATGATCGTCCCGGAGCCCGGCTCGATCTCCTACCTTCGCCCGAAGCCGAGCGACGCGGCGACCGCTGCCAAGCGGCTCGCCACGGGGGAGTTGACGGCCGGCGGCTCGTACGCGCCCGGGCCGGAGGCTGCCCCGACCGAAGTGCCGGCGCCGTGATCGAGCGGCGAATCGGCCTGCTGTTCGCCTGCTTCCTGCTGTTGTTCTGTCTCGCGGTCGGGCGAGCCGCCTGGGTGCAGGGGATCCAGGGCGGGTCCTTGGGCGCCGACGCCCAGAGCCAGCACACCCAGACCGTGACGATCCCCGGCCAGCGCGGCCGGATCCTGGACCGAAGGGGGAGGGAGCTCGCCGTCTCGGAGGACGCCGCGGACGTGGTCGCGACGCCCTACCAGGTGGAGCACCCATCGGCGGCGGCGCGCCGCCTGGCCCCGGTGCTGCACGTCTCCCGCTCCGACCTCGATCACAGCCTCGGCGACCGGTCCTCGGGCTTCGCCTACCTGGCCCGGGAGGTCGACCTCGCGACCGCGGAGCAGGTGCGCAAGCTCGCGATCACGGGGATCTCCACGGTCCCGTCGACGCGGCGGATCTATCCGGAGGGCAAGCTCGCCACCCAGGTGATCGGCACGGTCGGGACCGAGAACCAGGGACTCACCGGGCTCGAGGCGGCCGACGACGACCTCCTCGGCGCCGCCAGCGGCGAGCGCGCGGTGACCGTTGACGGGCTGGGCAAGGAGATCGAGCGCAACACGACCTCGAGCGCCGAGCACGGGCAGGACCTGAAGCTGACGATCGACGCCGAGATCCAGGCGCGGACAGAGCAGGTGCTGGCCAACCTGGGCTCCATGTACCAGCCCAAGGGCGCCACCGCGATCGTGATGAACCCGCAGAACTCCCAGATCCTGGCGATGGCGAACTATCCGACGGTCGACCCGAACGACCTCGAGGACGCCACGTCCGCCGATCTCAAGAACATGGCCACGGCGTTCACGTACGAGCCGGGATCGACCTTCAAGGCGTTCACGGTGGCCGGGGCGCTGCAGCAGCACCTGGTCACCCCGAGCACCCCGTTCTACCTGCCCATCGAGCTGCAGGTCGCCGACCGGACGATCACCGACGCGGAGTCCCGTGGCGCGGAGACGCTCTCCGTGGCCCAGATCCTCGCGCAGTCGTCGAACGTCGGCGCGGTCAAGATCGGCCTCGAGCTCGGCGCGCAGCACTTCTACGACTGGGTGCGGAAGTTCGGGTTCGGGGGCCCGACCGGCGTGCAGTTCCCGGGTGAGGAGGCGGGCATCATCCCGAACCCGAACGCTCGCTGCGACAAGCAGTCGTGCCCGTTCTCGGGGTCGACGATGGGCAACCTGCCGATCGGGCAGGGCCTCTCCGTCACGCCCATCCAGATGGCCGCCGCCTATTCCGCGATCGCCGATGGCGGCATCCTTCGGCCGCCGCAGCTGGTGCTCGACGAGGGCGACGACCCGGTCTCCGAGCCCTCCGGCACCCGGGTGATCAGCGCCCGGACGGCGGCTGAGCTGCGGCAGATGCTGGAGGGCGTGCTGGAGCCCGGCGGGACCGCCTCCGAGGTCAGCGTCCCGGGGTACACGCTCGCGGGCAAGACGGGGACCGCGCAGGTGGCGGTGAACGGCGGCTACTCGGACTCGCGGTTCATCGCCTCCTTCGTCGGCTTCGCGCCCGCACAAGACCCGCGGCTTCTGGTGGCCGTGGTCGTCGACGAACCGCAGGGCGGCAACTACTACGGGGGTGCCGTCGCGGCGCCCGCGTTCGGCGACATCGCGAAGTTCGCGCTCCCCTACCTCGAGATCCCGCCGGACCAACCCGGAGCGTCCTCGACGGCGCCCTAGAATCGCCGCGATGGAGCTCCGCGAGCTGCTCGCCGGCGCCGACGTCGCCGAGATCGCCGGGGATCGTGACGTCGAGATCACCGGGCTTGCCTACGACAGCCGCCGCGTCGAGCCCGGCAACCTGTTCTTCTGCGTCCGCGGCCAGCACTCGGACGGCCACGACTTCGCCGAGCGGGTCGTCGAAGCCGGGGCCGTCGCCCTCGTGGTCGAGCGGCCCCTGGGCGTTCGAGTGACCCAGGTCCGCGTTCCGAACGCGCGCGCGGCGATGCCCCCGATCGCGGTCCAGTACTGGGGCGACCCCACGGCGAAGCTTCGGGTTGCCGGGATCACCGGCACCAACGGGAAGACCACCACCGCGTTCCTCGTTCGTCACGTGCTGGAGGCCCAGGGGACCCAGACGGGCCTGCTCGGGACCGTCAAGCAGGTGGTCGGCTCCTCGGAGGAGGAGGTTGAGCGCACGACGCCGGAGGCGATCGACCTCCAGGCGACCTTCCGCCGCATGCTCGAGGCGGGAGACGAGGCATGCGCGATGGAGGTCAGCTCGCACGCGCTGGCGCTGGGGCGAACGGCCGGCGTCCGGTTCGCAGTCGCCGTGTTCACCAACCTCACCCAGGACCACCTGGACTTTCACCGCGACATGGAGGACTACTTCGAGGCCAAGCGGCGCCTTTTCTTGTCGGAGCCGGGAGCCGCGGTCGTCAACCTGGACGATCCGTACGGCGCCCGAATCGCGGCGGAGTTGGCCGAGACCGGGTCGCCTCCCCTGATCACGTTCTCGCCCCGCGGTGACGATCGCGCTGACTTTCGCGCCCTCGACGTCGGATTCGACGCGGCGGGCTCGCGTTTCCGGTGCGTCGGGCCGGACGCGGACGTCGCGGTTCGCACCCCGCTTCCCGGCCACTTCAACGTCGAGAACTCGCTCGCCGCCATGGGGGCCTGCCACGCGCTCGGCGTGCCGAGCGATGCGGCGGCCGCGGCGCTCGCCGACGCGGGTCGCGTCCCCGGGCGCTTCGAGCCGGTGGACGCCGGGCAGCCGTTCGCGGTCCTGGTCGACTACGCGCACACGCCCGACTCGCTGGAGAACGTCCTCCGCGCCGCCCGCAAGCTGACCGAGGGCCGGCTGATCACGGTCTTCGGCTGCGGCGGGGATCGCGACCGCGAGAAGCGCCCGCTGATGGGGGAGATCGCGGCGCGCCTCGCGGACTCCTGCGTCGTGACCTCCGACAACCCCCGCTCCGAGCGGCCGGAGGCGATCATCGACGAGATCCTGGCCGGCGTCCCGAAAGGCGCCGACGGCGTCCACGTCGAGCCCGATCGACGCCGGGCGATCGCCCTCGCCCTCGAGGGGGCCGAGGGCGGGGACACGGTGGTGGTCGCCGGCAAGGGCCACGAGCAGGGACAGGAGTTCGAGGCCGGGCGCAAGGTCCCCTTCGACGATCGCCAGGTGACCATCGAGGAGCTTCGACGGCTCCGCACCGGGTCCGAGGCTTGATCGAGCTCTCCCCCGATCGGATCGCGGACGCGACCGGGGCGGAGGTGGTCCGCGCGGGCGCGGGCGGGCGCCCCTCGAGGGCGGCGGTCGACTCGCGGCAGGTGCTCACGGGCGACCTCTTCTTCGGCCTGCGCGGGGAACGCGCCCAGGGCGGCGAGTACGCCGCGGCGGCGCTCGAGGCGGGGGCCTGGGGCGTGGTGGTCGGGCCGGAACGGGCGGCATCCATCGCCCGCGAGGGCTCAGGGTGGGTGCTGGCCGCCGACGACCCGCTGGCCGCCCTTCAGCGCCTCGCCCGCGCTTGGCGGCGGGAGCTCGGCTGCCCGGTGGTGGGCATAACCGGCTCGGTGGGCAAGACCTCGGTCAAGGACATCTGCCACGCGATCCTGCCGATGCGGGTTCACGCCAGCCCGGAGAACTTCAACACGGAGATCGGCTTGCCCCTGGCCGTCCTGGCCGCGCCGCCGGAGACCGAGGTGCTGGTGCTGGAGATGGCTATGCGAGGCCGCGGGCAGATCGCCGAGCTGTGTGGAATAGCGGAGCCGGACGTCGGGGCGATCACCAACATCGGCCCCGTCCACCTGGAGCTGCTCGGCACCCTGGAGGCGATCGTGGAGGCCAAGGCGGAGCTACTGGCGGGGCTGTCCAGGGGCGGCCGCGCCGTGGTGCCCGCCGACGCCGAGGCCCTGGAGCCGCACCTCCACGAGCACCTGGTGACGATCACCTTCGGCGCGGGCGGCGACGTGTTCGCGCTCACCGAGCGCCGCGACCGGCGCTCGCTCGAGACGCGGATCGGGACGCCGGACGGGGAGCACGACTTTCGGTTCCCCTTCACGGAGGCCCACAACCTCACGAACGCCCTGGCCGCCGTCGCCGTCGGGATTGCCCTCGGGGCGCCCATCGCCGAAATGGCGCGTCGCGCCCCGGGGATAACCTTCTCGCGCCTGCGCGGCGAGCTCATCGAGCTGCCCGCCGGAATCCTCCTCGTGAACGACTGCTACAACGCCAACCCGGTCTCGATGCGCGCGGCGCTCGACCACCTGGTCTCGCTCGAGGCGAGCGGTCGTCACGTCGCGGTGCTCGGGGACATGGCCGAGCTGGGCCCCGATGGCCCCGCATACCACCGCGAGGTGGGAGCCCATGCGCGCCAGCTCGGCGTCGGGCCGATCCTGGGCGTCGGAGAGCTCGCCCGCGGCTACGCGCCAGACGCGTGGGCGCCCGACGCCGAGGCCGCCATCCCGATCTGCGAGGCGATGATCGAGCCCGGCGACGCGGTCCTGGTGAAGGGCTCGCGCTCGGTCGGCCTCGAGCTGCTCAGCGACGAGCTCCGGGCTCAGCACCCCGCCCCGGGCCGATGAGCCCTCCCGTTGCCAGCGTGGCGTCGGCGGCGGTCGATCGGGGCGAGATCCTGATCGCCGGGATGGCCGCCATGCTGATCACGATCTTCCTCGGACCGCGGTTCATCGAGCTCCTGCGGGCGAGGGAGTTCGGCCAGCAGATCCGCGAGGAGGGCCCGCAGGAGCACCACGCCAAGGCGGGCACCCCGACGATGGGCGGGCTGATCCTGTTCGTCGCGATCGCCGTCCCCTACCTGGTGCTGGGGCCCCGCGACACACAGAGCCTCGCCGTCTTCGGGGTCGCGCTGGGCGCCGCCGCCCTCGGCTTCGCCGACGACTACATCAAGGTCACGAAGCGCCGCTCCCTCGGGCTTCCGGCGCGGTGGAAGCTGCTCGTGCAGATCGCGCTCGCAGTGGCACTGTGGTGGGTGGCGACCGACCAGGTGGGGTTGGACCCGCGCCTCGACGTCCGCGTCTTCGACGCCCAGATCTACGTCGGCCCCGTGCTCTACGTGCTGTTCGTCTTCCTGGTGATCGCGGGCGCCTCGAACGCCGTCAACCTCACCGACGGGCTCGACGGGCTCGCGGCGGGGTCATGCGCGATCGTGCTGCTCGCCTACACGGCGATCACGATCACGAGCGGCCAGGAGGGGCTCGCGCTCCTCTCCGCGTGCCTGGTCGGCGCCTCGGTGGGGTTCCTGTGGTTCAACTCGTTCCCCGCCGCGATCTTCATGGGCGACACGGGCTCGTTGGGGCTCGGGGCGGCGATCGGGGCGCTGGCGGTGATGACCCAGACCGAGCTCCTCTTGATCATCCTGGGCGGGATCTTCGTGATCGAGGCCCTCTCGGTGGCGGTCCAGGTGCTCAGCTTCAAGATGTTCCGCCGCCGCGTGTTGCTGATGGCCCCGGTGCACCATCACTTCGAGATGATGGCCTGGTCGGAGACGAAGATCATGCTCCGCTTCTGGATCGTGGCCGCGGTGTGCGCGGGGATCGGCTACACGCTCTACCAGAACTCAATCGGGTGACCGGAAGCAGACCGCCGCTGCCCGGCGGCCCGTACCTGGTCGTCGGTCTCGCCCGCTCCGGCCAGGCCGCCGCGCGGCTGCTTGCGGGGCGCGGGGAGGAGGTGGCGGGGTGCGATTCCGGCTCCCCCGAGGGAGCCGACACACTCCGCGAGGCCGGGGTCGAGGCGCGCCTGGGCACCGACGGGCTGGAGCTGCTGGAAGGCGCTCGCTGCCTGGTCAAGAGCCCCGGCGTGCCGACCGAGGCCCCGGTCGTCGCGACGGCGCGCGAGCGTTCCGTGACCGTCGTCGGAGAGCTGGAGCTGGCCTGGAGGCTTCTGGAGAACCGGTTCGTGGCCGTCACGGGGACCAACGGCAAGACGACCGTGACCGAGCTCCTGGGCCACCTATGGCGAACCGCCGGCCAGCCCGTTGCGGTGGCCGGGAACGTCGGCACCCCG
>DATBFS010000153.1:0-3245 GCA_036558385.1 Solirubrobacterales bacterium | reverse complement strand
CGGCGAAGCCCTCGAGGAGGGCGCCGCCCAGGCCGAGCAGCTGATCGATGAGCTCCGGCCACGAACCGAGATCTACGGGTTGCGGGGTTGGCCGATGGCCCAGGGGATCGGCGCCCGGTTCGCCGATCTGCGCACGGCCGTCACCGACCGCGGTGGCGACACCGGCATGGTCGCCCGGTTCGCGGTACTCGACGCGGACCATCTGACGACACTTCTCCGACAGCTCGCCGAGCTGGCCCGCGCACGGGATGACCACGACCAGGCCGGGTTCTGCGAGGCGTGGGCAGGGCGATTCGAGTCTGTGCTCAGTGCCGCCCGCGAGGGCGCAGTGGAGCTCGGCACGGATCCGGACCGAACCGCGGCCCCCATCGACGACTCCTTCGTCAATCGCGCCGCTCACGGAGTGGGATGGACCTTCGGCGCGGTCGGCGAGGGCATCGACCGGATCGCGGGTCGCGCCAGGCGCTAGGAGAAGTCCGGCTGGCCCTCGAGGGGGGTCGACGCCTCCGCGTGCAGCCGGCGAGGGATGCGCCCGGCTTGACGGGCCCTCCAGCCCGCCTCCACGGCCGCCCGCATCGCGGTCGCCATCCCAGCCGGATCCTCGGCCCTCGAGACCGAGCTGGCCAGCAACACCCCGTCGCAGCCCAGCTCCATGGCAAGCGCGGCGTCCGAAGCGGTGCCGATTCCCGCGTCGAGGATGACTGGGACGCCGGCTCGCTCGGCGATGATCCGCACGTTGTAGGGGTTGCGGATCCCCATCCCGGAGCCGATCGGGGAGCCGAGCGGCATCACCGCTGCGCAACCCACCTCCTCCAGCCGCCTAGCGAGGATCGGGTCGTCGTTTGTGTAGGGGAGAACCGTGAACCCGTCGTCGACCAGGGTCTCGGCGGCGTCGACGAGCTGCACGGCGTCCGGGAGAAGGGTGCGATCGTCGCCGATCACCTCGAGCTTCACCCAATCGGTTTCGAACGCCTCTCGCGCCAGCTTGGCGGTGCGAATCGCGTCCCGGGCGGTGTAGCACCCCGCCGTATTGGGGAGCGCGAACAGGTCGAGCTTGCGGATCAGGTCGAGCACCGACCCCTCGGCCTCGGGGTCCACGCGCCGCAGCGCCACTGTGACGATCTCGGTTCCCGACGCGATCAGCGCCTCCTCCATCTGGTCGAGGGAGCGAAAGCCCCCTGTCCCGACGATCAGCCGTGACCCCCAGCTGCGTCCGCCGAGCTCGAAGCCGTTCTCCGCGCCACCCTGGATCGCGGCGAGCACCTCGATGCTCTGCCCCTCCCGAAGCCGAGTGGCCTCCCACTCGCTGCGCGGCACGACCTCGCCGTCCACCGCCACCGCCACGCCGCGCTGCTCGGCTGCCGCGCCCGACGCCTGGATCGCGATCCCAACCGTTGCGTCGTCCGGGAGCGCCACGGACGTGCCGTTGAGCTCGACCTTCACGCGACCTCCACGGCGGTCTGGGAGGAACGCCCCGCGAATCGCTGAGGCGAGAACGGCCTCAGGTCAACTGGAGGATCCTCGTCGCCGAGCAGGGCGGCTATGCAGTCCGCGGTCAGGGGGGCCTGCAGCACGCCGTTCCGGAAGTGCCCGGTGGCGATCAGGAGGCCGTCGGCCCCGCCCGGTCCGATCAGGGGGGCATTGTCGGGGCTGCCCGGCCGCAGGCCGGCCGTCGCCTCGAGCAGCTCCAGCTCCGCGATCTCCGGGATCAACCGGTAGGCCTCCCGCAGCAGCTCGTGGACGCCGCCCGCCGTGACCGTGGTGTCGAAGCCGCGCTCCTCGACGGTTGCCCCGACGATCAGGCGCCCGTCCGCGCGAGGCACCAGATACACCCGGTCTCCGGCGACGATCCCCTCGCAGGCCGGTTCGCTCGCCGATCCCCGCAGAGTCAGGATCTCACCCTTGACGGGGCGCACCGGCGGCCGTGCCGCGGCTGGGATCCACTCCAGGCTGCCGGACCAGCAGCCCGCGGCCACAACCAGGTGCGGCGCGGTGAAAGCCCCTCCGTCCTTCATCTCCAAGCGCCAGGTGGAGCCGTCTCGCCGAGCCGAGATCACCTCCGCCCCCGCGTGGATCGGCACCCCCTCTCGCTCCAGCGCCGCCAGCAGCGCCGCCGCCACCCGCCTGGGATCAACGCTCGCTTCGCCGGAGACACGCGCGCCGCCGCAAACCGCGGTGGCGAGCCCCGGTTCGAGCTCCCGGCAGGCACGACCGGTCAACCACTCCGACGAGATCCCGAGACGCCGGTGAAGCTCATAGCGACGGCGGAGCTCCTCCGCCTCATCGCGGTCGAGCGCGACATGGAGCGCTCCGCGCGCGGCGAATCCCACCTCGATGCCGGCTGCCGCCTCGAGCTCCGTGGCAAAGTCGCGCCAGCGCCGCAGGGACTCGAGGTTGAAGGCGAGCAGGCCCTCCTCGCCCCAGGACGCCTCGCCCGCCGGGGCGAGCATGCCCGCGGCTACTCCGGTGGCGCCAGAGGCGGGCTGGTCGCGCTCCAGCACGCAGACGCGCATCCCCACTCCCGCCGCGCGCCAGGCAGCGGACAACCCGATCACGCCGCCGCCGACCAAGATCGCGTCGAATTCGTTGTCTCTGTGGTCAGTCATCGCGCCTTACGCGAGGGTGCTCCGAGAGGAGCAACCCGTTTCATCTGGGCCGAGGCGCTCCAACCTCCCTGCGCCGGCATTACCCGGATCAGGTTCAGACGGTCGGCGGCGCTTCAGCCGCCCTCTCAGCCCTTTGGTGGGCTCCCGTTGCCCATCCATCGTAACCCCTGAACTACGCTGCCCTGACGTGAACGACGGAACGCCCGGCCCGGCTCATCTCGCTCCTCCCGAGGCGATCGGCGAGTTGCGCCGACAACGGCTGCGATGGGCCCGCCTCTACTTCGTCTGTGAGGCCCTGCCGCATGGGCGGGATCCCGAGCCGATGCTGAACGCTGCAATGAGCGGAGGCGCGGGCCTGGTCGAGCTGCGCGATCGCGAGAGCCGGCGCCGCGTCATCGAGCGCTCAGGGCGGACCTTCCGGCGCCTCGCCAACACCTACTCGGCGCTCTTCATCGTCAACGACGACCCCTATCTCGCCCAGGAGCTGGGGGCCGACGGCGTCCACCTAGGGCAGGACGACATGGACCCCGCCGAGGCCCGCCGGATCATGGGGCCGGCCGCGATCATCGGCCTCTCCACCCACAGCAGCGAGCAGATCGAGGCGGCGGCGGAGACCTCGGTCGACTACATCAGCGTCGG
>DATBFS010000152.1:0-16961 GCA_036558385.1 Solirubrobacterales bacterium | reverse complement strand
GCGACGGGGCGCACCCGCCCCCCCGCCGCCTCCGCCTCGGCCTCGCTCCAGCGGCCGCGGGCGGTGCCGCGCTCGAGCGCGGCGCGGAGGCGCTCGACGCCCTTCTCGGCGGCGCCGGGCAGCGCATCGTAGACGCGGGTCTCGTAGCCGCCGAGCGCCCCGATCTGGGCGATCCCGGCGCCCATCGTGCCGGCGCCGAGCACGCCCAGCGCCCTCACGCCCACGAGTGCTCCACTAGCGGCCCTCGAACTCTGGATCGCGCTTCTCGATGAAGGCCCGCATCCCCTCGACCCGGTCCTCGGTCGCCATCGCCAGCTCGTAGAGCCGGCGCTCGTGCTCCAGCCCGGCGGCGAGGCCGGTCTCCTCGGCGGCGAGAACGGCCTGCTTCGCGAGGCGCGCCGCGATCGGGGGGCGTCGTGCCACGCGGTGGGCGAGCTCCAGCGCCCGCTCGAGCCACTCGCTTTCGGCGGTGACCTCGCTCACCAGCCCGAGCTGCTGGGCCTCCTGTGCTCCGAACCGGCGCCCCGTGAGCACCAGCTCCATCGCGCGCTGCTTCCCGATCACCCGCGCGATCCGCTGGGTGCCGCCGCCCCCCGGGATGATCCCGAGATTGATCTCCGGCTGGCCGAGCTCGGCGGTCTCGGACGCGACGATCAGGTCGCAGACCAGGGCCAGCTCGCAGCCGCCGCCGAGGGCGAAGCCTGAGACCGCCGCCACGAGCGGCGTTTTGCATGCGGCGAGCCGTCGCCAGAAGGCCGATGCCGGATGCCTCAGCGACTCCTCGAAGGTCCGCTCCCGCAGCGCCCGGATGTCGGCCCCGGAGGCGAACGCCTCGTCGGAGCCGGCGATCACGATGCAGCGGATCTCCGGGTCGGCGTCGAATGACTCGACCGCGGTCGCGAGCTCCTCCATCAGCTCCGGCGAGAGGGCATTGCGCGCCTCCGGCCGGTTGAGCCGGCAGAGCGCGACGTGATCGTCGACGCTCGTCTGGAGGAGCGGGCTCACGCGGTGGCGCGGGGCGGCGTCATCGCGTTGACGCCGGTCGCCTCGCGGCCGATGATCAGCTTCTGGATCTGCGATGTGCCCTCGTACAGGGTGGTGACGCGCGCGTCGCGCAGGTAGCGCTCAACCGGGTAGTCGTCGACGTAGCCGGAGCCGCCGTGCACCTGGATCGCCAGGTTCGCGCATTCCACCGCCGACTCGGTCGCGTACAGCTTCGCGATCGACGTCTCCATGGTGTTCGGTCTGCCCTCGTCCTTGAGGATCCCGGCGCGCCTGACCAGCAGGCGGGCGGCGTCCCGGCGGACGACCATGTCGGCGATCATCTCCTGCACGAGCTGGAAGCTGGCGATCTGGACCCCGAACTGCCGGCGCTCGGTCGCGTACTTGGTCGACGCCTGTACGCACCCCTCGCAGATCCCCACGCAGCCGGCGGCGACCGAGTAGCGGCCCGAGTCGAGCGCGGTCATCGCGATCTTGAAGCCGTCGCCCACCTCTCCCAGCAGCGCGTCCTCGGGGACCTCGACGCCGTCGAACCCCAGCGAGGCGGTGTCCGAGGCCCGCAGGCCGAGCTTGCCGTGGATCTCCTGCGAGGAGAAACCCTCCGTGGCGGTGGGGACGAGGAAGCACGCGATGCCGCGGTGGCGCTTCTCGGGGTCGGTCTGGGCGAAGACGAGCGCCACCTCGGCGTAGTTGCCGAGCGAGATCCACATCTTCTGGCCGTTGATCCGCCAGCTGCCGTCGACGAGCTCGGCCCTGGTGCGCATCCCCGAGGGATCGGAGCCGGCGTCGGGCTCGGTGAGCCCGAAGCAGCCGAGCGCCTCGCCGGAGCAAAGACGCGGCAGCCAGTGGCGCTTCTGCTCCTCGGTGCCCCAGCGTTCGATCGAGCCGCAGACGAGCGAGGTCTGCACCGAGACCACGGTGCGAGCCGAGGAATCCCCCCGTCCCACCTCCTCGACGATCAGCCCGTAGCTCAGGTAGTCGAGGTCGCGGCCGCCGTATTCCTCGGCCACCGGGGCGCCGAGGTAGCCCATGTCGCCCATCCTCCTTGAGAGCTCGCGGTCGAAACGGGCGGCGCGATCGTTCTCCCGGGCGCGCGGGACGATCTCGTTGTCGACGAAGTCGCGCGCCGTCTCGGAGATGAGGCGCTGCTCGTCGGTGAGGTCGAGGTCCACGATCGCGAGCCTACGTCGCCAGCGCCTGTTCCAGCGAACGGCTGAACGCCGCGGTCGCCTCTTTCGTTCGCGGCCCCGGCGCCTCGAGGTCGTGGCCGTCGATCGCGGCGAGCGGCTGTACCTCGCGCACGGTCGAGGCGAGGAACGCCTCGCGCGCCCCGAGCAGGTCGTCCACGCCGAACTCGCCCTCCTCGACGTGGAGCGCCCGGATGATCTGGGCGCGGGTGATCGACTCCAGGATCCCGGTCGAGATGGCCGGCGTCCGCAGGCCGCCCTCGGGCGAGACCCAGAAGATCGACGCGGTCGGCGCCTCGAGGACGATGCCGTCGGGGCGGACGAGGACCGCCTCGTCGGCGCCCTGCGCCTTTGCGATGCGCGTCGCCTGCATGTTCGCTCCGTAGGAGAGCGACTTGACGCCCGTGAGGATCACCGTCGGCGAGTAGGTCACCGTGGCGACCCGCACGGAGCCGCCGCGTTCGGGCAGCCTCTCCGTCAGCAGGATTCGGCGCCCGCCTCTGGTGAGGAGGATCCGAAGCTGGGCCTCGCCGCTTCCGAACTCGGCCAGCAGCGCGTCGAGCTCGCGCTCGATCGCCCCGCGCTCCACCGGCAGCTCGATCGCCGCTGCCGAGCGCTCGAGGCGGTCGAGGTGCTCGGAGACCGCGAACGGCTCTCCCGCGTAGAGGCGAATCACCTCGAACACCCCGTCGCCTCGGTAGAGCCCGTCGTCGGGCAGCGCGATGGTCGCCTCGACGGTCGGCGAGATCATCCCGTCCACGCTCGCGAGCTCGCTCGTCGTCATCGCACCGCGAGGCTATCCGAGTCGAGTTCGCGGGCGCCTGCTCGGTGCGAGGACGGCGGGCTCAGGCGGCCTCTGGGTTCTCCACGATCGTCGCCACCCCCTGGCCGACGCCGACGCACAGGGCCGCGATGCCGCGACGCGCCCCCCGGCGGCGCATCTCCCAGACGAGCGACGTCAGAAGGCGGGCGCCGGAGCAGCCCAGTGGGTGGCCAAGGGCGATCGCCCCGCCGTTGACGTTCAGGCGCTCCTCCTCGATCCCGAGCTCGCCGGCGCAGGCGAGCACCTGGGCCGCGAAGGCCTCGTTGATCTCGATCAGGTCGACCTCGTCCAGGGTCAGCCCGGCGCCATCGAGGGCGCGGCGGATGGCCGGAACGGGGCCCATGCCCATGTAGGCGGGGTCCACGCCGGCGACGCCGATCGAGACGATGCGGGCCAGGGGGCGAGAGCCGAGCGCCTCTGCGCGCTCCGCCGTCGTCAGCACCAGACACGCGGCCCCGTCGTTGAGGGTCGACGCGTTCCCGGCGGTGACGGTGCCGCCCTCTCGGAAGGCGGGCCGCAGCCGGGCGAGCCGCTCCAGCGAGCTGTCCGCCCGGGGCCCCTCGTCGGCCTCGACGATCACCGAGCCGTCGCGGCCGTTCGCTGACGGCGCTTCGATCGGCACCAGCTCGTCGGCGAACCGCCCCTCCCTGGCCGCGGCCACAGCTCGCTCGTGGCTTTGCAGCGCGAACCGGTCCTGCTCGTCCCTCGCGATGCCGTAGCGCTTCGCGACGTTCTCGGCGGTCTCGCCCATGGCCTCGGTCGAGTAGCGCTCGGCCATGAGCGGGTTGACGAGGCGCCAGCCGAGCGAGGTGTCGTGCATCGTCTGCGGACCGCGGGGCAGCCCCGCCTCGGGCTTCGGCACGACCCACGGTGCGCGGCTCATCGACTCGGCGCCGCCCGCCAGGTAGACGTCGCCCTCGCCCAGTCGCAATGCCCGCGAGGCCTGGTTGACGGCCTCGAGGCCCGATGCGCAGAGCCTGTTCACCGTCACCCCGGGGACCTCCACGGGAAGGCCTGCCAAGAGCGCCGCCATCCTGGCGGCGTCCCGGTTGTCCTCGCCCGCCTGGTTGGCCGCTCCGAGATAGACGTCGCGGACTCCGGCCGGGTCGATGCCGCTCCGGTCGACCGCCGATCTGATCACGTGGGCGGCCATGTCGTCCGGGCGCACTCCGGCGAGGGCGCCCCGGTAGCGACCCATCGGCGTGCGAACCGCGTCGACGATGAAAGCGTCTATGGTGTTTTCGAGGCCCATGGACTTCATTCTCCTAAGCCTGGGGATGGTCGGCTTCATCGTCATCGTCCTCGTCCTCCTGGCTCGGGCGTATCCGGGCAGCGGCGCGGACCTCGTGGATTGGCGCCCGACGCGCTCCTACGAGGACGAGGCGCGATTGGAGAGCGAGGACGTCGCGCAGATGATCGCCGCGCAGAACGAGATGCGCCGGCGCCGCGGCAAGCCGGACCTGACCAGGGAGGACGCGTCGCGGATGGCGCGTGAGGATCAGGAGATCCGAGAGCGACAGCGAAGCTCATACGACGATCGGCTCGAGGAGCTCGAGGACGAGCTCGGCGTCTGAGGCGCTGGACGTCTTCCCGCGGGGCGAGGCGTGGCGCGGGCGCTGATCGTTGGCTGTGGCTGCCGGGGTCAGGCGCTGGGCCAGCGCTTGGTGGCGGCCGGATGGCTCGTGCGCGGAACGACGCGGAGCGCCGGGGCCACCGAGGACATCCTCGCCGCCGGGCTCGAGGCGGCGGTCGCCGACCCCGACCGGGGCGCCACGATCCTCGACCTGGTCGCGGACGTGACGCTCGTGTACTGGCTGATGGCCTCCGCGGTGGGGGACCCGGAGGCGGTGGGCGCGCTCCACGGCCCGCGCCTCGAACGCGCGCTCGAGAAGCTGGTGGACACGCCGGTCCGCGGGTTCGTCTACGAGGCGGCGGGGTCGGTCCCGCGAGAGGACCTGGAGCGGGGCGGCGAGATCGTCCGGGCCGCGGGGGAGAGGTGGCGGATCCCGGTGGCCGTCGTGGAGCGGGGATCGGGCGACTGGGAGGGCTGGACGGAGGCGATGCTGGACGCGGCGGAGCGCCTGATCGGCGGCGCCGCCTGAGGCGCCGCGGGGCCTGCGGCCAGGCCGAATCCCGTAAACTCGGATAGGGATTCAGGCAAATAGACGGAGGTAGCGAGATGGCCGACTACGTGAAGGACGTGCTCGTCGACACCGACTGGGTCGCCGACCACCTGAACGACGACTCGATCCGGATCGTGGAGGTCGACGAGAACCCCGCCCTGTACGCGGAGGCCCACATCCCCGGGGCGATCGGGTTCGACTGGAGGAACGATCTCCAGGACCAGGTGAAGCGCGATTTCCTCAGCCCCGAGGAGTTCGGCCGGCTGATGGGGAGCCGGGGCATCTCCAACGACCACACCGTGGTCCTCTACGGCGATCGAAACAACTGGTTCGCCGCCTACACCTACTGGTACTTCCTCTACTACGGCCACGACAAGGTGAAGCTGGTGAACGGCCCGCGCGAGAAGTGGATCTCCGAGGGCCGCGAGACCACCACCGAGGAGCCGAGCTATCCGCCGGCTACGTTCGAGGCGAAGCCCGGCAACGAGGAGATTCGCGCCCACCGGGAGGAGGTAATCGAGGCGCTCGACGGCGCCACGAGCCTGGTCGACGTCCGCAGCCCGCAGGAGTTCTCCGGCGAGCTGATCGCGATGGCCGGCTACGAGCAGGAGGGCGCGCAGCGCGCGGGACACATCCCCGGTGCGATCTCGGTGCCGTGGGCGCAGGCCGTCAACGAGGACGGGACCTTCAAGTCAGCCGACGAGCTCCGTGAGCTCTACGCGTCCAAGGGCGTGATCCAGGACGGCGAGCCGGTGATCGCGTATTGCCGGATCGGCGAGCGCTCCGCCCATACGTGGTTCGTGCTCCACGAGCTGCTGGGCCTGGATGACGTCGAGAACTACGACGGCTCGTGGACCGAGTGGGGGAACCTGGTCAACGTGCCGATCGAGAAGGACATCTAGGCGCGGGATCCGCCTTCGCCTTCGAGCCGCTCGAGCAGGTCCGCGAGGATCCGCGCGGTCGCGCCCCAGATCATGTGCTTGCCCACCTGATAGGTCGGGGTGCGGAATGGGACGCCTCGTCTGACGAGGCGGCGCATCGAAAATCCGGCGCGCAGCTCCTCGATGCGGAAGAGGAGCACGGCGGCGACCTCGTCCGGATTGGGCTCGAAGCGCAGGTCGTCCGGGATCAGGCCGACGAACGGGTGGACCTTGTAGCCGGTGACGAAGGTCCCAACCGGGGCCAGGGCGCCCATCAACTCCACCTGGGCCGGCTCGAGGCCGATCTCCTCATGGGACTCGCGAAGCGCCGTCGCCACGAGCTCCTCGTCGGGCGAGTCCTGGCGGCCGCCGGGGAAGGAGATCTCGCCCGGGTGACGGCGAAGGTCCTGTCGACGCTCGGTGAACACCAGGCCCGGCCGGCCGGGGTGGCCGTACATCGCCAGCAGCACCGCCGCGTCCGTTCCGCCGGGGGCACGCATCGCCCGCGCCTCCTCGGGGGTCAGCAGGGCGCTGCTCAGCGAGCCGGCGAGCTCGTCCACCCGGGGGAGTATCGCGGCTAGATGATGACCTGGACCGTCCCGCCGTCGACGCTCCACGCCGCGCCGGCGACATAGGAGGCGCGCTCGGAGCACAGGAAGGCGATCGCGTCGGCGATCTCGGAGACCTCGGCGAGCCGGCCAATCGGGCGACCGGCGCCGACGGACGCCAGGGCTTCGTCGCGGCTCTTGCCGGCGAGCTCGGCCGACTGGTCGAGCAGGCCGCCGGGCTCCATCCAGAGCTCCGACTTCGTCGGGCCGGGGCAGACGGCGTTGACGAGGACGCCCTGGGGTGCGTAGGCGTCGGCGAAGACACGCGAGAGCGAGAGCTCCGCGGCCTTGGTGACCGAGTACTCCGGCGTCATTCCGGACGGCCGCTTGGCGGCGGAGGAGCAGACGTTGACGATGCGTCCCCACCCGCGCTCGGCCATGGCGGGGGAGGCGGCTCGCATCGCCCGGAGCGGAGCCAGCACGTTCAGCTCCCAGGCGGCCTGCCAGTCCTCCTCGGGGACCTCGTCCAGCGAGCGGCGCTTCGCCGTTCCCGCGTTGTTGACGAGGACGTCGAGCTGGTCGAAGCGCTCGGTGGCGGCCGCCACGATGCGCTCGCCGGCGTCGGGGAGCGTGACGTCGAGCGCGAGGGCCGCCGCCTTACCCCCGGCTCGGGCGCACTCGGCCGCCGCGGCCTCGACGGCGTCCTCGGTTCGGGCGACGAGCAGCACGCCGGCGCCCTCCGCGGACAGTCGGCGCGCTGCCTCGAGGCCGATCCCGCGGCTGGCGCCCGTCACGGCGCATGCTCGACCTTCGAGCCCGAGGTCCATCAGCGGGGAGTGGCCACAGGGCGCTAGGCCGGCTCGACGCGGTCGGTGATCGTCACCTCGCGGTCGCCGCTGAGCGCTCGGTGGACCGGACACCTGCCGGCGATCTCGCGGAGGCGCTCGGTCTGCTCCTCGGAGAGCTCTCGGGGGAGATGCAGGGTGACGACGAAGGACTGGGGGACGCCCGACTGCCCGTATTCCATCTCGACGTCGACCTCGAGGTCGCCGAGCTCCCAGCCCTTGCGGTCCGCGTACATCTCGACGGTGATCGCGGCGCACGAGGCCAGCGCCGCCGCCAGCATGCGGGTGGGGGAGGGCCCCTGGTCGCCGCCGCCGGCCTCGGCGGGCTCATCGACCACGAGCCGATGGCCGCCCTGGATCTCGACCTCGTGGGTGTAGCCCTGGCGGCGCCGCGCGACGACCCTAACCATCGTCGTGCTCCGCGTGGCGCCCCTCGAACAGCTCGGGATTGTCCACGTCGGCGGCCCGTGCCATGGCGAACGCGAGATCGGAGGCGCGGTTCAGATAGCGCAGGACGGCCGTCGATGCGAGTCCGTCGGCGTCCTTGAGCGCCACGATGCGGCGCTCCGCGCGGCGGATCGCAGTACGGGCCACGTCGAGGTGCGCGGACAGGGTCGTGCCGCCGGCGATCACGAACTGCGGGGGGAGCTCGACCCGTTCCATGTAGCGGTCGATCACGGGCTCGAGCGCCTCCACCATGGCGTCGGTGATCCGGCTGACGCCGTCCTCGAGGCGGCCCTCCGCCTCGGGCGCGGTCGCCAGCTCGGCCCCGGCGACGAAGAGCTCGCGCTGGAGGCGCAGGAGGTCGGCGGCCAGCTCCGCTTCGGCGTCGCCGCAGTGCGAGCGCGCGACGCCGAGCGCCGCGCCCGCCTCGTCGATCGATCCGTAGGCCTCGGTGCGGGCGTCGGTCTTCGGGACGCGGCCGCCGTACCACAGCGTGGTCGTGCCGTCGTCGCCCTTTCTCGTATAGATCCGCGTCACGAGGTGCGACCCTAGCGGACGCGCGAGGGCCGCTCAGCCGAGCGGATTGAAGGCGATGCCGGTGAGCAGCTTGGGGAAGAAGTAGGTGGACTTGGGCGGCATCGTCTCGCCAGCGGCGGCGACCTCGCGGACCTGTTCGACGGGGGTGGGGCGAAGCAGGAAGGCCGCCTGGTAGTCGCCCCCTTCGAGTTGGCGCAGGGCCTGTTCGGCGCCGGTCGCGTAGCCCAGTCCGCGCTTGGCGGCGATGTCGTCGTTGCTCATCCCGAGTGTGCGCTTCAGGATCAGCTCCTCGAGGATGGCGGCGTCGAGTCGCCGGTAGGCCTCCGAGCGCTCGGCGAGGGCCTGGTCGAGCGCCGATGGGTCCTTGAGGGCGAGCCGGAGGGGGCGTGGGGCCTGCGCGTCGAGGTAGCCGAAGACGCCGGGCCCCTCGATGCCGGTCGGGTCGAGGGCGTCCTCGCGAATCTCGTCGACTTCGAAGCTCTCGCGGATTCCCGCCGCGAGGCGCTCCTGGGCGTCGCCGTCGAGGTCGCGCAGCAGGCGGTGGGTGGCGAACACCGTCAGGCCGGGGTCCTCCAGCGAGACCAGGCAGACGAGCGCGTAGCGGTGCGGCCCGTCGCCGCCGACCTCCTCGGCGTAGGCACGGGCGGTCTCGTAGCGGTGATGGCCGTCGGCGATCAGGAGCTCTGCGTCTGCGAGCGTTGCGCCGACGGCGTCGTGGACCGCCGGGTCGCCGATCCGCCACACTCGGTGGACGGTGCCGTCGGGATCGGTGACCTCGCCCCACGGGTCAGCGCCGAGGTGGGGCTCGAGCCGGTCCCAAACGGTGCCGGGGTGGAGGGCGAAGATGGGGGAGAGGTTGTGGTGGGTGGCCCGGGTGAGCCGCAGCCGGTCCTCCTTCGGCCCCGGCTGGGTGCGCTCGTGGGGGCGGATCAGGCCCGGGCCATACTCGGTGACGCGCACGCGGGCGAGGAAGCCGCGACGGCTGTAGGCGTTGCCGTCGGGGCCCGTGTAGTCCTGGGTGAGGGCCCAAATGGTCGGCTCACGGTCGGCGGCGAGGATGCCCTGGAGCTTCCACGCCTCGAGCGTCTCGCCGGCATGCTCGTAGGGGTCGCGGCCGGGCGGCGCCTCGGGCAGGTCGAGCTCGACCACGTTGAAGGCGGAGCGGGCGAGGAGCGCGGCGCGCTGGCCGGGGTCGATGACGTCGTAGGGGGGCGCCGTGACGTCCGCCAGCGACGGGATCTCGCTGAGGTTGTAGTGAAGCGCGGAGAAAGGCTCGACCTCGGCCACGGCGGAACCCTAGCCGCGAGGCGCCCAAGGGCGGCGTCGGGGGACCCAGCGGGGAACGGCGCGCGCGTAGGCGCGGTACTGCTCGCCGAAGCGCCGCTCGAGGCCCGGCTCCTCGTGGAGGCGGAAGAAGGCGTGGTTGACAACCAGGAAGGCGGCGGCGAGGACCAGGATTCCGGCGGAGCCGAAGAGCGCCGCCTCGCCCAGCAACACGGCCAGCACCGCGGTGATCATCGGATTGCGGGCGTGCGCGTAGGGCCCTTCGACGACGAGGCGCTGGGTCGGGTCCCACGGCGCCAGAGTCCCGCCGCCGATTCGCGCGAAGAGGCGCACGGTCCACAGCCACAGCACGAACCCGGCGAGGATGAGCGTCGCGCCGACCACCACGGGCAGCGCCGCCGCGAGTCCGTCGAGGCCGCAGCCGACGTCCGGGCCATCGCCGGCGATCAGGATGATCGCTGGCAGGAGGACGGCCATGACGCCCGGCAGAAGGGCGATCGCGCGGGCCTGGCGCCAGCGGCTCACCGGTCGGGCCAGTGGTCGGCAACCGGGCCGACCGAGAGGCGCTCGGGTTGCTTGCCGAGGGCCTGGCCCGCGGCTCGAAGCCCCGAGGCGAACGCGGCGTGCACGGTGCCGTAGGAGGCCGGGACGGTGGCCTCGCCCGCAAGGAACACACGGTCGGAGACCGGTTCGGCGAGGGACTGCATGTCGCCGACGCTCGCGCCGAGCGGGATGTAGCTGTAGGAGCCACGGGCGTGCGGATCGCCCGTCCAGTCCGTCGTGACGACCTCGCTCGGTTCCTGGACCGAGTCGAACATCTCGTGCAGCGCGCCGAGGGCAGGGCCCACGCGCTCCTCGGCCGGGAGCTCGGCGAGGCCCGGGGTGACGGCCGGGTTGTAGAGCGCCACCAGCGCGGGCGCGCCGACGTGGCGGCTGAAGTTGAACCAGACCGGGAACGAATGATCGTCTGCCACGCGGGTGATCTGCCACGTCGCCTCGGGCCAGAATCGCTCCGGGAAGCCGAAGGCGATCTTCTCGAGGGTCCCCATCGCAAGTCGCTGCACCGCCTCGGCCTGCGCGGAGCCGAGCGGAGGGTCGAACGCGATCGTCCCGGCGCTCAGCACGCCCAGCGGGGCGGTCACGATCGCGCGGTCGCATGCGAAGCTCTCATCCGTCGAATGGACGATCGCCTCGGCGCCGCCGTGCTCGACGCCGGTGACGAGGGTCTCGAGCCGCACGTCCAGATCCGCCGCGAGCCGTTCGACCAGCGTCCGGTACCCGCCGGCGATCACGAGGTTGCCACCGCCGCCCTCCGCGTAGGCCGCGCTGCCGGCCAGCGAGATCCGGTCGGGCGGACCGGCCGCCACCAGCGGGCCCATGATCCAGAGAAGCCCGAACCTGACCAGCTCGGCCGCCCGCCCGTTGAGCTCGCGGTCCGCGAGATACCACTCGACGCCGTCGGCGAAGAGATCGGTGTCGGGGAGCGCCGCCAGCGCCTGCGCGGGGTCCCAGTCCGCTCCCACCGCGGCGGCGAGCGCGGTGGCGTCGGTGGCTTCGAGCCAATCGCCCGCCCACAGGGCCATCCGGCTGAAGAAGGGCCCGTCGTTGTGGGCTTCGATCCCACCCGCGGCGAGGGCCTCGGCGACCGGGTTTCCGAGCGGGTCGTGGACCCAGGCGCCTCCGACGTCGATCGCGCCGGGACCGAGGGGGACCGTCCAGGTTCGTCCGCCGATGCGATCTCGTGCCTCCAGAACCACGACGTCGGCCCCGGCGTGGCGCGCCGCATCGGCGGCCGTCAACCCCGCCATCCCCGCTCCGACAACGACCACTCGCATGGCGGGCCGAGCCTAGCGCTGTGCGCTGCGTGGCGGTGTGCCATTCATGATTCCCGTCTCCTATAGCCTCAGCGGAGCAGGGAGGCGGCTGAAGAGACGGAACACCGCTTGTTGAAGTCGCGCCTGAGCAGCGTCCTTGAGCGACCAAGAGATCAACGCAGCCGTGCTACGCGGGTTTGGCGAATCCCCGAGGTATGAGCGGTTTCCTGCCCCGGTCCCGGGTGATGACCAAGCGGTCGTCACGGTGACCGCGGCCGCTTTGAAGCCGTCCGACCGCTGGTTGGCGAGTGGCGTCCGCTACGCCAACCGCAGCCCCGACGCCCTCCCGGCGGTCGTCGGCGCCGACGGGGTTGGCATCCTCGATGACGGAAACCGCGTTGCGTTCTTCGCTCCGCAGCGGCCGTATGGCGGGATGGCGGAGCGCGCGCTGGTCCGGCGCGGGATGTGGTTCGAGCTGCCGGACGGCGTCTCGGACGTGATGGCCGCCGGATTGATGAATCCGGGCATGGCAGCCTGGAAGGCGCTCATGTGGGAGGGCGAGTTGACCGCGGGCCAGTCCGTGCTCGTGCTCGGCGCGACGGGCACGTCCGGTCGCATCGCCACCCAGCTGGCCCAGCGTCACGGAGCTCGCGTGGCTGCCGCCGGCCGCAACCGGGGCACGCTCGAGTGGCTCTCCGAGCACGGGGCCGATGTGACGATTGAGCTTGATCAGCGCCGCGAGATCCTCCTCGAAACCCTGCTCGACGCGGGTCCCTACGACCTGGTGGTGGATTACCTGTGGGGTTCCGCCGCGGAAACGTTGTTCGCCGCGTTGGAGCGCAAGGCGATGCTCTCGACCGGCGGCCCTGACCGCACGCTCTACGTTCAGGTCGGGATGAGTGCTGGGGAAGCCGCCCGCCTGCCCGCGCTTGCGCTGCGCAGCGCGCCATTGCGCCTGTTCGGGAGTGGCACCGGCCGCCAGCCGGGGCTAGACGAGGCTGCGCTCGCGTTCAACGACCTTCTCCAGCAGGTCAGCGCCGGAGAAGTGGCGTTCGAGGTGGAGCCGATGCCACTGGCCGAGATCGAGCGAGCGTGGGCCAGCTCCGGGGGCGACCACCGCATCGTGCTGGTGCCATGAGGCGCATCGGGGTGCCGGGATTTGAACCCGGGATCTTCCGGCCCCAAACCGGATGCGATACCAGACTTCGCCACACCCCGTACGGTGGTCGAGTCTAGCCAGAGCTGAAAGGCCCCATCGACAGCGCGGGTTGGAGTCCGACTACCCTGAGCAGCACAGCGAGGGGAGCGAGGAGGAACCATGGACCTGAAGAGACTCACCAACCGGGCGAAGGACCTGGTCGAGAAGCGGGGCGGCACGGACAGCGTCAAGGAGGACGCAGGCGAGCTGAGGGACATCGCCAAGGGCGAGGGCAGCCTGAAGGACAAGGCCAAGGCCGCGGCCGAGGCGATCAAGCAGCCCGGGTCCGACCTGGCGAAGCCCGACGAAAACCCCGAAGCGACCCCCGGCACCGAGCGACCCGACCGGCAGTAGCTTCCAACCGGGGCGACGGAAGCCCGGCGCCTGGCGGGTCGCGTCAGCCATGTCGAGCCCGCGGCGGAGCGCACCCTCGCTAGCAGAGCACAGCCAGGTGGAATGAACGGTTCGCCTCGGCTCCGGCGCTATCCCGAGTCTTTACGTACACGCTGTTGGCGTGCCCGTTTCTGTACGCGACCCCGATCTCTCCGGGATCCGGGTCCCGATTCGCCGAATTGACCCGGCCGATCGTTGCCTCCAGGGCGCACCCCTTCACATTGCGGTTGAACGTGACCTGGTAGGAGCCGTGGACATTGGGAGTGAAGAGCTGCTTGGCCGACACCGCCCCCTTGTCGCTCACCAGGTGGCCGTGGGCATCCACAACAGCCCAGCGCGGACGGGCCTTGGATCCCTTGAGGTGGATCGCCGCAATTGCCCCACCTCCGAGCGCGATGAACACGGCGATCGTTGCCATCAGGTTGGCGTAGGTCAGGTGGTTGCGGATGCGGGGCATGATTCCTTCCTGGTTGGAGCCGTCGTGCCGACTCTATTCGCTGGCCGGGAGGGGGGTGACGATCCAGTCCAGGGGGAAGCACCCCCGGCAGGACTCGAACCTGCGACCTGCTGCTTAGAAGGCAGCTGCTCTATCCAGCTGAGCTACGGGGGCTTGCCGGTCAGGATAGGCGCGTCCGGCGACGATCGTGCGTCACGCCGCCACGGCCTCGCCGTGGCTCTGCAGGTCCACCATCGCCGCGTAGCGGTCGCCCAGGTCGAGCAGTTCGTCGTGGCGCCCCAGCTCCGCGACGCGACCACCCTCCAACACCGCGATCTGCTCCGCGCGGCGCACCGTGGAGAGACGGTGGGCGATCGCGATCACGGTTCGCCCGGCGGCCAGTCGGTCGAGCGCCTCCTGCACCGCGCGCTCGGTGTGGGCGTCGAGGGCGCTGGTCGCCTCGTCGAGGATCAGCACCGGCGGGTTCCGCAGGACGGCCCGCGCGATCGCGATCCGCTGCTTCTCGCCACCCGAGAAGCGATAGCCCCGCTCGCCGACGATGGTGTCATAGCCCTCCGGCAGCGATGCGACGAGGTCGTGGATCTGCGCGGCCCGAGCCGCCGACTCGATCTCGGCGTCGGTGGCTTCCGAGCGAGCGAAGCGCAGGTTGTCTCGCACCGAGGCGTGGAAGAGATAGGTGTCCTGCGAGACGACGCCGACGATCCCGGCAAGGCTGGTGAGCGACAGGTCGCGAACGTCGATTCCGTCGATCCGCACCGCCCCCCGCTGCGGGTCGTAGAGGCGCGCCAGCAGGTACGCGAGCGTCGTCTTGCCCGCCCCCGTCTCGCCGACCACGGCGAGCGTCGTCCCGGGGGGCACGGTGAGGTGGACGTCTCGAAGCGTCCACCCGCCGTCGGGCCCGTAGTGGAAGCCGACGCCCTCGAACGTCACCTCGCCCCGCACCTCGCTCGGCGGGATGTGGGGTGCGCCTGGGCGCTCGCGGATCTCGACCGGCTCGTCCAGGTAGTCGAACACCCGCTCGAACAGCGCCAGCGAGCTCTGCACGTCGACGCTGACCGACAGAAGCGACTGGATCGGGAAGAAGATCCTGGTCTGAAGCGTCGTGAAGGCGACCAGCGTCCCGATCGTGATCGTCGGCGCCCCGCCCGCGACGCTCAGCCCCGCGAACAGGTAGACGAGCGCCGGCATCGCCGCGAAGGCGATCTGCACGGAGGCCATCCGCCAGCGCCCCGCCATCCGCGAACGGACCTCCAGGTCCGCGAGCTCGGCCGATTCGGCATCGAAGCGCTCCGCCAGCTCGCCGGACCGGCCCATCGTCTTGCCCAACAGGATCCCCGAGACCGACAGCGACTCCTCGATCAGCGCCGAGATGTCGGCGAGCTGGCCCTGGCGCTCCGCGGTTATCCGGCGCCGCTCGGCGCCCACCCGCCGTGTCAGCCAGACGAAGAACGGCAAAAGCCCCAACGCGAAGAGCGCGAGCCGCCAGTCGAGCAGGAACATCGCCACCCCGGCGGCGAGCACCGTGGTCACGTTGGAGACGATCGACGTGGCTGTGCTCGTGACCACGCTCTGCACCCCGCCGATGTCGTTGGCGATCCGCGATTGGATCTCGCCGGTGCGGGTGCGCGTGAAGAAGGCGAGCGAGAGCCGCTGGAGATGGCGGTAGACCTGGGTTCGCAGGTCGTGCATGACCCGCTGACCGACCGTGTTCGAGAGCAGCGTCTGCGCGACCCCCAGGGCCCCGCTGGCGACCGCGATCCCGATCATCCCGACCACGAGCGCCACGAGCAGCCCCGTGTTCGCCTCCGGGATCGCCTGGTCCAGCACCGCCCGCAGCAGGAACGGCGAGACCATCCCGAGCGCGGCCGAGACCAGGATCAGCCCGAGCACTGACGCCAGACGCCACCTGTAAGGCCGAAACAGCCTCAGCAGCCGGCGACGATCGAGGCCTTCGCTGCCGAGCCGGTTGCTCAGCAACAGCCCGGCCCCGACGTGCCCCGGTCGCACGTGTGAGCGGTGAGCCGGACGAGCAGCGCTCGAAACTGGCGGCGGTCCTCGACGCTCAGCGGACCCAGCAGCTCCCGCTCGGCCCGCCGGGTCGCCTCGCGCGCTTCCTCCACTGCCTGTCGGCCCTGCGGCGTCAGCTCGACCCGATGCCGCCGGCGGTCCTCCGGGTCGGGTGCCCGGTCCAAAAACCCGCGCTTCTCGAGCTGATCGAGGAGCGCGACGAGATTGCTCGGCTGGATCCGAAGCGCCATCGCCAGCTCCCGCTGTGCGACCGCCCCCTGCGCATCGAGATGGTGCAGAACGGCGAACTCCGGCCACCTGAGCCCGCTTTCCCGGAGGCTCCGGCCAAGCCGCCAGGCCGAGGCGCGGGCCAGGCGGAAGATCAAGAGGCCGAACCCGGCGCCGAGGGTGGCGTCTCCGGCCTCGGCCTCGGTCGGGGGGAGCGTCTGGACAGGGGTGGTCATGTGCGCGACATCACTTATATTCCATAACTGTTCGTTACTATAGTCGATATGCCCGACGCCGAACGCAAAGGACGCGCGATGGAAACCCTGACCCTGATCCCGATCGAAGAGACGGTGGTGTTCCCCGGAATGAGCGCGACCCTCGCGATCGACGTGGGCGAGGACGAGCGTGTCTTCCTCGTGCCGCGAAGCGAGGAGCACTTCGCCTCCGTGGGCACCGTGGCCCGGGTCGCGGAGCGGATGCGGATCCCGGGCGGCGGCAACGCCGTGACGCTCGAGGGCCTTCATCGCGGCGTCGCCGGCCCCGCCGCCGCCGGGGCCGAGGGCGGCCTGCGGGTCGAGGTGACGGAGCACGCCGACGACTCCGGCTCGGAGCGCGCCGACGAGCTGGCGCGCGAGTACCGGGCCGTGGTCGAGGAGATCCTCGAGCTGCGCGAGGCGGACCCGCGGATCGGCGCCTTCCTGCGCTCGATCGTCGAGCCGGGTGCCCTCGCGGACACCGCCGGCTACTCGCCGGACCTGAGCTTCGAGCAGAAGCGCGAGCTGTTGGAGACCCTGGACGTGACCGAGCGCCTGGAGAAGGCGGTCGCCGCCCAGCGCGAGCGTCTGGCGGAGCTTCAGGTCCGCAGGCGGATCCGAGACGACGTCGAATCCGGCGCTCAAAAGCAGCAGCGCGACTACTTCCTGCGCAAGCAGCTCGAGTCGATCCGCAAGGAGCTCGGGGAGGACGAGGGCGACGTCATCGACGATTACCGGCGCCAGATCGACGAGGCCGGCATGTCCGACGAGGTCCGCGAGCAGGCCGAGCGCGAGCTCGGGCGCCTGGAGCGGATGGGCGAGTCGGGCGAGGCTTCGATGATCCGCACCTACCTGGACTGGCTGCTCGCGGTCCCATGGGGCGAGCGCTCCGAGGAG
>DATBFS010000151.1:0-3641 GCA_036558385.1 Solirubrobacterales bacterium | reverse complement strand
TCATGCTCACCCGCCGAAGGTGGAACAGCAGGTGGCCGAGCTGGCGCCGAAGGACTTCGAATCGGTCGCCGGCGAGCTGCAGGAGCGCGGCTGGGCGCTGAGCGTTCGCGACCTGCAGGAGATGTTCATCGCGGTGAAGCTGGGCGACGACGTCGTCGAGCGCCTCGGTCGCGAACGCAAGCATCTGGGCGAGGGCGTGGACTCCACACCGGGTCTGACGACGTTCCTCGACGACTGACGAGCGGCGCGCGATCAACCCTCCAAGCGCTCCTCTAGTCAGCCCACCAGTCGCGCTCGCCCTCGACGTCTTCGCGCGGGTCCTCGCCGAGATTGGGCGCGCCGATGACGAGGATCTCGAGGCCATCCGGCCCGGCCTCGTAGCCTCGCCACGTGCCGGGCGGGACCCGGACCGAGTCCCATTTCCTGAGCTCGACGACCTCGTCGTCGAGCTTCATCCGCCCTCCCCCGTCCACGACCACGTACACCTCCTCCTGCGTCTTGTGGGTGTGGCCGTACGGAAAGCGATAGCCGGGCGGGACGCGCTGGTAGCTCAGGCCGGAATTCTCGAGCTCGAGCGCAACGGTCGCCAAGCGGAACTCCAGGTCCGGTGGGCCGTCGAAGTTGGACCCGACGTCGTCCAGGTCCTCCCTGAGGTTCCTGAGCGTGAACGGCACGGCCGCCATCCTATGTGCGCGGGCTGGGATCGCCGATCTGTCAGTCGACCAGGCGTCGCTCCACCGCCCAGCGGCCGAGCTCGTGCCGATTCGAGAGCTGCAGCTTTCTGAGCACGGCGCTCACGTGAGCCTCTACGGTCTTCGGCGAGATGCCCAGTTCCAGCCCGATCTCCTTGTAGAGGTAGCCGCGAGCGATGAGGCGCAGGACCTCGCGCTCCCGCATCGTCAACAGGTCGAGTTCGGGATCGACCTCCGCCTCCGGGATCTCGCCCTGGAACGCGTCGAGCACGAAGCCCGCAAGTCGCGGCGAGAAGACCGCGTCGCCCTCGCGGATGCGCCCGATCGCCTCGGCCAGCTCAGGGCCGGAGATCGACTTCGTGACATAGCCTCGGGCACCGGCGCGGATCAACGCGATCACGTCCTCGGCGGCGTCCGAGACCGAGAGGCCGAGAAAGCGCTGCGCCGGCCGTTCGCCCGCCACCTTGCGGATCACCTCCACCCCGCCGCCGCCCGGCATGTTGACGTCGAGAAGGACCACATCGGGCTTTTCGAGCAGGATCGCTGCAACGGCCTCCTCGACGGTCCCGGCATCAGCGAGCACGTCGACCAGTTCCTCGAGCTCGGAGCGCACGCCGGCGCGGAAGAGGGCGTGATCGTCGACGATGACGACGTTGGGTCGAGGACCGCTCATCGAGCGCCATCCTCTCGCGTCGTGATGGCCCGTTCGATTCGCAGGGCGACCTCGGTCCCGCCACCGGTGATCGCGCGCACCTCCGCTTCGCCGCCCGCCCGCTCCATCCGGCCAATGATCGACTCGCTGACACCGCGACGGTCGGCCGGGACAGCGGAGAGCTCAAAGCCGGGGCCCCGGTCACGGACGAATACCTCGATCGAGCCCGGCTTGACCTCCGCATATACGCGGATGGGACCCGGCTCGGCGGCGTGCTTGGCCGCATTCGTGAGCGCCTCGCGGGCGGCTCCGAGCACCGCATCGGCGCGGGTGTCGAGCTCGCAGTCGCCAACGCTGACGACCTCGACCGCCACGCGGTGGTCGTCCTCGACGGCCTCCGCGGCGGAGCGGAGCGCCGAGGCAAAGCCCGTGACTTCGGCGCGCGGATTGTCCGCGGCCAGCCAGTCGCGAAGCTCACGTTCCTGGCGCCTCGCCAGGGCCGCCACCTCGCGCGGATCGTCGGCCCGCTTTTGCATCAGGGTCAGCGTCTGCAGCACCGAGTCGTGGAGGTGAGCGGCGAGCTCCGCGCGCTCCTGGGAGCGAATCCGCCCGGCGCGCTCGGCGGCGAGGCTTCGCCCGAGCCGCCAGAGGAACGGCGCACCGATCAGGCCGATCGCCACGACCACGACCACCGTGGTGAGCGCCGCGTCCCGGACACCACTCAACACGTCGTTCGAGGAGAGGAAGAGCAGCGCCGCGCCGACTACGAGGAACACGCCGAAGACCCCGTTGTAGAGGTCGGCGAACCGAGAGCGCCGTACAGCGACCGGCGCGGCAACGGGAGCGGGAGGCCGGCGAGGCGTCGAGGCCGGCGCCGCCGCTGGTCGTGAGCGCCCGCCCCACAGCAGGGCGACCCCGAAGGCGGCCAGGATCGCCGCCATCACCCAAAGCGAGACGTCGAGCACCCCTGCAGAGTCGAAGAGGACGAGCGCGCCGAGGGCGGCGACCGCCGCCCCCGACGCGAGCGAGACGCGATCCGGTCTCAGCCGGTCGCGCACGCCCTCGCCTCCGCCGCGCGCAGCGGCGCCGTGTCCTGGTGGAACGGGCCCGGCCCGTAGCCTGGGCTCCCGGCCCTCGCGTGGTTGCTGTTGATCACCCGGAGCTGGCCGGCCTGGACCCGTGCATCGAGGACGAGCCGGGGCTTGGCGCTCGTCGGGGGCGAACCCGGCGACTCGTCGACGCCGATCCCGTCATTGAGGTGCCCCACCACCTCGCTCTCGCCGGCCCCCACGTGCGTAGAGCCCGCCACGCAGACATCCCGCGGGACGAAGACATTCGTCTGTCCGGCGCCGAGTCGAGTGTTCAGGCGGACCACCTTCTGCTTCCCCCAATTCAGGTCGCGCAGGTCGACCACAAGGCGTCCGACGCCCAGCTCGTAGCCGTCGGCAGGAATCGCATCGGCGGACCGCGGGTGATACTCGCGGTTGCCGATTCCGCCCCGGAAGTTCAGATCGGTGGCCGCTGCAACGCCGGCGCCCACCGCCAGCGCCACGACCGGTGGGATCAGCCAGCGCGCGCCGCCGCGGAACGCGAGCGCCACGAGCACGAGGCCCAGCGCGACGATCGTCCCCGCGATGGGAATGCCCCAGCCAACCGCAACCCCGAACGCCGCGACGGCGGCCAGCATCAGCAGCACGCCGATACCGACCACGGCCAACAGCGCGAGTCCCGCCCCGCGCCAGAATCCGATCCGTCGCAGCCGACCGCCCGCGCGCTCGGCCCGATCCGGCTCGCCGTCCGTGGGGACGAAGAGCCAGAGCAGTCCGTAAGCGACCGCGCCGACACCGCCGAACAACAGCGAGACCACGAAGGCGATCCGGAACATCACGGGGTCCACGCCGAAGTAGCGGCCGAGGCCGCCGGCCACGCCGGCGATCACCCGGTCACTCGCCGAGCGCGTGAGCCGCCGTGGCCCCGCCTCCGTCTCCTGGACCTCGGTCGGAGCGGTGGGTTCCTCTCGGTCGGGCGGCTCGGGATTATCGATGGTCGGAGTGTCGTCGTTCATCGGGAAGGTCTCCTTCCAGCCTGTCGATTGCTTGCCCGCCGAGGCTCCCAGCCGACCGTCCTCGCGTCTATTGGGGATGTCCCTGACGAACCCCTATTCGTTCCCGAAGGGCGACGTGGCATCCGAAGCGCCCGCCAGAGGAGCGGCGCCGGCGCGGGATTCCCTAGGCGCTCGCCGGCGACGTCTGCGTCGACAACTCGGCGCTTCGCTCGAGCAGCCGAGCGAAACCTCG
>DATBFS010000150.1:0-3663 GCA_036558385.1 Solirubrobacterales bacterium | reverse complement strand
CCATACCGGGTGGCTGTCCCCTCCGGAGGCGGAAACCCTTGCGGGAGCGGTGTGCCAGCTGACTGCCTCCGAGTTCCTCCGGGAGCGCCTTGTGCGAGGGGCGCTTGCCGCCAGCGATGAGCGCGGCTGGGAGGTTGCGTTCGAGCAGCTTGCGAGCGGATATGACCGGGCCCTCGCTGGCGCTGGGAAGCCGGCTTCAAGGTGGCGCGATCCCGTCGCTGCCTAGCCGGCGTCCCGGTAGCATCACCGTGGCCACCTCATGGAGCCGATCGAAGCCCAACCGACCACGGCGGAGTCGGTAGAGGCGGAAGCCGCGGCGCACGCGCCACCGGCGCCGAACCTCGAGGACTCCTCCCTCTACTTCAACCGCGAGCTCTCCTGGCTCGACTTCAACGACCGGGTTCTGCAGCTCGCCGAGGACTCGTCCGTCCCGCTGCTCGAGCGAGTCAAGTTCTGCGCCATCTGGGAGTCCAACCTCGACGAGTTCTACATGGTGCGGGTCGCCAACCTGCACGACCAGCTCGAGGCGGGGATGGACGCGCGCGGCGCCGACGGGATGAGCCCGTCGGACCAAATCGACGCCATCCGCGAGCAGGTCATCGGTCAACGGGCGCGGCTCGGCGCCAGCTTCGAGCGGGAGCTCCGGCCCACGTTGGCCGAGCACGGGATCAGGATCATCTCGCCTCAGGGGGCGAGCCCGGCCGAGCGCGAGGAGCTCGACCGCGCCTTTGAGAAGAGCATCTTTCCGGCCCTGACGCCGCTCGCGATCGGCCTCGGACGGCCGTTTCCATACATCTCCAACCTGTCCCTGAGCCTCGTGGTGACGCTCCGCGACCCCGACCAGGCGACCGAGGTCATCGCCCGGGTCAAGGTGCCGAAGGAGCTGCTCGGGCGGTTCGTCGAGATCGGCGAGACGGGAAGGACGCTGGTGCCGCTCGAGGACCTGATCGCCGCGAACCTCGAATCCCTCTTCCCCGGCATGGAGGTCACCGACTACGCGTTCTTCCGCGTCACCCGCGACACGGACTACGACGTCTCCGACGAGGCGGACGACCTTCTCCAGGCTGTCGAGGAGGAGCTGCGGCGTCGCCGCTTCGGCGAGGTGGTCAGGCTCGAGGTCGACCGGGCGATGAGCCCGCGGCTACGGGAGTGGCTGCGCGAGGCGCTGAAGATCGACGCGCGCCAGATCTACGAGGTGGACGGGCTCCTCGACGTGTCGGACCTCTGGGACGTGGTCGGCCTCGGCGGCTTCATCGAGCTTCGGGATCCGCCGCACGTCGGGGCCACGCACCTGCGGCTGCGCGGCGAGGACGGGGAGGACGCGGACGTGTTCGCGGAGATCCGCGAGGGGGATCTCATGGTGCATCACCCCTACGACTCCTTCGCCAGCTCGGTCGAGCGGTTCGTCCGCCAAGCCGTCGAGGACCCGGATGTCCTGGCGATCAAGCAGACCGTGTACCGGACGAGCGCCGACTCGCCGCTCGTCCCCTCGCTGATCGAGGCCGCCGAGCGCGGGAAGCAGGCGGTCTGCATGGTGGAGCTGAAGGCCCGTTTCGACGAGCGGGCGAACATCCGCTGGGCGAAGAAGCTGGAGCAGGCGGGCGTGCACGTCGTCTACGGCCTGCCCGCCCTGAAGAGCCACGCCAAGTGCATCCTGATCGCGCGGCGCGAGGGCGACGGGGTTCGGCACTACGCCCACATCGGCACCGGCAACTACAACCCGAAGACGGCTCGCCTGTACACGGATCTCGGGCTGTTCACGGCCGATCCGGAGATCGGGGCCGACATCGCCGAGATGTTCAACTACCTCACGGGCTACTCCCGGCCTCGTCGCTACCGGAAGGTGCTCGTCGCCCCGTTCAACCTCCAGGAGGGGATCCTGAGCGAGATCGAGCGCACCATCGAGGCGCACTCACCCGAGCGGCCCGCCCGCATCCGGATGAAGATGAACGCGTTGCTCGACGCCCCCTCCATCCGGGCCCTCTATCGAGCCTCGCAGGCCGGCGTGAAGGTCGAGCTGAACGTGCGAGGAATCTGCGCCCTCAGGCCCGGGATCCCCGGGGTTTCGGAGAACGTCGAGGTGGTCTCGGTCGTCGGTCGGTTCCTGGAGCACTCCCGGATCTTCTCGTTCGAGCGGCCGGGGGAACAGGAGCGCGTGTACATCGGGTCAGCAGACTTGATGCCGCGGAACCTCTACAACCGAGTCGAGCTGGTGTCGCCGGTCGACGAGCCCGGCGTTCGCGCGGACGTCTTGGACGTGCTCGACCGCTCGCTGGCGGACAACACGAACGCTTGGGTCCTCGGCGCCGACGGCGGCTGGACCCGACGTAGCCCGAGTGGCGAGCCGCGCAACGTCCAGCGCGAGCTGATCGAGCTGCACGAGTCCCGCGCCGCCGAGTCGGCGCCCTTGTAGCGAGTGGCGTCGAAGCACACCGCGGAGGGCTGGTGGCAGGCGGAAGTGGGCTCGGCCAGCCCGTCGCCGCGGCTCGAGGGCGATGTCGACGCGGACGTGGCGGTCGTCGGCGGCGGCTACACGGGCATGTGGACAGCGTGGTTCGTCACCCAGCTGGAGCCACAGGCGCGGGTGGTGCTCCTCGAGGCCGCGCGCTGCGGCGCGGGGCCCAGCGGTCGGAACGGCGGCTTCGTGAACGAGATGTGGTTCAGCCTTCCGGCGCTTCGGCTGCGCCTCGGGGATCCGGCCGCGCTCGAAGTCGCCCGGGCCTCCGGCGAGGCGGTCGAGGGCGTCGGCCGATGGTGCGAGGAGCAGGGCGTGGATGCGTGGTTTCGCAGGGCGGGTTACCTGCAGGTCTCGACCGCGCCGGCCTATGACGACAACTGGCGCGAGGTGGCGATGGCCTGTGAGGAGCTGGGCGTGCCCGAGGTGTGCCGCTCGCTCACCGAAGCCGAAGTGCGGGCCCGTTGCGACTCGCCGCTCTTCCGCGCCGGGGCTTTCTATCCGGGCGCCGCGACCGTCCACCCCGCGAGGCTCGCGCTCGGGCTCCGGTCGAAGCTCCAAGACCACGGAGTGCGGATCTTCGAAGGGACGCGGGCCGATCCGCCTCGCCGGGACGGTGGCCGCCTCCTCCTGGAGACCCCCACGGGGCGGGTTCGGGCCGGCTCGGTGGTGTTGGCCGCCGGCCCAGCGCTCGCGGGGCATCGGCCGCTGCGCCACAGGCTGACGGTCACCTCGAGCCACATGGTCATCACCGAGCCGGTGCCGGACGTCCTCGACGAGCTGGGCTGGAGGGGAGGCGAGTGCATCACCGACTCCCGGACCCTGGTCCATTACTTCAGGACCACCGGGGATGACCGGATCGCATTCGGCTGGGGCGGCGGGCGGGTCGTGCGGGCCGACCGGCTGAACGGCCGTGCCGAGGTGGACCCGGATGTCGTCGCGCAGGTGGAGCGCAACCTGGCGCGCTTCTTCCCCGCCCTCGCCGGAAGGCGGGTCGAGCACGCGTGGGGCGGCCCGATCGACGTCTCCCCGACCCACCTGCCGATGATCGGCAGCCTGGATGGGGGCCGCGTCCACTATGCCTGCGGCTACACGGGCAACGGCGTCGGCCCCTCGCACCTGGCGGGGAGGTCGCTGGCCTCGCTCGCGCTCGGCCGTCGGGACGCCCCGTCACGCCTACCGCTCATCGACGCGCCCGGCGGCCGCGT
>DATBFS010000149.1:0-13293 GCA_036558385.1 Solirubrobacterales bacterium | reverse complement strand
GCGCGAGCGAGGGCTGGCCCGGGCGATCGGGGTCAGCAACTACGACCGCGGCGACCTGGAGAGGGTGCTTGCGGCCGCCGACGTCCCCCCGGCGGTGGACCAGGTGGAGTTCAGCCCGTTCAGCTTCCGCCGCGAACTGCTGGGCACCTGCGAGAAGCTGGGCGTCGCGCTTGAGGCCTACAGCCCGTTGACCCGCGCGAGGGACCTCGCCCACCCGGTCATCGCCGAGGTCGCGGCCCGAGTGGAGCGGACGCCGGCGCAGGTGATGCTTCGCTGGGCGGTGCAGCGCGGGGTGCCGGCGATCCCCAAGTCGGCCCATCGCGAGCGGATCGTCGAGAACTCGCGCATCTTCGACTTCTCGCTCGCCGAGAGCGACATGGCGGCGCTGGACGGGCTGGACCGCACCGGCGGCACGGACCGGGCGCTCGAGAGCAGGTGGTGGACGATCGCCGGGCGTGCCCGGATCCTCGCCGCGCGGCTTGCGGCGCCGCTTCGGCGCTGAGCCCTTTTGAAGCTCCGGGGCCCGCCCGGCGTCTGCGAGACTGGCGCCGTGGCCGAGCGAAGCTACGATCGAAGCGCCGCCGACCTGCGCCCGGTGGAGATCGAGCCGGGCTTCGTTCGCACCGCCGACGGCTCCGCGCTCTACTCACAGGGTGAGACCCGGATCATCTGCACCGCCTCGGTCACGCCGTCGGTACCCCGCTTCCTCGAGGGCACCGGCCGCGGCTGGGTGACCGCCGAGTACGCGATGCTGCCCGCCTCCACCGGGGAACGCAAGGAGCGCGACGCCAAGCGCGGGCGCCCGGACGGGCGAGCGGTCGAGATCCAGCGGCTCATCGGCCGTTCGCTGCGGGCCGTGGTCGACCTCGCGGCGCTCGGCGAGCGGAGCGTGTACGTGGACTGCGACGTGCTCCAAGCCGATGGCGGCACGCGCTGCGCCTCGATCACGGGCGGCTACGTTGCGCTGCGCCAGGCGCTCACGGGACTGATCGAGGCCGGCGAGCTCGATCGCGAGCCGCTGAGCGGGTCGATCGCCGCAGTGAGCTGCGGGATCGTGGACGGCGAGGCGCTTTGCGACCTGGACTACTCGGAGGACTCGCGCGCCGAGGTCGACGCGAACGTGGTGATGAGCGGGGACGGCGGGCTGGTCGAGGTACAGGCGACCGCGGAACGGATGCCGGTCTCGCGCGCGTCGCTCGACGACCTGCTGGCGCTCGCCGAGCCGGCGATCGTCCGCCTGGGCGAGGCCCAGGAGGCCGTAGCCGCCCGTCCCCAGGGGTGACGCCCAGGCCGCGGGCGGTGGTCGCCACGCGAAACGACCACAAGCTGCGCGAGCTTCGGGAGATCCTCACCTCGCTGGAGCTGATCGCGCTTCCGGACGAGGTCGAGTTGCCACCGGAGGACGGGGAGACGTTCGCCGACAACGCGCTCGTCAAGGCCCGGACCGCGCGGGCGGCGACCGGGCTTGTGGCGATCGCGGACGACTCGGGGATCGAGGCCAGCGGGCTCGGGGGCCGGCCGGGGGTTCGGTCCGCACGCTATGCGGGCCCGGCCGCGAGCGACGAGGAGAATCTCGACCGCCTGCTCCGGGAGCTCGACGGCGTCGAGGATCGCGGGGTGGACTACGTGTGCGCGCTCGCCTACGTGGGCGGGGACGGCGCCGAGCGACTGTTCGAGGGGCGATGCGAAGGCGAGCTGGCGCGCGAGCCCCGGGGCTCGGGGGGCTTCGGCTACGACCCCGCCTTCGTCCCGGCCGACACCGGGACCGACGACGGCCGGAGCATGGCCGAGCTGAGCACCGAGGAAAAGCACGCGATCAGCCACAGGGGACGGGCCGCGCGGGCGCTCGCGCGCTGGTTGGAAGGCGGGGGATGATCCGCACCAAGACCGGCGTCGCGACCCTGTCGGTGGCCTCGAACTCGCTGCTGATCGCGCTGAAGATCGCGGCCGGCGCGATCACCGGCTCGATCGCGATCATCACCGAGGCGGCGCACTCCTCGATCGACCTGCTCGCCTCGGTGATCGCGCTGGTCTCCGTCCGCAAGGCGGACGAGCCGCCCGACCCGGAGCATCCCTACGGCCACGAGAAGGTCGAGAACCTCGCCGCGGCGATCGAGGGGATGCTGATCGTGGTGGGGGCCGCGATCATCGTCTACGCGGCGACCCGGCGGCTGGTCGTGGGCGCCGAGGTGGAGCACCTCGGGGTCGGGATCGTCGTGATCGCGGTCTCGACCGTCGTCAATTTCGGGATCTCGGGCTACCTCGGGCGACGCGCGCGCGAGTTCGGCTCCGCGGCGCTGACGGGCGATGCCGCCCACCTGCGCGCCGACGCGCTGACGTCGCTGGGGGTGCTCGCCGGGCTCATCCTCGTCCAGATCACGGGCGATGCCGTCTTCGACCCGATCGCCGCGCTGGCCGTCGCCGGCGCGATCGTATTCGCCGGCGTCCGGATCCTCACCGGCTCGTCCCGCGTGCTGGTGGACGAAGCGCCGCCTCCCGAGGAGCTCGACCGGATCGAGGCGGCGATCGCGGGCGCCCGCCCGCCGGAGATGGTGGGCTACCACAAGCTGCGCGCGCGGCGGGCGGGGACCCGCCGCTACGTCGACCTCCACGTGCAGTTCCGCTCCGGCACGACGCTCGAGGATGCGCACGCGCTCGCCCACCGTCTGCGCTCCGCGATCGAGGCGGAGATCCCGGGCTCCGAGGTCCTGATCCACGTCGAGCCCCAGGGGGCTGTGCGCGACCCCGCCGCGCGTGACACCGCGCCCTATCGGGCGGGCTGAGCGCTCGTTCGCGGACCCGTCACAGCAGGTTGACGGCGGCCGCCAGGCCGACCGCGCCGAGCACGATCGGATAGCCCACGTAGCCGTTGATCGCCAGGATCAGGGCGCCGATCCCACAGGCGATGACGACCGCCAGCCAGGACGCTCGCTCGAGTGACACGGGCTATATGTTTGCTGAGATGGCGGTCAACGCGGAGCGGGATGGCGGCGCGGCCTCGGCTGAGACCGCGGTTGCGCGCCTTCAGGAGATGTCGCCGGACCTGCGGGGTTGCGCGATTCTCGACACGGACGGGCACGCCCTCGCGGCCGCCGGCGACGCTGAGCGATGGGGCAACACCGGCGCGGCGCTCTTGGCCGCGGCGGACGCGGCCGGCGACGAGCGGCCGACCCACGTGCATGTGGCGACCGAGGACGGGGAGGCGTTCGCCCTTCGCCATGAGGGGCTCGCGATCGTTGCCGTGGCGGAGCGGTTCACGCTCGCTTCGCTGATGTTCTTCGACATGCGAGCGGTGCTTCGCGACCTGATCCGGGAGGCCGCCTGATGCAAAAGCCCCAGCGGACAATCCTCAACCGGGTTTCCGCCTACGCGGACGAGGCCGCCGGTTTTCTGCGGCGGCGCCGCATCACTCGAAAGCCGTTTGCGCGGGTTTACCTCTCGGGCGGTCGAACCGCGTCCTTCTCGGCCGAGAGTGCCGAGGGGCGCCGGCTCTTCGCCGCGGCCGCCGACCTGATCGACGTGGCGCGGGCGACGGGCGAAGGGCCGAGCTGATGGCCGGCCATCGGGCGACGCCGCTCATCGACGCGGATCTGGCGGAGCGTGTCGTCAACCGCGCGCTCTCCCACGGCGGCGAGTTCGCGGAGCTGTTCTGCGAGGACCGCACCGGCTTTGGTCTTTCGATCGACGAGTCGCGGATCGAGCGCGTCCAGCGTGGCGCCGAGCGCGGCGCAGGGATTCGCGTGATCCTCGGCGAGACGAGCTACTTCGCGCATGTCGACGGGCTGGGCGAACGCGACCTGGAGCGCGCTGCCGCGGCGGTCGCGGACGCGACTCGCGGCGATCGCCGCGAGGCCCGCGGGCTTGACGCGGTGGCCGTCCCGCGGCTCCAGGAGATCGGAGTGGCGCCCGACGACGTACCCGCCGAGCGCAAGGCGGAGCTCCTGCGCGCCTGCGACGAGGCGGCCCGGTCCGCCGGCCCGGAGGTCGCCCAGGTCCAGGCGAGCTATGCCGAGGGCCGTCGCCGGGTGACGATCGCCAACTCCGAGGGGCGCTTCGCCGCCGACGACCGCACCCGGGTCAGGCTCGGAGTGCAGGTGGTGGCCAAGCGAAACGGCACGGTGGAGACCGGCTTCGAGACGCTGGGCGGCCACCGCGGCTTCGAGCTGGTCAGCGACGGCGCGGGCGAGCGGATCGCCGAGCGGGGCGCCCGGGTTGCGCTCACCCTCCTGGACGCGGATCCCGCGCCGGCCGGGGCGATGCCGGTGGTCGTCGGCGGGGGCTTCGGCGGGGTCCTGTTCCACGAGATGACGGGCCATGGGCTCGAGGCGGACCACATCCAGAAGGGCGCCTCCGTCTACGCGGGAAAGCTCGGCGAGCGGGTCGCCGAGCCGGACGTCGATGCCTTCGACGACGGCCGTCTGCCGGGTGAGTGGGGGACGGACGCCATCGACGACGAGGGCACGCCGGCCCAGCGGACCCCGGTGATCCACTCCGGCCGGATCACCTCCTACCTCTACGACCTCGTGCGGGCGCGCAAGGACGGCGTCAATTCGACCGGCAACGGCCGGCGGGAGAGCTTTCGGCACCTGCCGATCCCACGGATGACCAACACCTACATCGCGCCCGGTTCCGCCCAGCCGGAGGAGCTGATCGCGGAAGTCGATCGCGGCTTCTACGCGGTGTCGTTCGCCGGCGGCCAGGTGGACCCGACCACCGGCGACTTCGTCTTCGGCGTCTCGGAGGGGTATCTCATCGAGGGTGGCAAGGTGACCAGCCCGTGCCGCGGCGCGACCCTGATCGGCAACTGCCTCGAGGCGCTCGCGAGAATCGACGCCGTCGCCTGCGACTTCGAGATGAAGACCGGCTTCTGCGGCAAGGGCGGCCAGCGAGTCCCGGTTGGCACCGGCCAGGGCCATGTGCGGATCGGCGAGCTGACGGTGGGGGGGACGGCCGTTTAGCAGCTGATCGCCCGCCGCTTGCCGGGCAGCGAGATCAGCCAGGCGACCAAGACCACCGTCAGGACGGCGGTCACCTCGAGGGCGGCGAGGGTGAAGTCCCCTCGCATCCAAGTGACCATGAAGGGGAGAAGGCACGCGTACGCTGCCACGGCCAGTGGGCTCCCCCGGTGCCGCGAGTACGCCGCCCAGGCGGTTCGCCAGAAGACTCCGAATAGGACCGCGAAGATGAAGACGGCGACGAGGCCGCCGTCGCGATAGGGCTCGCCGAACGGCGAGAAGGTGTCGCACTCCCCCCGAAAGCCGCAGGGTCTGCCGTTCCACACGGATGCAAGGACCTGCTGGTCAGAGGGCAGCGGCTTCCCCGGCCATAGCTGCCTCGGCACGAGGGTCTCGAAGGGCCCAAGGACGGTCGTCTCCCCGTCGGTGTAGTGGAGGTGGCTCGGCACGACCAGCATCTCGGAGGCCAGGGCGGGCGCCATTCCCGTGTCCTGGCCATTCAAGAGATAGGCGGGCGCGTTCCAAGGCAGCCACCGGCCGGGGGTGACGTTTCCGTTGAGGTCGGGGACGCCGCGCAGATCGAGTAGGGCGACGGCCAAGGTGAGCCCGACGACGGCTGTGACGAGCAGGCCGCGGGCCGAGGGCCGCCGCCCTCGTCGCAGGTAGTAGAAGACGACGATTGCCCCCAGCATCTCCCCTACGTAGTGGCGCTGTCCCGCGGCGAGGTTGTAGAGGAGAAAGATGGCGATGGACGCGAGCGCTGCCCGGTGAGCGATCCGCCGCATGCGCCCCTCCGGATTGGCGCCCGCTCTGACGAGGAGCAACAGGAGCGCGCCCGGGATGACGAGAACGACGGAGACGATGAAGTACTTGCTTGCGGCGGCCGGGGTGGCGGCCAACTGGTCCAGCCACACCCTGCTTCGAAAGAAGAACGATCCCGGGTGGCGCCATCCATGCGCGTGAACGAAGAAGAGCCCGAACGCGACGATGACGACGCCGAGCACGCCCCCCACCCAGGTCAGGACCCGCGTCGGATCGACTTCCGGCGGGCGGGGCACCCGCGCGGCCAGCGAGCGCCCAGCGGGAAGGTGGTAGCCGATCACGAAGCCGCCACCCGCGAGAAGCCCCGCGACGAGCATCCTGGTGAACGTGTGCGTGATCAGCCGATGCTGGTAGATGAAGTTCTCGTGGCCCAGATCCCAGGCTGGGCGAGCCACCCACAAGACCAGGAAGATGACCGCGAACCAGGTCAACGGCTCGAAGATGTCGAGCCTCCCCCGCGCCGCCAGGAGCGCGCATGGCAGCAGGATGCAGGCGGCAGAGAGAGCGATCAGGACCCATCTCGAATCGAGCCACGAGAGGGCGGTCGCCGCGGCCACCGCTATCAAGGCGGCCACCACGCCTGCCGCCAGGGCGACGGATGGCCGCGCGGTGCTGCACGCTGCGATCGAATGCCTTGTGAGCGACATCGCTGATTCCTCGTGGGGTCGTCCGAAGCCGCGCCCGCCGGACGCGACTCGGCTTGCCGGCGCCGCCTAACCGGGTTACCCCGTAGCGCTGGGCGGTATCGCTAGATTGAGGTGGTGGCGCTCAAGTCCACGGCGGAGCGGGCGGTCGATGCGGCGCTTGCCGCGGGGGCTGGCGCCGCCGAGGCCTATGCGCAGGACTCGGTCGGGCGGGAGATCCGGGTCTTCGACGGCGAGGTGGAGAGCCTCACCGAGGCCGGGGAGCGCGGCCTCGGCGTGAGGTGCTGGATCGACCACCGGGTCGGGTACGCGTACGGGACGGACGTCGGCGAAGCCGGGCTGCGCGAGGTCGCCGCCGCGGCCGTCGAAGCCGCGCGGATCGCCGACGCCGACGAGTTCGCCGCGCCTCCCGAGGCCGGCGGAGCGACGGCGCCGCAGATCGAGGGGCTCGCCGACCCCAAGTTCGCGAAGGCGAAGACCGAGCACAAGGTGAACCTCGCGAAGGAGGTCGAGCGCGCCGCCCGAGAGGCCGACCCGCGTGTGGTCGGCGTGGAAACCGTCGTCTATGCCGACGAGGAGCAGCGAGTCGCCCTCGCCTCCTCCGCCGGGCTCGCCGGCGAGTACGAGGCGACGACGGCCTACGCGTACCTCCAGGCGATCGCCGAGGACTCCGGCGACAAGCAGACCGGGCTCGGCTTCGGGATGGGGCGCTCGCCGAAGGCGCTCGACCCGCAGGAGATCGGCCGCGAGGGCGCCGAGCGCGCGGCCTCGCTGCTCGGCGCGACCAAACCAGCTTCGCGCACCTGCCCGGTCGTTCTCGACCCGACCGTCGCCGCGAGCTTCGCCGGCTTCATCGGTGGCACTTTGTGCGCCGACGCCGTGCAGCGGGGCCGCTCCCCGTTCGCGGGCCGCCTCGGCGAAGGGGTGGCCGCCCCGGCGCTCACCCTGACCGACGACGCGACGGACCCCCTGGGGCTCGAGTCCTCACCGTTCGACGCGGAGGGCGAGCCGCGCGTCGTCACGCCGCTGATCGAGGCGGGAACGCTTGCCGCCTACCTGCACGACTCCTACACCGCGAGGCGCCAGGGAAACGGAACGCGCAGCACCGCCAGCGCGGCGCGGTCCGGCTACCGGTCCCCGCCGTCCGTCTCCACCTCCAACCTCGTGGTGAGGGCGGGGGAGAGGAGCCTCGAGGAGCTCCTGGCGGAGGCGGGCGAGGGCGTCTACGTCACCGACGTCGCCGGCCTTCACTCCGGCGTCAACCCGGTCTCGGGCACCTTCTCGGTGGGCGCCACGGGCCGGCTGATCACGGGTGGTGAGCTCGCTGCCCCCGCCGACGAGTTCACGATCGCCTCGGACCTCCAGTCGATGCTGAAGGCGGTCGCCGCCGCCGGCTCCGCGTCGCGCTGGGTGCCGTTCGGGGGCTCGGTGCACACCCCCGCGCTCCTGATCGGGGAGATGGCGGTCGGGGGCTCCTAGCTCAGAGCTCGACCACCGCCCTCGACGCACGGGACAGCTCATCGCTCGAGGACGCACACCTCGACCGGACGGTGGACGGCCAACCCCGTCAGCGTTGGAGCGGGGCGGTGCCCCAGGCGGGGAAGACGATGCCCGGGTTGGAAAGACCGGTGTCGATCAGCTTCTCGCCGCCGCCGTTCGCGTTGATCTCGAACAGGTCGTTGCAGCAGCCGCTTCGGTCGCTGATGAAGGCGATTCGGTTGCCCTGCGGCGAGTAGCCCGGCAGCGCGTCGTTGTTGGGGAACATGTCAGGCGTCAGCCGCTGGACGTCGGTTCCGTCCGCTTTGATCGTGAAGACGCTCGAGCCGGCGCGCGGCGTGTTGCTGTTGAAGGCGATTCACAGATCCCCGGGCTCACCTCCGATCGGCGGCAACAGGTCGCCCTGCGAAAAGGCGATCTCCCCGTTGCTCCCGGGGAATGTGGCCTGCGCCGGCCCGGCCGCCCCCAGGGCGGCCACAGCCACTACCGCGATCACGATCAGAGCCCGCTTGGGACCCCCCGACATGTCTCTCCTCCCTCGCATCCCCCGAGACGGGCTCGGCCGACCCTATCCCCGCCCCGAGGCGATCGTCAATACCTGAAATCGGTGCCGAGTGCTCCCGGAAATGGGAGATCCGCGACCATGCTCACCCGTGGTCGACGTCAGCGACCAGCTCCGGAGGGGCCGCGAGTCCTTCGACGGCCGGGCCTGGCTGGACGCCTACGAGTCGCTCTCGGGCGCCGACCGCGCGGACCCGCTGGATGCGGAGGACCTGGAGCTCTTGGCGACCGCGGCCTACATGGTGGGCGTCGAGGAGGACTACTTCTCCGCCTTGGAGCGCGGCTATCGGGCGCACCTCGATGCGGGCGAGGGCCTTCGCGCCGCGCGCTGTGCGTTCTGGGTGGGGGTCAACTTCGCGCGCCGCGGAGAGGTGGGCAAAGCCAGCGGTTGGCTGGGCCGCGCGGAGCGGCTGGTAGAGCGCGAGGACGATGACTGCGCGGAGCGGAGCTATCTATTGCTGCCCGTCGCGTTCCAGCACGAGGCAAGCGGCGATTGGGAGGCCGCGGCCGACGCGCTGGGCGAGGCGGTCGAAGCGGGCGAGCGTTTTGACGATCGGGACCTTTTCGCCCTGGCGGTGCACGAGCAGGGCCACGCGCTGATCGAGCACGGGCGGGTCGGGGAGGGAGTCCGGCTTCTCGACGAGGCGATGGTGGCCGTGACCGCGGGGGAGCTGTCGCCGATCGTCACCGGGCTCGTCTACTGCGGGGTGATCCTCGCCTGTCAGCGCGCCTACGAGCCCCAGCGCGCTCAGGAGTGGACGACCGCCCTGACCGGGTGGTGCGAGGAGCAGCCGGACATGGTGAGCTTCACCGGCCGCTGCCTGACCCATCGGGCGGAGCTCATGCAGCTTCGCGGCGCGTGGGCCCAGGCGCTCGAGGAGGCGCGAAGGGCCGGCGATCGCTTCTCGCGGCAGCGCTCCGAGGCGGCCGTCGGCGAGGCCCTGTATCGCCAGGGGGAGATCCACCGGCTGCTGGGGCGGTTCGGGGCCGCGGAGGAGGCCTACCGGGACGCCAGCCGCCGCGGGTGGGAACCGCAGCCTGGCCTCGCGCTGTTGCGACTGGCGCAGGGAAGGGGCGACGACGCCGCCGGCGCGATCCGCCGCGCGATGGACGAGGCCGGCGACGGCCCGAAGCGGATCGATCTGCTGCCCGCCTACGTCGAGATCATGCTCGCGGCGGGTGACGCCTCGGCTGCCCGGCGGGCGTGCGAAGAGCTCGAGGGGCTCGCCGCGGGACAGCGGACCGCGATGTTCGAGGCGATCGTCGCGAGCGCGCGGGGCGCGGTCGACCTGCACGAGGGCGACGCCACGAATGCGCTCGCCGCGCTTCGTCGGGCCCAGGAGGGTTGGCGGGAGCTCGACGCCCCGTATGAAGCGGCCATGGTGCGGCGCCTGGCGGGGTTGGCCTGCCGCGCGCTGGGCGATGAGGAGGGGGCGGCGCTGGAGCTCGAGGCCGCCCGTGAGGCCCTGGCCGAGCTGGGGGCCTCCCCGGAGGTCGCTCGCATCGACGCGCTGCTGGGGCGGGCGGGGGATCGCGAAAGCCACGGGCTGACGACGCGGGAGGTCGAGGTCCTGCGGATGGTCGCCGCCGGCGACACGAACAAGGCGATCGCCGCGGAGCTGGTCCTCAGCGAGCGAACCGTGGACCGACACGTGAGCAACATCTACGGCAAGCTCGGCGTGTCCTCCCGTGCCGCTGCCACGGCATACGCCTACGAGCATCGGCTGATCTGAAGCGTCCGCTGGGTGAAACCACCCATTCCCTGAACGCCGGGGAATTGGGTGGTTCAGCCGATGCGCGAGCGGACGGGCGAACCTAGCCTCGGTCGCGAGCCCCGACATGGGCGATCCACCAGCGAAGGAGTGATTCAGATGCCGAAGGTATCCAGGGACACAGCGTCCGAGAAGGTCGCGCTCGACGGCCTCGACGTGCGACTCGAGCATCTCGAGGGCGGCTACTCGGTCTGCTTCGAGTCTCACACCGCCGACGGGGACCTGGCGGAGCTCTTCCGCGGGCTGCCCGAGGACCGCTGCCAGCTTCCCCGCTGGGGGTATGTCGTGGACGGCAAGGTGACCTTCCGATTCGCGGACGGCGAGGAGACCTATGAGGCCGGGGACGCCTACTACGTGCCGCCCGGCCACACGCCGGTCCACCACGCGGGCGCGGAGATCGTCGAGTTCAGCCCCACCGATGCCCTCGGCGAGACGATGGCCGTCGTGATGGGGAACCTCCGCGCCAGCGGGGCCTCCGTGTGACGACCGTCGTGGGAGGACCGGGGTCGACCGCGCCCGTCCCTGGCGCCGGCGGGGGGCGCGAGGTCCTCATGACGGGCGTGCCGGTCAGTGAGCGGCGACTCGACGTGGCCGGTGTCTCGACCGCCTTGTTCGAGGGCGGCGATGGTCCACCGATCGTCCTCCTCCACGGGGGGATCGAGTGCGGTGGCGCGTACTGGGCTCCGGTGGCCTCGACGCTGGCCGAGAGTCACCGGCTCGTGATCCCGGACGTCCCCGGGCTTGGCGAGAGCCGGCCGCTGAAGCGGCTGGACGCCGAGGTCTTCGCCGACTGGATGGCGGCGCTGCTCGCGGCGACTCGCGCCGAGGGGCCGATCCTGGTCGCTCATTCGCTTCTCGGCACCCTGGCCGCCCGGTTCGCCGCTCGCCATCCGGACCTCCTGCGGCGGTTGGTCATCTACGGCTCGCCCGGGGTCGGCCGCTACCGGATGCCGCTCGGCCTGCGCGTGGTGGCCGTGCGGTTCGGCCTGCGGCCCACGGAGCGAAACTCTGAGCGCTTCGAGCGCTGGGCCTTCCACGATCTCGACGGAGCGCGGGCGAGGGACCCCGACTGGTTTCGCGCCTGGAGTGAGTACACGCGCTCTCGCGCGGTCGTCCCACACGTCAAGCGCGCCATGCGACAGCTGATCGCCGCCGGCACGAAGCGGGTCCCCGACTCGGAGCTCGGGCGCATCAGCGTGCCGGCCGACCTCATCTGGGGCGGGCAGGACCGCTTCGTTTCACTCGGCGTGGCGGAGGCGGCGCACGCTCGGCTGGGCTGGCCGCTGCACGTGATCGAAGAGGCGGGCCACGTCCCTCACATCGAGCGCCCCGAGGCCTTCCTGCAGGCGCTCGGTGCCGCTCTGGCGTCCGGCGCCGGACCTACTCGTCGCGCGGCGTGATGCGGTAGATCGAAACGACCTCGGCCTGCTTGGCCTCGGGGTGGACGACGTAGGCGCTCGGGCCGCCGCCGAACCAGCTGGCGCTCTCGTTGACGCCCACGTAGATCCCGGGATGGTGGTTTCCGTCGCCGTCCTCGACCCAGACCGGGTCGCCCTCCTTGAAGCCTGGGCCCGCTTCGCTCATCAGCGCCACCCTAGCTGGGATCGGTGGCTCGGTGTGGGCCCTCGTCAGCGGCGACCACGGAGGGGGACAGGACGTACTCGCTGATCCACTCCGCCAAAAACGGCTCCGTGATGCGATAGAGGCCGTCGTCGCCGACGCTGATCAGCTCGCGCCGTGTCAGTGCCTCCACTGCCCGCTGGACCGTGCTCGTCGATGGCAGCTGGTGCCGTTCGAGGTAGCTCTGCGTGAACGGGCGCCCCGGCTCCCTCGCGAGCGCCTCGAGAAGCAACTGCTGCGCGGTGGCGACGTCTTCCCAGAGGAGGGTGAAATGGCTGTGCTCCGACTCCAGGACGCTCTTGAAGGCGGCCGAGAACTCCCTCGCTCCAGCCGCCGCCTCGGCATCGGTTTCCTGCCAGAGCTCGTAGCAGAGTCGCTGGGTCGCATACGGATGCCCACCCGTTGACGCGAGAACCCGGTGCGCGACGTCGTCGGCGATCGTCTTCTCCGTGTCGCTGAAGCGCTGCTTGATGAAGGCCTCGAACTCACCGGTGGGAATGGGGCCCAGCTCCATCTGCTTGGCGCTTCGCCAGAAGGGCTCCTGCTCGTCGTTGAAGATCGCCTCCATCAGGTGGCGCTTGCTCCCGAGGTAGATGTGGCACACCTCGGATTGCTGCTGGAAGACCGATCGCATCAGCTTCGTCAGTCCCGTGTCGATCCTGCCGATCTCCTGGAACTCGTCGATCACGAGGACGACCTGTTTGCCCTGCTCGGCGCCGAGCTCGGCCGGTAGCTCGAGAAGCCGCTCCAACGTGCCATCGATCTCCTCGGCCGTCGAGTGCGTGGTGAAGCTGAAGCTGACGCCGCCGCTCTCCGGGTCGATGGTCATCCGCGGCGTGATCCGAAGGCCACGGAACGGGGCCATGGCTCGCTCGATCGCTCGGTCGCGCCGCCGGGCGAGGTTGGCGTAGATCGAAGCGGCGAGGGCCTCGGCGAGCTTCTCCTTCGTCGCGATCTTCCAGAGGTCGATGTCGGCGACCAGGACGCCGTTTCGGACCAGCTCGGTCATCGCCGCTGAGACGAGGGAGGTCTTCCCGAGCCGCCGTGGGGCAAAGACGACCACGTCCTGTCCGTTCATGGCGTCGCCGGTGAGCGCCTTGACCTCCCTGTGGCGGTCGGCGAAGTCGTCGTCCTTCGCCAGGGCGCCGAAGCGAAACGGATTTCGATGCCGCCTTACGCGAGCTTGCATAACGCACTGGAGTATAACCAAGCCTATGCAAGGACGCATAGCGCACGAGCATTCACGAACCTCGTTCGGCTCACGACCCTCCTGCGGTTGCTGAGCGCCTTGGATGTTCCACCCGCCAAGCTGCTCGACGGGCTGCTCTACCGGCAGAAGGTGGTACGACGATTACCCCTAGGGTGATCGCCAACAAGCGAGAAGCGCATCACAATCCGGTCATGATGAAGGTAAGGCAGGGG
>DATBFS010000148.1:0-13331 GCA_036558385.1 Solirubrobacterales bacterium | reverse complement strand
TCCGGAGCGATGCATCCTGTTTCGCCAATCCGATGTCGTCGAGCACACCGAGCTCTGCTGGCTGCTCGGGACGGTGACGGCCTGGGGCGACCTCAACCGCATGACGCAGTTCAAGGAGAAGGCGGAGCAGCAGCGCGAGCTGGTCTCGGCGGGGCTGTTCCTCTACCCGGTGTTGATGGCGGCGGACGTGCTCGCCTATCGCGCCAACGAGGTGCCGGTGGGAGACGACCAGCGCCAGCACGTCGAGCTGATGCGTGACATCGCTGAGCGCTTCAACGCCCGCTTCGGCGAGACGCTGGTGGTGCCCGAGGGCCGCTATCCCGAGGTCGGCGCGCGCATCATGAACCTCCAGGATCCGGAGACCCGGATGTCGACCACCTACGGCTCCGAGCAGGGCACCGTCTACATCCTCGATCCGGCGGACGAAGTGCGCGCGAAGCTCCGCAGCGCCGTCACCGACTCCGGCACGGAGATTCGCCGCGCCCCCGACAAGGCCGGGATCACGAACCTGATCGAGATCCTCTCGGTGGTCAGGGACGTCGCCCCGGAGGAGCTGGAGCGAGAGCTCGACGGTCAGGGCTACGGCGACTTCAAGGGCGCGGTCGCCGAGGCCGTGGTGGACTATTTGGCCCCGGTCCGCGAGCGCTACGAGGAGCTGCGTCCCGACGAGGCGGCGATCGAGGCCGCGCTCGCCGAGGGGGCCGACAAAGCCCGCGCGATCGCCTCCGAGACCCTGCGGGACGTTCGCTCCGCGATGTGCGTCGGGCCGCCGAGCTAGCCGGCACGTCCTCGCTCAACCGGCGGTCCGGGGCACCTTCTAGCCTGTCCCGGGATGAGAGCAGCCGAGCTCGACCTCGACCTCGACGTCTTCGCGGGCCCGTTCGACCTGCTGATGGCGGTGGTCCTTCGCGAGGAGGTGAGCCTCGCCGAGGTCTCGCTGGGCGACATCGTGGTGGCGTATCTGGAGCACCTCGAGGAGGCCGGCGACCTCGACCTGGACGCTGCCACCGAGTTCCTGGTCCTGATCGCCTCGCTCCTGGAGCTGAAGTCCCGGCTTCTCCTGCCGTCGCCGGAGGAGGGTCAGCCGGAGCTCGGCCCGGAGGAGGCGGCCGACGAGCTCCTGGCGCGGATGCTCGAGTACCGGCGCTATCGGAACGCGGCAGCCCACCTCTCCCGCCTGTTCGCCGCCGGACGGCGATACACGTATCGGATCGCGCCCCTGCCGCCGGTGCTTCGCCGCGCCTCGCTGGAGGCCGCCAGCCAGGCGTATGAGGCGCGACAGCTGGGGGAGGCACTCGGCGCACTCCTTCTCGTTCCCCCCGAGCCGGACACCAGCCACATCCGCCCGACCGTCTCCCTCGAGCGGCGGCTCGGGATCCTGCGCGGGCTGCTGTCGCGCCGGGGGAGCTTCGACTTCGACGAGGTTTTCGCGCGCGAGGATCGCCTCACCCAGGCCGTGACGCTGTTCGCGCTCCTGGAGATGCACAAGCGCGGCGAGGCGAGCTGGGAGCAGCGGGAGCTTTTCGGCCCGATCGAGATAAGCCCAGGCACCGCCGCGGCAACCGCGACTTCGTCGCTGGCTCGAGATGACTGAGCTCGAGCGGATCGTCGAGGCGCTGCTGTTCCTGTCCCCGGAGCCGGTCTCGACCGCGGAGCTCGCCGTGGCCTGCGAGGCGAGCGAGGCGGAGGTCGACCGGGCGCTGGACGCCCTCGAGGGAGTGCTGGCCGACGGCAACCGCGGCGTGGTCCTGCGCCGGGTGGCGGGCGGCCATACCCTGGCCGCCGACCCCGTCGCGGAGGATGCCGCTCGCCGCCTGCTGTCCAGGCCGCGGACGCCGCCCCTCACCCAGGCGCAGGCCGAGTCGCTCGCGATCGTCGCCTACCTGCAGCCGGTTTCACGGCCCGAGATCGCCCGCATCCGCGGCGTCTCCTCCGAGTCCGCCGTGGCGACGCTCACCGAGCGCGGGCTGATCGAGGAGTCGGGCCGCTCGCGCTTCGGCGCCGTCGTCTACCGCACCACCGCGTTGTTCGAGAAGCTGTTCGGGCTCTCGGGGCTGGACGAGCTGCCCGAGGCCTCGCGGTTCGACCCCTCGCCGGAGGACGAGCGCGAGCTCCGCCAGCGGCTGCTCAAGGCGGGCGAGCAGCGCGCGAGCTGACGGCCCGGCAGAGGGATGCGCCTCGCCAAGTACCTCGCCCACTCGGGGGTCGCGTCGCGGCGTGGGGCCGAGGAGCTGATCGCGCAGCGCAGGGTGCGCGTCGCGGGTCAGATCGTCACCGACCCGGCACGGGACGTCGACACCTCGAGCGCTGTCGAGGTTGACGGGCGTCCGATCGCGCCCGAGCCCCGCGAGGTCTGGATCGTGAACAAGCCCGCCGGGGTCGTGTCCACCGCCCGGGAGCCCGGCCGGCGCCCCGCGGTCGTCGAGCTCGTCGGGTCGGATCGCCGCCTTTACCCAGTGGGCCGGCTCGACGCCGACTCCACGGGGTTGATCCTCTTGACCAACGACGGTGAGCTCGCCAACCGCCTGACCCACCCGCGGTACGGGGTCGAGCGAACGTACCGGGTGAGGCTCCGCCGCCCCGCGAGCTCCTCCCAGCTCCGTCGGCTGCGAGGCGGCGTCGAGCTCGACGACGGCCCGACGGCGCCGGCCCGCCTGCGCGCCGTCTCCCCGCGCGTTCTCGAGCTGACGCTGACGGAGGGGCGCAACCGGCAGGTGCGCAGGATGGTCGAGGCCGTGGGAAACCGGGTCGCCGCCCTCGCGCGGACCCGCTTCGGTTCGCTGGAGCTGGGCACGCTCCCGGAGGGCAAGGCCCGGCGGCTGCGCCCGCCGGAAGTGAAGCGGCTCTGGAAAGATGCCGGCGCCGATGAACGATGAGCTCCGACTATGGGCCGTGCGTGGCGCCGTCAAGGCCGAGGCCAACGAGGCCGACGCGATCGTCGAGGCGACCGAGGTGCTGATGCGCGAGCTGATGTCGCGGAACGAACTGGACGCCGGGAGGATCGTGAGCTGCCTGTTCACCGCGACCGACGATTTGAACGCCGAGTTCCCCGCGGTCGCCGCCCGCCGCCTCGGACTGGACTCCGTGCCCCTGCTGTGCACCCGCGAGCTGGACGTGCCCGGCGCGATGCGCAGCGTGATCCGGGTGCTCGTCCACTACCACGCGCCGGTCGACCACGTCCCCCAGCACGCGTACCTGGGCGAGGCACAGGACCTGAGGACGGATCTCCACTCCGCTCAATAGCGGTGCGGCAGAATGGTCCGTCGTGAGCGTGACCTTCGCCCAGAAGCTCGAGCGCATGCCCCACTACGAGGCGGGGATGCACGAGGACGCCGCCCGCGAGGCGTTCGGCACCGCCGACGTCGTGAAGCTCGCCTCCAACGAGTCCCCCTGGGGTCCGCACCCGGCCGTCGTGGAGGCGATTGGACGCTCGGCCGCGAGTCTCAACCGCTACCCGGACCAGCACGCCCGCACGCTTCGCCGTCGGATCGCTGAGCGCTTCGACGCCGACCCGGCCCGGGTGGCGGTGGGCAACGGGTCCTGCGAGATCCTGTTGGCCGCGGCGGAGGCTCTGTGCGAGCCCGGCGACGAGCTCCTCTTCGCCTGGCCGTCGTTCTCGATCTATCCGCACCTCGCGGCGCTGTCGGGGGCGCGCGAGATCAGGGTCCCGCTCGCCGACGGCTATGTGCACGACCTCGACGCGATGCTCGCCGAGGTGACGTCGGCGACCCAGCTCGTCTGCGTCTGCAACCCCAACAACCCCACCGGCACGCACCTGGGGATTGCGCGGATCGCGGAGTTCTGCGGGCGGCTGCCGGACCACGTCACGATCGCCCTCGACGAGGCCTACGTCGAGTTCCAGGCGGAGGACGACCCCGATGCGAGCGTCGACCTGGTCGCGGAATTCCCGAACCTGGTCGTGCTTCGCACCTTCAGCAAGGCGCATGGCCTGGCCGGCCTGCGCTGCGGCTACGCGCTCTGCTCCCCCGGCTTCCGGGCGGCGATCGACGCCGTCCGCCAGCCGTTCAGCGTCAACGAGCTGGCCCAGGTGGCCGCCGCCGAGGCGGTGGTCCACGGCGACGACGTCGCGTCCCGCGTGGAGCGAACGATCGCGGAGCGGTTGTTCGTCGAGGAGGGGCTCGCGGAGCTCGGCCTCGAGCCGCCGGCCTCGCAGGCGAACTTCTCCTGGGTCCCGCTGGGCGAGGCCGACGAGGGCGAGGTGATCCGGGGCCTCGGGGAGCGCGGCGTGGTCGTCCGCGGCGGCGAGGGCCTCGGAGACGCCGGGCACATTCGGGTCACCTACGGGAGCCGGGCCGAGAACGAGCGGTTCCTGGCGGCGCTCGGCGAGACGCTCGCGAGCTGAGCGCGGCGCCGGCGCGACCCGGCGTGCACGATTTGCGTGGGCCACCTGCACGTGGTACAAAGTCCCGCGATGAACCGCGCGAGCACGCCGGCCTTCTCGACCGCCCCACAGGGGCTGCGCCCGCGTGCCCGGTTCTACTACTGGCGATTTAGCTAGGCGTCCGGCCCGGCCATCTCGGCCACCTGGCAGTCACCTCCGCCGGACGCCGCCGCTGCGCCCGTACGCCAACCCTTGAACGAGAGGAACCACGACGATGACAATCGCGTTGCAGGAAGGGGCGAACACGCAATGATCGCCGGTATGGAGAGCCAGCGCACGCGCGATTCGGTCCGCGATCGCCGCATCAGGCGGGTCGTCGAGCTCCTCGCGCCGGCGACGCTGCTCGACGAGCTCCCGCTGACCGAGGAGCGTGCCGCGACGGTGGTGCGCGGCCGCGAGAAGGTTGCCGCGGTGCTCGACCGGGACGACGATCGCCTCCTGGTCGTCACGGGCCCGTGCAGCGTCCACGACCCCGAGGCCGCGCTCGACTACGCCCACCGCCTCGCCGCGGTGGCGGCGGACCTGCGCGACGACCTGCTGGTCGCGATGCGGGTCTACTTCGAGAAGCCCCGTACGACCGTCGGCTGGAAGGGGCTCATCAACGATCCTCACCTCGACGGGTCCGGAGACGTCAACTCGGGCCTGCGGATCGCCCGCGAGCTCCTGCTCGACGTCCTGGACGTGGGCCTGTTGGTGGGCTGTGAGTTCCTCGATCCGATCACGCCGCAGTACATCGCCGACACCGTCGCCTGGGGAGCGATCGGCGCCCGAACGAGCGAGAGCCAGACGCACCGTCAGCTCGGCTCCGGGCTCTCCATGCCGATCGGCTTCAAGAATCGGACCGACGGAAACGTGCAGGTTGCGGTCGACGCCGTCCGCGCCGCCGGCGCTCAGCACGCGTTCGCCGGCATCGACGACGCGGGTGCCCCGGCGATCCTCTACACGGCCGGAAACCGCGATGGCCACGTGATCCTGCGCGGCGGCGACGACGGTCCGAACTACGGCACCGACGACGTCGAGCGCGCGGTCGGGCTGCTTCACGCGGCGGGACTGCCCGAGCGGCTCGTGATCGACGCCTCGCATGGCAACAGCGGCAAGGACCCCGACCGCCAGATGAACGCGGCGGCCGAGGTCGCGGCGCAGGTTTCGGCCGGCAACCGCGCCATCGTGGGGGTCATGCTCGAGTCGTTCATCGTCGCCGGTCGCCAGGACCTCGACTCCGGCGGGCAGCTCACCTACGGGCAGTCGATCACCGACGCCTGCCTCGACTGGGAGCGAACGGCGGTGATCCTCGACCGGCTCGCCGGGGCGGTGGAGGCTCGCCGCCGGGGATGAGGATCGCTGTCCTCGGCGTCGGCCTGATCGGCGGCTCGATCGGTCTCGCCGCAAGGCAGCGACTCGACGCCGACGTCGCGGGCTTCGACCGCGACCCCGCGAACTCGGAGCGGGGGCTCGAGCTCGGGGCCCTCGACCGCGCCGCGGCGTCCGTCCCGGAGGCGGTCGACGGCGCCGAGATCGTCTTCTGCGCGGCGCCCATCGGCGCGCTGGCGGCCCTGGTCACCCAGGCGCTCGAGGCGGGCGCGGCGGAGACCGTCGTCACCGACGTCGGCTCGACCAAGGAGGCCCTGCTGGCTGGCCTGGCCGGCGAGCACGGAGATCGCTTCATCGGTGGACACCCGCTGGCGGGCGCCGAGACCGCCGGGGTAGAGAACGCGCGCGCCGACCTGTTCGAGGGCGCGCGCTGGTACCTGACCCCGACCGAGCGCTCGAGCGGCGTGCTGTACGACCGCCTGCAGCGGGCGATCGCCGATCTGGGCGCCCGTCCGCAGGCCATCGACGCGGAGACCCACGACCGGCTCATGGCGACGGTCAGCCACGTTCCCCACGTGATCGCCAACGTGCTGGTCCTGGAGGCCGCGGCTGCCGAGGCGGAGGAGTCCGAGCGCCTCCCCGAGGTCGGGCCGAGCTTTCGCGACACCACCCGCGTCGCGGGGGCGAACCCGGCCATCTGGGGTGACATCTTCGCCACCAACCGCGAGGCGGTCGCGCGCGAGGTCGACGCCGTCTCCGAGCGCCTGCGGGAGGCGGCCGAGCTGATCCGCTCCGGCGATGCCCGCGGGGTGGCGGCCTGGCACAACGCCGCACGCGACGATCGCCGCCGCCTGTTCGAGGCCGACCTGGCCGGCGGCGAGCTGCGCGAGCTCAGGGTCTCGGTGGAGAACCGCCCCGGCACCGTGGCGGAGATCGCGCTGGCGCTGGGCCGCGCCCGGGTCAACATCGAGGACATGGCCCTGTACCCCGCGCCCGACATGCGCACCGGCGCGGTGACCCTGTGGGTGGCGGGCGAGTCGGAGGCCGACCGGGCGGCCGAGGTCGTGCGCGGACTCGGCTACTCCGTCGCGGTCTCCGAGTGACCCGCTTCGCTCCCTCGGGCGCTCTGTCCGGCGCCCTCAGCCCCCCGCCCGACAAGTCCATCAGCCACCGAGCGGCTTTGATCGCGGCGATGGGGGAGGGGGAGACCGAGGTCCATGGCTACCTCGACGCCGCCGATACGCGCGCGACCCTGGCCGCAATCAGGGCGCTCGGTGCGGGCATCGAGGAGCCGGCGCCGGCGGAGTCCCCCCGATCGCTCCACCTGCGAATCCGGGGGCCGGGGCTCCGCGGTCCCCGAGTGGCCGAGATCGACGTCGCGAACGCGGGTACCCTCCTTCGCATCCTGCCCGGCTGGCTTGCGGGCCAGGGCGCGGGGTCGTGGACTCTCGACGGGGACGAGTCCATCCGGCGCCGCCCGGTCGACCGCATCGCCGAGCCGCTGCGGCTGATGGGAGCCGAGGTCGAGTGCCGCGATGGGCGCCTTCCGCCGCTTCGGGTGACCGGCTCGGACCTGCGCGGGATCGACTACCGGTTGCCGGTGGCCAGCGCCCAGGTGAAGTCGTGCGTGCTGCTCGCGGGGCTGCTCGCTGACGGCGAGACCGCGGTCACCGAGCCCGCGACGACGCGGGATCACACGGAGCGCATGCTGCGAGCGGCGGGCGCGGAGGTCGAGTCGGTGGGCTTGCGGACCACGCCGATCACGGGCGGCCCGGCGACCCGGATCGCGGTTCGACCCGTCGAGCGCCTACGGCCGGGACGGATGCGCATCCCGGGTGACTTCTCCTCGGCCGCCTTCCACCTCGTGGCGGCGACGATCGTGCCCAAGAGCGCCGTACGCCTGGAGGGGGTCGGGCTGAATCCGACTCGCGTGGGGCTCCTGGGGATCCTCAACCGGATGGGCGCCGCGATCGAGGTCGAGGAGGAGTCGGCGGACGGCGACGAGCCGCGCGGCGTCGTCGCCGCCCGTTACAGCGAGCTCACCGCGACCCGTGTCCACCCCGAGGAGGTGGCGGTCGCGATCGACGAGCTTCCCCTGGTCGCGCTGCTGGGCTGCTTCGCCGACGGCGTCACGACCGTCTCGGGGGCCGGTGAGCTCCGCCACAAGGAGTCCGATCGGATCGCGAGCGTCGTCGACGGCCTGCGAGCGGTGGGCGCAGAGATCGAGGCGACGGAGGACGGGTTCGTCGTCGAAGGCAAGGGCGGCGTTGGCGGCGGAACGCTCGACCCGCGGGGCGACCATCGCCTGGCGATGCTCGGCGCCGTGGCGGGCCTCGCCTCGCGCGAGGGCGTCGACGTCGACATGGAAACGGCGGACGTGAGCTATCCGGGGTTCGAGGCCGACCTGGCCTCGCTGACCGCGCGAGCCTAGCGCCTGCTGGGATGGCCCTCCCCGGGCCAGGGAGAGAGGATCAGCAGCAGGCGAGCGTCCTCGGTGGCGCGGACCTCGTGGCGCTCGTTGGGGTCGAACTCGGCCAAGAGCCCGGCCCCACCGCTCACCTGCTCGGCGCCGTCCAATTCCACCGCTCCGGACACGACGACGAGCCAGGCACGCTCGTGCACCTGGTGCTCGGCGAGCTGCTCGCCCGCCGGAAGCTCGATCACGATCGCCCGCCCCTCGTCCTCGGAGTCGAGTACCTCCGGCTGGCGCGGCTCGACGTCGAGTTCGGCGATCTTCCAGGTGCGCATGGTGCGGGCGGGGCCAACTTTATCCTCAGCGGCATGCTGATTGCCATCGACGGCCCGGCGGGGGCCGGGAAATCGACCGTCGCCCGGGCGCTGGCCGAGCGGCTCGGCCTCACGTACCTCGACTCGGGGGCGATGTACAGGTGCGTGGCCCTGGCGGCGCTGCGCGCGGGGACACCGGTGGACGACGGGGACGCGCTCGCAAGTCTCGTCCGGACCCTGGAGATCGCGCCCACCGGAAAGCGGGTCCTGTTGAACGGGGAGGACGTGACCGAGGCGATTCGCACGCCTGAGGTTTCGGCCGCCGCCTCGCGCGTCTCCGTTCACCAAGAGGTGCGCGCTTCGATGGTGGAGCGGCAGCGTTCGCTGATCGACGAGGGCGACTACGTCGTGGAAGGCCGGGACATCGGCACCGTGGTCAGCCCGGAAGCCCCGCTGAAGATCTTCCTGACCGCCAGCGACTCCGAGCGCGCCCGCCGCCGGGCGGCCGAGACTGACGAGCCCTTGGAGCGGGTGCGGGCGGCACAGGCGTCGCGGGACGACCGCGACAGCCGGCGCGAGCACGGGGCGCTTCGTCGCGCCGCCGACTCGATCGAGATCGACACCACCGGGCTCGACGCCGAGCAGGTCGTCGATCGGATCGTCGTCATGGCCAAGGAGCGCGGCCTCGCGGGACGATGAGCGATCGCCCGTTCCAGATCGCCGTCGTCGGCTTCCCGAACGTCGGCAAGTCGACGCTCGTCAATCGGCTCGTGGGAGGCCGCGAGGCCGTGGTGCATCGTGAGGCGGGCGTCACGCGAGACCGCAAGGTCCTCGACACCGTGTGGAACGGGGTCCGCTTCCGGCTGATCGACACGGGCGGCGTCGACCTGGCCGCGGAGGACTCGTTGGCCCAGGCCGTCCAACGCCAGGCCCGAGAGGCGATCGCGACCGCCGACCTCGCGGTGCTGGTCGTGGACGCACGCGCGGGCCTTCGCGGAGGTGACACGGAGCTCGTAGACATCCTGCGGCGCGTGGGCACCCCGACCGTGGTCGCCGCCAACAAGATCGACGAGCCCGGCGATGCCTACGTCGCCGCCGAGTTCCACGCCCTGGGCCTGGGAGAACCCGTGCCGGTCTCCGCCGCCCACGGCCACGGCACCGGCGACCTCCTCGACCGAATTGCCAGGCTGGTCAAAGCTGGCGCGCCCACCGGGGAGCCGGTCCAAGGTCGCGCGGTTGGGGCTAGGGACGAAGTCCCGGTAGATGCGGAGGTGCGTGCCGCCACGCTGGAGCCCGAACCCGCCGGAAACGTAGCCGAAGGCGAGGCTTCCGGCGGGGGTGCTCCGAACACCGGACGCGAAGCGGAGGATGTCGGCGGAGTCATTCACGACCCGCCCATCAGCGTGGCGGTTATCGGCCGCCCCAACGTGGGCAAGTCCTCCCTGGTCAACGCCTTCCTCGGCTCCGAGCGGGTGATCGTCTCCGACCGGGCAGGGACGACTCGCGACGCGATCGACACGGAGCTCGAGCTCGGGGATCGAAGGCTGGTGCTCGTCGACACGGCGGGGTTGCGCCGCCGCACGAAGGTGGCCGGGACCGTGGCCTACTACGCGCAGCTGCGCTCCGAGCGGGCGGCCCGTCGCGCCGACGTGGCGCTCGTGGTCTGCGACGCTTCGGAGGGGGTGACGTCGGAGGACCTGCGCGTCGCCGAGCTCGCGATGAAGTCGGGGTGCGCGACGCTGGTCGCGCTGAACAAGTGGGACGTGGGGGAGACGGACCTCGACGACGCCACCGCGAGGCTCGAGAAGCGCCTGCGCCAACGTCCGCCGGTGATCGCGTGCTCGGCCCTCACCGGCCGCGGCGTGCCGAAGCTCCTCGAGCGAGCCGTCCAGCTCGCCGACCGGCGGGCCTCGCGGATCGGGACTTCCGAGCTCAACAAGTTCATCGGCGACCTCGTCGCTGCTCGCCCGCCTCCGGCGAAGGCCAACAGGCGCCTGCGCCTCTATTACGCCGCGCAGGTCGACCGCAGCCCCCCCAGGTTCGCGATCCAGGTCAACGACCGGCGCCTGATCAGCCGCGAGTGGGCCTTCCACCTCGAGAACCGGCTGCGCGAGGCCTACGGGCTGGAGGGCGTCCCGATTGTGATCGACTTCGTGCCCCACTCGCGCCGCGCGCGGCCCCGCTCAGGGCTGGCGACGAAGCACTGATGCCCAGACTCCCGCGTCCCCGACCGCCCCGGTTGCCCCGGTTGCCGCGCCCGAGGCTCCCGACGCCTCCGCGGCTGCCGGAGGGCGTCCTGGAGGTCGCGCGCGCCCCGGTTGAGGCGGGCCGCGAGGCCTGGGAGCGCTGGCTTGACCTCTCGATCTACACGCGGCGCCGGCTCGGGCTGGTGGCGGGGGTGCTCGCCGTGATCGGCCTGGTCTGGTTCGCCGCCATCCCCGCCCTGCCCTGCGGGGCGCCCGGCGGTGATGCGTGTGGCCCCACGGACCACGCGATCGACCTCGTGCCCGACGATGCCCTCGCCTACGCCCACCTCGACCTCGACCGAGAAAGCGCTCCCTACCAGGCCGCGGAGGACCTGGCCACGCAACTGCCGACCCTCGCCCAGCAGACGATCGCTCGCCTGACCTCCGTGCTGCCTGGCCCGCACGGTGGACCACTCGACTTCGAGCGCGATGTCGCACCATGGTCCGGTGGCGAGGCGGCCCTCGCGATCCTCCCGGCGGGGCGTCGATCCGCCCAGGAGGTGGAGCTGCTCGAGGCGGCGGACGAGAGGGGGGCGGCCGAGTTCGCCGACTCGCTGACCACCGGGCATTCCCGAACCGTCAGCCAGGACGGCGTCAAGGTGCAGGTGGGCCCGCGGGGCGTGGCGACCGCACTCGTCGGAGGCTTCCTCGCGATCGGGACCAGGGGCGGTATCCGCCAGGTGATCGACGCGGGCAACGGTGCAGACGGCACCCGGTCGCTGGCCGACGATCCCAGCGCCGGCTCGCTGCGAAACACGCTGTCGCAGGACCGCCTCGCGGATCTCTACATCGCCGACGACGGAATCAAGGGGCTCGTCGCGCAACCCGGCGCTCCGTTCGCAAGCCTCGCCGCGGTGGTCGATCCGGGGGCCAGCAGCGGAGCCGCCGCCGGGCTGCTCGCGAGCGACGACGGGCTCGAGCTGGAGATTCGCTCCACACTCGACCCGGCCCGCTCAGCGAAGCACCCGGGGCTCTTCTCGACCCTGCCCTCGTTCAGCCCCGCGCTGGCCGACTCGATTCCCTCCGACTCGCTCGCCTACGTCGGGATCGGCGAGCCCGGCAGGACGATCGAGTCGCTGGTGCGAGCGACGAGCGCCTCCGAGCCGGGGGTCGTCGCGGCGCTGGGGAAGCTGGTGGAGGGCATCAAAGGGCTCGCGGACGTCGACCTTGCGCGCGATCTGCTTCCCTCGCTGGGCAGCGAGGCGGCGCTCGCGGTGGGGCCCGCGTCGGGCCACGGCTCCAAGGCGCCGGTCCTGACCTTCCTCGCCTCGGATGTCGATGTGGCTCGCACCGCCAAGGCGCTCGCGGCCCTGCAGACGCCGTTGGCGAAGGCCCTCGATCCGTCGGGGAATCCGGCGTTCGAGAAGCGGCGGATCGGCGACATCACCGCCTACGGCCTGCACGTCTCCCCGACGATCGACTTCACCTATGCGCTCGTGGGCTCGACCCTGGTGGTCGCGACGGACCCGTCCGGGATCCGGGCGGTGACCGCGAAGGGGCCCCGGCTCGAGGGGGCTGATCCGTTCAACGCGGCGACCGCCGGACTGCCGGGTGAGGTGTCGGCGCTCGGCTACCTCAACCTCGGCGAGCTGATCTCGCTCATCGAGCAGGCAGGCCTCGCAGGGAGCCCCGCCTACCAGGCCTTCGCGCCGGAGCTCGGCAGGCTCGAGGCGCTGGGCGTCTCCATCCAGGGCTCGTCCCAACAGCTGGCCACCGACCTCCGCCTGATCGTGGGAGGCGAGGCCGGGGGCTCCGGCGGCAGCCCCGCCGACTGAGGGGCCTGATGCCATCACCGCGTCCGATACCCTCGGCCCCCATGAAGGTCGAGAGCCTGTCCCAGAACGAATTCCTGTTCACCTCGGAGTCCGTCACCGAGGGGCACCCAGACAAGATCTGCGACCAGATCTCCGACGGCGTGCTCGACGCGGTGTTGACCGATGACCCCGCCGGGCGCGTGGCCTGTGAGTGCCTCGTCAACACCGGCCTCGTGGTCGTCGCGGGCGAGATCTCCACGCAGACCTACGTCGACATTCCCAGGATCGTCCGCGCCAGCCTGCACCGCATCGGGTACGACCGGGCCAAGTATGGGTTCGACGCCGACACCTGCGCGGTGATCACGGCGATCGACGAGCAGTCCCCCGACATCGCCCAGGGGGTCGACACCGCCTACGAGGCCCGCACCGACCCGAATGACGGCGATGCGCTGGATCAGATCGGAGCCGGCGACCAGGGGATGATGTTCGGCTACGCGACGCGGGAGACGCGGGCGCTGATGCCCATGCCGATCCAGATCGCGCACACGCTGGCCCACCGTCTGGCCGAGGTTCGCAAGGCCGACGTCGTCCCGTACCTGCGGCCGGACGGCAAGACCCAGGTCACGGTGCGCTACGAGAACGACCGCCCCGTCGAGATCGTGAAGCTCCTGGTCTCGACCCAGCACATGCCGGACATCGATGGAGAGACGCTGATCAAGCCCGACCTCTGGGAGCACGTCGTAGAGCCGGTGCTGCACGAGGAATACAAGGAGTTGTTCACGGACCGGGAGCTCTATGAGAGCTTCCTGGTCAACCCCACCGGGAAGTTCGAGATCGGGGGCCCGATGGGCGATTCGGGGCTCACCGGCCGCAAGGTGATCGTCGACACCT
>DATBFS010000147.1:0-9331 GCA_036558385.1 Solirubrobacterales bacterium | reverse complement strand
CTTGATGATCGGAGCCGGGGCGACGCACCTTCGTCGCGGAGAGATCAGCAACCTGCCCGTGAACGCCGTCCTGGGCGCGATCGCCCTGTTCATCGCGGTCGAGCGGTTCGGCCCCCACTCGCTGTAGGGACTTTCCGCTGTCACAAACGGGAGATGGAAGTGCTTGATGCGCGCGACGATCTAGGGGCTCGAGCTCGAGCGAGCTTGACGCTATCGCCGCGTCCCTTCTAGCATGGTGGCGGGCGTCGGACTCGTGGCTCAGCGGGTTAGAGCGCTTGATTGGGTTCGAGCGAGTCCACGAGTTGGTACGTCCGGCTCACGCGACGATGGCGATCCCGGGGTGCCTATCGTGGCGCCAAGTCCCGTCGCTCCCGTTCAGCTCTGCTTCTTGCCCGCCAGGTTGAGGGCCACGGCCTCACCGATCAACCGCTTCAGGCCGGCTTCGTCGATCTGGTCGTCCTCGCGGATGTCGATGGCCCGCCTCACGTTTCCTTCGAGGCTCGAGTTGAACAGCCCGGAGGGGTCCTCCAGCGAAGCCCCTTTTGCGAACGTCAGCTTGACGACGCTCTTATAGGTCTCCCCGGTGCAGACGATTCCGTCGTGGGACCAGACCGGCACCCCCGGGCTCGTCGCCTTCGCCCACTTCCACTCTTCGACGATCTCGGGGTCCGCATCCTTGATGAGCTCGCGTACCTTGGCGAGCGTCTCTCCGCGCCAGTCGCCCAGCTCCTCGATTCGCTTGTCGATCAGTGGGGAGGCAGATTCCCCGGCAGGGACGTTTTTCTCCATCGTCTCTCCTTGGTTCGGTGCTCTGGCTCAGCTTCGGTTCTCACTCCACACTCGCGGTCGCCTCGACCGCTTGCGCCCAGTCACCGAAGTACTCGATCCGCACCATCTTCCCGTCGCGGAAGGTCGCGACCTGGTGGTACAGCTCCCCCTCGATCACCACGCCGCTTCCCTTGCCTCGCCCGTAGTAGCGCAGCCGGGTCGCCACTCTGTCACCGCTATCGACGAACTCCTGGGGATCGAGACGCAGCTCCTCGAACGTCTCGTCAAGTCCCTCCCAGAAGCGTCTGATCTCGTCCGGCCCGCGGCCGGAGTCCGAGCTCTGGCGGGCGGGGAGCACCCAGTCGATCTCAGGGTCGAACCACTCGACGGCCGTGTCGTAGTCCCGCCGGTTGTAGGCCTCGATGAACGCTCGCGCCTTGTCCACGTTCTCCTTCGACACTGGCTTCGCAGTATCCCGCGGCTCGTGCCATGCCGGCGCCCCCGGTTCGCCAGGGGGGCCGAGTCGGCGGCTTCATTCGGCGCTGGCCCCGAAGATCGACCGGACCTCCCGGAGGAGCACCGCCGCCGCCACCAGCGCCATCACGGCGTCTGCCCACCACCAACCGAGCGCGGGACCGAGGACCAAGCCGAGCAGGGCGCCCACCGCGAGCAGCGCCGCGACCCCCGTGATCAGTCCATCGGCGCGAAGGGCGACGCTCGCGAGCCGGGCCGCGGTCTTCCTCTTGGCGACCGCCAATGGCGGCAGTACGACGATCGAGGCGACGGCGATTCCGGTCCCGACGGCGGTTGCGTCAGGGGAGTGATGGGTCGCCAGGGCATGGACCGCCGAGCCGGCCAAAAGGGCGCTGATCAGGAGCAGTGCTATCGCAACCAGGCGAGCCGCCCGGCGCTCGAGCGAGTCGCCTCGATCCGGATCGTGGCGCTCGGCGTGAAAACGATGAAGGAGGATCGCCGAGGCCCCTCCATCCACCATCGCGTCGAGGCCGTAGCCCGCGAGCGAGAGCCCGCCCACGACGATCCCCACCCCGACCGCCGAGACGCCTGAGAGCAGGCTCCAGGCGATGCTCGCCTGCGAGAGCCGGACCGCGCGGTGCAGGTATGCCTGGCGGTCAGGGGAGTCAGACACGCGCCGTCAGCTCGCGTTGGCCGACTGCTCGCGAACGACCAACCCCTACAGGTCGCCGCCCGCCGCCGGCGGGGCGGTGGAGTCCTTCTCCTCGCCGGGCTGCTCGCGGGCGATGTAGTCCTCGACCAGGAGCAGGTCCTGACTGGAGCGCTCGACCACGTTCAGGAGGTCCTGCATCAGGGCGACCTCCTCGACCTGCTCCTTCACGAACCACTGCATGAACTGCTCGGCCCGGTACTCGCCGTTTTCGCGAGCGAGCTTGAACAGCGCGTTGATCTCCTCGCCGACGCGCTCCTCCTGTTCCAGCGCCATCCGAACCGGTGCGACCGCGTCATCGAAGCTCGTTCGCTTCGCCTCGATGTCCGGGATCCGCACCTCCTCGTTCGTGTCGAGGAGGTACTGAACCATCATCATCGCGTGGTTTCGCTCCTCGACCGCCTGCCGATAGAAGAAGCCGGCGAGCCGCGGAAGGGTCTCCGAGTCGTAGTAGACGGCGGCGCCGATGTACTGCTGGTGGGCGGCGAACTCGTTCGCGATCTGCTCGTTGAGGGCTGCGGCGAAGGACTTGGCGGCCATTGACTCTCCTGTCTCGATCGTGTCGCGCCGACGCTATCGGAAGCCCGCGCGAGGCCGCCCTACTGCTCGGCCCACTGGAACCCGACCTCCGACGGCGACGGCTCGAGCGGGCTGTCGGGAAGCCCGTCGGGCACGCTCGGGTCGTTGTACCCGGACGGGGCGACGTCGTTCGGCGTGTCCGGGTGGAACACGGAAGCCAGGTACTCGATCTGGCCGCGGCCCACGCTCTGCTCTCCCTGGCCCCCGCCGTAGACCGCGATCCCGCCGCGCTCGCAGTGCTCATAGACGGCGAGCAGCTCCCGCAACGAGCCGAACCGGGACGGCTTGGAGTTGATGGCCTTTGGCTTCCACTCGAGGCCCTCGATGTCGGCGACGGAGTGAAGCGGCGCGTCCCAGGTGACCCTCTCGGCGTGCGGCTCGAGCACCGGGCGCGTCTCCTCGTTGACGTCGGGATCCTCGAGGTAGGCGTCCGGAAACGCCTCGGCCACCGCTCGATAGAGCTCCGGATCCGTCTCGACGTCGACCGGCGTGCCGCGGTAGTGGCCCTTCAGGTCGAGCACGTCGACGCCGGCGAGCTCCCGGATCTCCGCGATCAGGTCGGCGTCCCAGTCGTTCTCGGGGTCGAGCTTGAACCGCAGGTCGGGGTGCTTGGCGAGGCGCTTTCTCAGCGGCTCGGTGTTCGAGTCACCGTCGTCGCCGAAGCTCCCGAGGCGGGTCGAGCAGACGAAGCGCACCGGCTTTGAATCACGGCCGACCGCCTCGAAAAAGGGGATCCCGCTCTGCCGCAGCGCCAGGTCGAGCGCGGCGCTCTCATAGGCCCAGCGGCGGTAATGGCGCGAGGCGTCGCGAACCGGTGGCCCATAGGCGAAGAAATCGAGCTCGCCGAGCAGCTCGCAGAGCTCGCCGAGGGTGGACGGCCCGCTCAGGTCTTGGACCGGGCCGGCGTCCCGGTGGGCGATGTGATCGAGGACGTCGTACACCACGTCCTCGCCCAGGCCCTCCTGGCCATCGCCCCGCAGGCGGATGACGGTCGAGGGCCGGGTGAAGTCCCCGTAGGTGCGGTCGTGCTCTTCGAACTCGTAGGACTCGACCTTGACCGGCAGCTCGGCGAGCTTCTCGTAAACGCCCATCGCGTGGTGAGGTTATCCACCCGCTCGCTGAAGCCGTTCCACTCTCGTCACGGAGCGGCCTTGTTTCGCCAGTGTCTTACGGGCAGGTTGAGGCGCATGCCTCGCACGCTGCACGTCGGTTGTCGCCTTACTCGGCCTATGGCCGACTTAGGCGACAACGAACGCCAGCGGCGCCCCCTGGACGCTCGAATCGCCCGGCTCGCAGCGGACCAATGGGGCGTTCTCTCGGTGAGCGAGTTGCGGGATTGTGGCCTGTCCCCCGATGCGGTCGCCCTGCGGGTTCGAAACGGGCGACTCCACCCGATCCACCGGGGTGTGTACGCGGTCGGACACCCCGCCCCACCCCTCGAGGGACACTTCCTGGCCGCGGTGAAGGCATGTGGCTCCGGCGCATTCCTGAGCCACTACTCGGCTGCGGCTCTGTGGGGTCTCGTCCGCTGGGACGATCGTTACCCGGAAGTCACGGTTGTCGGCACCGTACCTCGGCGCCATCCCGGCATCCGCGCCCACCGCACGCGGAGACTTTCAAGGTGGGACGTCTCGCGTCCGGAAGGCATTCCGGTCACCGCCCCACCACGAACTCTGGTGGATCTCGCGTCCATCCTCCCTTACAAGCCCTTGCGGAGAGCGGTTCGACAGGCGCAGTCGCTTGGCCGAGCCAACCTACCCCAGCTCGTCGCCGCGATCCGGCGAGCGGGACGCCGCTCGGGCCTGGCCAAGCTCAAGAGAGTTCTCGCCAGCGGTCCAGCGCCCACCCGAAGCGAGCTCGAGGACGTGGTGCTCGATCTGATCCTCGATGCCGGCCTCCGCGCCCCGAGGGTGAATGAGCCGATGCTCATCGAGGGACGGCGAGTGATTCCCGACTTCAGGTGGCCCGAGCAGCAACTCGTGGTGGAGGCGGATGGCGCCGCCTGGCACGACAACCCAACCGCTCGCGAGGATGATGTCGAGCGCCAAGCCCTGTTGGAGACCCACGGCGAGCACGTGGTACGCGTCACCTGGTGCCAAGCCATCACCCAGCCTCACCAAACGCTGGCCCGACTGCGAGCCGCCGGCGCCCCACGGGACCGGTCCGAGCACAGTTTGTAGGTGGCACACCCCCTGGGGTTTGTTGTCGCATTACTCGGCGATACGCCGAGTTATCGAACAACGAACTGTTGGGAGTCCCCGGGTCGGTCGCCTAGCGATGTTCCGGGTTCGGGAAGTCGAAGCGGCAGCCCGCGTCCCACTCGGAGCGCTGGTTGCCGTGGGCCGGGATTCCGCCCGCGTCCTTCAGCATCCGCGCCACGTGCAGCATGTTCCAGGCCGCGAAGGTCGTGTTCCTGTTGGTGAAGTCGTTCTGGGGCCCGCCTGAGCCCTCGTCCAGATACGACGGGCCGGGGCCCGCCTCGCCGATCCACCCGGCGTCCGCCTGCGGCGGGATCGTGTAGCCGAGGTGCTGCAGCGAGTAGAGGACGTTCATCGCGCAGTGCTTGACGCCGTCCTCGTTGCCGGTCACGAGGCAGCCTCCGACGCGGCCGTAGTAGGCGTACTGGCCCGCATCGTTCAGGAGGTGCGAGTTTCCGTACAGGCGCTCGACGATCTGAGTCGCCACCGAGGACTTCTCGCCCAGCCAGATCGACATCCCGAGCACGAGGATGTCCGCGGCCATGACCCGCTCGAAGATGGCCGGCCACTCGTCCGAGGTCCAGCCGTGCTCCGTCATGTCCGGCCACACGCCGGTCGCGATGTCGTGATCCACCGCGCGGATGCACTCCACCTCGACCTCGTTTCGGCGCATGATCTCCATCGAGATGTCCATCAGCCCCTGTGTGTTCGAGACCTCCGGGCTTCGCTTCAGCGTGCAGTTGATGAAGAAGGCGCGAAGGTCCGAGTAGTCGGTCTCGCTTCGCTCGCACAGCTCGGCCTGCTTCTCGTTCAGGACGTCGGAATCGCTCACGTGGGCTCCTTGGTTGGTGGGGCGCTCAGGCTAGGCCGGCGCGCGGACTGCTCGCCTACGTCGGCCGTCGGGCGATTCCGTTACGCGCCCGCCGTCGCGGCGTTAGCCTCGCAAGGGTGGTGTGACTCCCGCGATCGCCCTCCTCGGTGACGTGATGCTCGGGCGCTCGGTGGCCGGCCGGCTTGCCGAGACAGCCCCCGAGGACCTCTGGGCACCGGAACTGCGCGAGCTTTGCCGCTCCTGCGACCTCGTGGTCTGCAACCTCGAATGCTGCATATCCGGCCGGGGCGCTCCGACCGAGCGGGTCCGCGGCAAGCCATTCTTCTTCCGCGGGCCGCCGGACGCCGTCCGTTCGCTCGAGGCGATCGGCGTGGGAGCCGTGAGCCTGGCGAACAACCACGCCCTCGACTACGAGACCGAGGCGCTCGTCGAGACGCTCGAGCTTCTGGACGCGGCCGGGATCGTCGTCGCCGGGTCTGGCAGAGACGTGCGCCGGGCCCGCAAAGCCGTCACCCTCGAGGTCGCCGGCACGAGGGTGGGGCTCGCCGCGATGACCGATCATCCGTCGGAGTTCGCGGCCGGCGAACACGAGCCCGGGGTGGCCCATGCGGATCTGAGCGCCGGGATTCCCGACTGGCTTCGAGCCGAGCTCGCGCACGTCCGCAAGGAGTGCGACTGGCTGATCGCGTTTCCCCACTGGGGGCCCAACATGGCCACGGAGCCAGCCCGGTGGCAGCGAAAGGCCGGCGCCGCGCTTCAGGGCGCGGGCGCCGACCTCGTGGCAGGCCACTCCGCGCATGTCTTCCACGGCGTGGGGTGGGGGGCTCGAGGCCCGCTCGTCTTCGACCTGGGCGACGGGCTCGACGACTACCGAGTCGATGCCCGACTTCGCAACGACCTGGGGCTGATGGCGATCTGGCGCCCCGGCGATCCCGAGTGCGAGCTGGAGCTGGTCGGCCTGGACCTCGACTTCTGCTTCACTCGGATCGCCGCCGGCCCGGCCGCTGACTGGATCGCGAGCCGGCTCGAGGATGCGTGCGGCGGGTTGGGCACTTCGGTGGAGCGCCGCTCCGATGGTAGGTTCAGCATCAGGAGGGTGGACTGATCCGCTACGGAGCCTCGATGCATCCGCTTCGCGTGACCTTGGCGATCGCGACCTTGGTCGTGGCCGCTACCACCGTGTCGCCGGCGCCGGCAAGCGGGTCGATCACCATCGGCAGCGATCTTCGCCTCGTGCCGTCGCCAATCGCCGACACCTGCATTCTCTCGATCCCCCCGTGCACCGAGGTGCTGGCCGGCGCACATGACGGAAACCGCTTCCCGGCGGCTTCACCGACGGACGGCACCGTGACGAGCTTCGGGATCAGGAGCGCGGCGGCGGACACGGTCACCTTCCGTTTAGCGCGGCTGAATTCGTCAACCAAGGCGACCGGGGCGGGCACGGGTCCGACGACGACCCTGCCGGGGCGGGGCAAGTTCTCATTTCCGGCGCATCTGCGGGTGCATGTCGGCGATGTGGTGGGGGTGGACACATCCTCCGTTTCCGCGTACCCGGACGACTGCCCGGGCGGGGGCTTCTCGCTGACCTACCACCCGACGCTCGTCGACGGTGGACCGTTTCGCCCCATCGACGCAAACGGCATCTGCGAGCTGCTTGTGAACGCCAAGGTCCAGCCGGCAAACTCGTTCGAGCTCAAGACGCCGAAGCGAAACCAGAACAACGGGACGGCGAAGCTCCCGGTCCTCCTCCCCGGTCCTGGGCGAGTGGCGGTCTCGGGGAAGGGGGTCAAGGGCTCGACCGAGCGCGCGCCCGAGGCCGGAAAGGTGAAGCTCCCGATCAAGCCAAGGGGCAAGGTGAAGCGGCATCTGCGCAACCGAGGCAAGGTCAAGGTCAAGGTCAAGATCACGTTCAGGCCCGTCGGCGGCCATTCGCGGTCCGAGTCCAAGACCGTGAAACTGATCCGCCGGTAGACACGCGTCCTGAGGTCGGCCCGCCGGCCGCAGGGCCACCCCCTCGGATGGCGCTGCTCGAAGACCCGCTCTCGGGTGTATGAATCCGAGGCCGATGATCGAGGTCTCCCGCCGCGGACTTCCAGCACGCGACGTGATCGCTGTGGCTCGGGAGGATGCGGTCGCGAACCTCGCCGAAGACGCCAGGGCGGCGATGTCCGAGAGCGCCGAGGTGGTCCGGCGCCTCGCCTCCTCCGATGAACCCGCCTACGGCGTGTCGACCGGGTTCGGCTCGATGGCGACCACCCGGATCCCGGCGGATCGCCGCTCCGACCTTCAGCGCGCGCTGATTCGCTCCCACGCCGCGGGGATGGGGCCGCCCGTCGAGGCGGAGGTGGTTCGGGCGATGATGCTCCTGCGCGCGCGCACTCTGGCCATGGGCTACTCGGGCGCTCGCCCCGAGGTCCCCGACGCGATCCTCGCCGTGCTGAATGCCGGGTTGACCCCGGTCGTCCCGGAACACGGCTCGCTCGGCGCGAGCGGCGACCTCGCCCCGCTCGCGCACTGTGCGCTGGCGCTGATCGGGGAGGGGGAGGTGCTCGACGAGGCGGAGAATCGTGTGGGCGCCGCCGACGCGCTCGCGGCCCAGGGAATCGAACCGCTCGTCCTCACCGCGAAGGAGGGGCTGGCGCTGATCAACGGCACCGACGGGATCCTCGGCATGCTCTTGCTCGCGACCGAGGATCTCCGCGGGTTGGTGCGGGTCGCGGACGTGACCGCCGCCATGTCAGTCGAGGCGCTTCTCGGCACCGACCGGGCGTTCGCCGAGGACCTGATCGCGCTCCGGCCTCAGGCCGGCCAGGGCGTCAGCGCGGCAAACCTCATCCGCCTGCTGGATGGGTCCGCGGTCGTTGCCTCCCACCGCTACGACGATCCCCGGGTGCAGGACGCCTACTCGCTTCGGTGCGCGCCGCAGGTGAACGGAGCGGTCCGCGACACCCTGGCGCACGCCGAGCGCGTCGCCGAGGCCGAGCTCTCGGCGGCGATCGACAACCCGATGGTGCTCCCGGATGGCCGGGTCGAGTCGTGCGGCAACTTCCACGGCGAGCCCCTGGCCTTCGTTTGCGACTTCCTCGCGATCGCATCGGCCGAGCTCGGCTCGATCGCGGAGCGGCGAACCGATCGCATTCTCGATGCGAGCCGCTCCTACGGGCTGCCACCTTTTCTCGCTGACCACCCGGGGGTCGACTCCGGACTGATGCTGGCGCAGTACACGCAGGCCGCGATGGTCGCCGAGAACCGCCGCCTGGCAGCGCCGGCGAGCGTGGACTCATTGCCGACGAGCGCGATGCAGGAGGACCACATCTCGATGGGCTGGGGCGCCGCGCGAAAGCTGCGCGTCTCGATCGCCAACCTCGGCCGAATCCTGGCCGTGGAGCTCACGTGTGCCGCCCGGGCACTCGAGCTGCGCGCTCCGCTCGAGCCGGCGGCCGGCACGGGGGCCGCCCTCGCGGCGGTCAGGTCCGCCGGGGTCCGCGGTCCCGGTGTGGACCGGTGGCTTGCGCCGGAGCTCGCGGCTGCCGAGCGGCTCGTAGCGTCGGGCGGGCTCGTATCCGCCGTAGAGGGATCGATCGGGGAGCTCGAGTGAGCGGAGCGCGCGAGGTGCGAGCGCCGCGCGGCGCCGAGCTGTCGTGCCGCGGGTGGCAGCAGGAGGCCGCGATGAGGATGCTCATGAACAACCTCGATCCCGAGGTCGCCGAGCGTCCCGACGATCTGGTCGTCTACGGCGGGACCGGGCGCGCGGCGCGCTCGTGGGAGGCG
>DATBFS010000146.1:0-2640 GCA_036558385.1 Solirubrobacterales bacterium | reverse complement strand
GTAGACGTAGGCCACGATCATCCAGGGGATCGCGACGATGTAGCGGAAGAACGTGGTCAGGCGGTTCCGGCCTTCGAGCGCGGGATCCGCCTCGTAGCTGATTGGGTACATGCCTCTCTCCCAGGTCGAGGTCTCAGGGATGCGCCCCCGGGCAAAGCCGACCCCAACGGACGCGCGATCACCCTACCCCACGAATCGGCGGCCGGATCGGATTTGGCCGAATTACGCCCGTGTTCCCCGGTGGCTAGCCTTGCGACTCGCTCTGAGCATGGAACGAACGATGGTTGAGATCCCCGCTGCACTGAAGCCGGCCGACGGCCGGTTCGGCTGCGGCCCCTCCAAGGTCAGGCCCGAGTCGCTAGCCCGCCTGGCGGATCAGAACGAGCTGATGGGCACCTCGCATCGTCAGCGACCGGTGCGCGACCTGGTCGCGCGGGTGCGGTCGGGGCTGGGCGAGCTCTTCGACCTTCCCGACGGCTACGAGGTCGCCCTCGGCAACGGAGGCACGACCGCTTTCTGGGACGCGGCCACGGCCTGGCTCGTCCGCGAGCGGGCGCTGCATCTGGCCTACGGCGAGTTCTCCTCGAAGTTCGCCAAGGCGACCGCCGGCGCCCCCTTCCTGTCGGACCCGATCCTGATCGAGGCCGAGCCCGGGGACGCCCCGGAGCCCATGGCGGACCCGGACGCCGACGCCCTCGCCTGGGCGCACAACGAGACCTCGACCGGCGTGATGGCGCCGGTGGAGCGCCCGGCGGGCGCCGGCGACGCCCTGGTCCTGATCGACGCCACCTCGGGCGCCGGCGGCCTGCCGGTGGACGTCGGCCAGGCCGACGCCTACTACTTCGCGCCGCAGAAGGCCTTCGCCGCCGACGGCGGGATCTGGCTGGCCCTGCTCAGCCCCGCGGCGATCGAGCGGATCGAGCAGCTCGACGGGGCGGACGACGGCCGCTGGCAACCCGCCTTCCTCTCGCTCGCGACCGCCCTGGAGAACTCGCGGAAGGAGCAGACCTACAACACGCCGGCGCTGGCGACCCTCTTCCTCCTCGCCGAGCAGATCGACTGGCTGCTCGAGGGGGGCGGGCTCGACTTCGGCGTCTCGCGCAGCAGTGCCTCCGCCGGCCATCTCTACGGGTGGGCGGAGGGCTCGGAGGTGGCGACGCCCTTCGTGGCCGACCCGGCCAAGCGCTCCCTGGTGGTCGGGACGATCGACTTCGACGACGCGGTGGACGCCGCGGCCCTCGCCGCCGCGCTGCGGGCGAACGGCATCGTGGATACGGAGCCCTACCGCAAGCTCGGCCGAAACCAGCTCCGGATTGGCATGTTCCCGGCCGTGGACCCGGCCGACGTCGAGGCGCTCACCGCCTGCATCGACTGGGTGCTGGAGAACGCGGACGACGTGAGGCGATGAACGACCGGCCCAAGGTCCTCGTCAAGGAGAAGATCGCCGACGCCGGCGTCGATCTGCTCCGGGAGCGCTTCGACGTCGAGCTCGGCCTGGAGTGGGACGGCGGCGAGCTCGAGGAGCGGATCGCAGACTTCGACGGCATCCTGATCCGCTCCGCCACCAAGCTAACCCCCGAGCTGATCGAGCGCGCCGCGCGGCTCAAGGTGATCGGGCGCGCCGGTACCGGGGTGGACAACGTGGACGTCGAATCGGCGACGAAGCGCGGCATCGTGGTCGCCAACGCCCCGGAGGCGAACTCGATCGCGGCGGCGGAGCACACGATGGCCCTGATGCTCGCCCTCTGCCGCAACATCCCGCAGGCGCACGCCTCGCTCGCCGGGGGGGCCTGGGACCGGAGCACGTTCAAGGGAACGGAGCTCTACGGCAAGACGCTCGGGGTTCTCGGCTTCGGCCGGATCGGGCAGCTGGTGGCGGCCCGCGCCCAGGCCTTCGACATGCCCGTGGTTGCCTACGACAAGTTCGTCACGGCGGAGCGCTTCCGCGAGCTGGGGGTGGAGGGGGTCGACGAGCCGGACGAGCTCTACGCGCGGGCGGACTTCATCACCCTCCATCTTCCGAAGACGCCCGAGACCGTCGACTTCATCGACGCCGAGGCGATCGCGAGGATGCGCGAGGGGGTGCGGATCGTCAACTGCGCACGCGGCGAGCTGATCGACCTCGACGCGCTGCTCGAGGGGCTCGAGTCGGGGAAGGTCGCCGGAGCCGCGCTGGACGTGTTCCCGGAGGAGCCGTTCGGCGGCCATCCGATCCTCGAGCGCGATGACGTCGTGGTGACGCCGCACCTCGGTGCCTCCACCGCGGAGGCCCAGGACCGAGCGGGCGTCGTCACCGCCGAGCAGGTGACGGCCGCCCTCACCGGCGGGGTGGTGACGACGGCCGTCAACATCGCGGCGGTCCGCCCCGAGGTGATGGAGCAGCTCGCGCCCTTCGTGCCGCTCTGCGAGAAGCTGGGCCGACTGGTCCAGGCGCTGGGCGAGGGTCCGCCCGACCGGGTCGAGGTCGAGTTCCGAGGCCGCCTCGCCGACCAGGACACTCGCATCCTCGGAATCGCGGCCCTGGTCGGGATCCTCTCGGGCCACACCGAGGAGCCCGTGAACCTGGTGAACGGGCCCCACATGGCCGAGGAGCGGGGGATCGAGCTGATCGAGACCCGCGACGCCGGCTCGGAGGACTTC
>DATBFS010000145.1:0-16388 GCA_036558385.1 Solirubrobacterales bacterium | reverse complement strand
GCAGGTGGTCGACGGGGAGAGGGCCGACGCCGGCGATGACCCCTTGGCCGCCCGGCCGCCGATCCAGCGCGCCCGCTACTCGGCGCTCACCCAGGAGGAGATCGAGCGCGCCTTCCACGAGCTGGATGACCTGTCCTACGAGCTCGCCTACGCCGGGGCGACCCGCCAGGACATCGACCTGATCTGGGGGGCGACGCTGACCCGCGCGGTGTCGCTCGCCACCCGCCGCTTCGGCTCCAACTTCCTCTCCGTCGGGCGCGTTCAGAGCCCGACCCTGGCGCTGATCGTGGAGCGCGAGCTCGAACGTCGCGCCCATGTCCCCAAGCCGTACTGGGAGGTCTTCGCCCGCTTCAAGCACCCCGACGAGTCGTTCGAGGCCCACCACGCCACGGACAAGTTCTGGGAGAAGCCGGAGGCCGAGGCGGCGCTGGCGGGAACCACGAGCCCCGGAGTCGTCAAGGAGGTCTCCTCGCGGCGCAACTCGCGCAAGCCTCCGACGCCGTTCAACACCACCGCCTTCACCACCGATGCATCCAGCCGGCTCGGGATCACGCCCTCGCGCGCGATGAAGCTGGCCGAGGACCTCTACATGGACGGCTTCATCTCCTACCCCCGCACCGACAACACCGTCTATCCCCGCTCGCTCAACACCCGCGAGCTGGTTTCGTCGCTCGTTCGCATCCCGGAGTTCGCGAGGGCCGCCTTCTTGCTCGACGGCGACCTCACCGCCACCCGGGGCCGCAAGGAGACGACGGACCACCCGCCCATCTATCCCACTCAGGCGCTTCACCCCGGCGCCCTCGAGGGACCGAAGCAGCGCGTCTACGAGTTGGTCGTCCGCCGCTTCCTGGCCACCTTCGCGCCGCCGATGGTGACCGAGTCCACCCGCGCCGACATCGAGGCGGGCTCGGAGACCTACTTCGTGCGCGGCTCGGTGGTCGTCGATCCCGGCTACGCCGCCATCTACACCTATGCCCGCTCCGGCGACGAGGAGATCCCGAAGCTGGAGAAGGGCCAGTCGCTCGAGCTGGAGGGCGATCCCTGGATCGTCGACAAGGAGACCCAGCCGCCCGCCCGGATCAGCCAGGGCAGGCTGGTGGAGATGATGGAGGAGCGTGGCCTCGGGACGAAGGCCACTCGCGCGGACATCATCCAAAAGCTGTATGACCGCGGCTACGTCTTCAGCAACCCGCCGGAGCCGTCGGAGACCGGGATCGCGATGTACAAGGCGTTCCACGAGTACGTGCCGCGGATGGCGACCCCCGAGATGACCGCGGAGCTCGAGCAGGACATGGACCAGATCGCCGCGGGCGAGACGTCCAAGGACGAGGTGCTGCGGATCAGCCGCGAGATGCTCCACTCCACCACCACGGACCTCGAGGATCGCCGCGAGGAGTTCGCCAAGCGGATCTGGGCCGGAATGGACGAGGACAAGTTCCTCGGGCCGTGCAAGGTCTGCGAGGAGGCCGGGCGAAGCCACGAGGACGGCTCGCCGAACCGCCTGCGGATCATCGAGCTCAAGGGCGGCAAGCGGATGTACGGCTGCGAGGGCTGGGACCGCGACAACCCCGAATCGCCGAGCTCCTGTCAGGTCAGCGGCCCGCTCCCGGGCCGGGGCTACGAGCTGTGGCGGCTGGAGGAGCGATGCTCGATCTGCGGCGAGATGCCCCGGCTCACCGTGAAGGGGTTTCGCGGCCGTCCCTGGAAGCTCTGTCTGAACGACGACTGCCCCTCGATGGTCGAGATGCGGCAGAAGCGGGAGGAGCGCCAGCGAGCCCGCGCGGCGAAGGAGGCGGCGAAGAACGGGGCCAAGGCGGACTCCGAGAGCGCCCCCGCCGAGTCCGGCGCAAACGGCGGCTCGGCGAAGAAGCCGCGGCGCCGGTCCAAGCCGTCGCCCGGGACCGCGCGAACCAAGCGGGCCCGGTCCAGCGCACGCAATAAGTAGCTTCCCCGCGTGTTCGTCACGCTCGAGGGCATCGACCGCTCGGGGAAGACCACCCAGGCCGCCCTGCTCGCCGATGCGATGGGGCCGGAGACGCTCCTGCTCCGCGAGCCCGGGGGGACGGAGGTTGCGGAGCGGATCCGCGAGCTGCTGAAGGACCCCGCCGTGGAGCTCGACCCCCGCGCCGAGCTGCTCCTCTTCTGCGCCGCGCGCGCCGAGCTGTGCACGCGCGTCGTTCGTCCGGCGATCGACGGCGGCCGCGACGTGGTGTGCGACCGGTTCATCGACTCGACCGTCGCCTATCAGGGCGCGGGCCGGGGCTTGGGCGTTCCCGTGGTGGAGGGGTTGAACGAGCTCGCGATCGCCGGGTGTGTACCGCACCTCACCGTCCTCCTCCGACTCGACCCGGAGCGCGCCGAGGCCCGCGGCCAGCAGCGCCTGGCCGCCGGCGAGGCCGACGGCTCGGACCGCTTCGAGGGCGAGGGGATCGAGTTCCAGCGCGCGGTCGCCGCCGCGTACGACGAGCTCTCCGAGCGCCATCCGGAGCGGATCGTCTCGATCGACGCCGAGGCCCCGGTCGAAGGGGTCCACGAGCGCGTGATGGAAGCGGTCGCCTCCAGACGAGCGCGCGCGTGACCACCGCGACGGAGACCCCCGCTGCGCTTCGCGAAGCCACCGAGCACCAGCCCTCTGCCAGGGCGGCCCTCGCCGCGGCGCTCGCCGACCCCGTGCACGCCTACCTGTTCGCGGGCCCGCCCGGGTCCGGAAAGCGGGCGGCGGCGCGGGCGTTCGCGGCCGAGCTGATCGCCGCCGACTCCGCCGATCCCGACGACGCGCGACGCCGAGCGCTCGCGGATCCCTCCCCGCACCCGGATCTCGTCTGGCTCGCCCCGCAGGGCACCCAGCACCTGGTCGAGGAGGTCCGCGGGAGGGTGATCACGGCGGCGGCCTACCGGCCGTTCGAGGGCGAGCGCCGGGTGTTCGTGATCGAGGCGGCCGACGCGATGGCGGATGAGAGCCAGAACGCCCTGCTGAAGACCCTCGAGGAGCCGGCGGCTTACGTCCACCTGGTCCTGATCACCTCAGAGCCGGCGGCCCTGCTGGAGACCGTCCGCTCCAGGTGCCAGCCGGTCCGCTTTGCCCCGCTCGCCGACGAGGCGGTCGAGGCTCGACTGGCCGAGTTGGGGCTGGCCGAGGACGACGGGGAGCGCCACGCCGCAGCGCGCCTGGCGGCGGGCGACCCGAACCGCGCCGCGTTCCTCGTCAGCCCGGACGGCCACGCCCTGCGCGAGGCGGCCGAGCGGTGCGTTGCCGCCGCGCGCTCGGGCGAGCTCGCCGACGCGCCGTGGGCCGGCCTGTTGGATGCCGCGGAAGCCGCGGGGGCCCAGGCGGGCGAGGCGGCTCGAGAGCGGCTCGCGTCCCTGGATGTGGCGGGTGGCGAGGACAGCGGGCCGGCGGCCCGGCGCCGCGAGCGCGAGGCCATCGACACCGCGCGTCGGGTTGCCCGCCGGGCCCGCACCGAGGCGCTTGACCTCGGGCTCGCGCTGATCACCGCCTGGTTGCGGGACCTCGCGGCGGTGGCCGAGGACGCCGGCGATCTCCTGCTGAACACCGACCGGGCGGGGGAGCTCGCGAAGCTGGCTGGCGGGCTGGACGGTCGCCGTGCGCGGCGTGGCGCCGAGCTCGTGATGGAGACGAGGCGGCGTCTTCAGGTGAACGTTGCCGAGGAACTCGCTCTCGAGGCGCTGGTGTTTCGCCTGGAAGCCCTGTTAAGGGACGCTTAGACTCTCTCCATCGTGAGCGGCACCACCGCGATCGGGCAGTCAGCGGGGGCCACTCGGACCCGGCGGCCGTTCGGGGTCCGCCTCTACCTGACGATCGGGTTCGCCGCCGTGGCGCTGATCACGGCGGGGTTCTCCTACATCCTGATCAGCGGCTCGAGCGAGAACGCGGCCAGCGAGCGGGCAGCCGACATCACGGTGGGCCGGACGGTCCGGCTGGCCGACCGAATCGGCGCGCATCCCGCCAGCGCGTCGGCCACGGAGCTCGAGTCGATCACCGACCCGGGCTACTCGGCCTGGGTGTTCGACGAGCACGGGCACCTGCTGACCCCGCGAATCTCGCGGGAGGTGGCGCTCGGCTCGGTGCCCGGGCGCCGCACGGCGACGGGCGTCGCCCTGCGGGGCTCTCGGGCGGTCGACTCGCTGCCCGACGCGGTCACCCTGGCCTCGGCGCCGGTGTTTCGTAACGGTCGCCTCGCAGGCGCGCTCCTCGCTCGGGCGGAGCGGCCGCAGGAGATCGCGCAGGCGGTCGAGGCGCTTCGCGGCGATCGTCTGACGGCCGCCGCTGTGGCGATCGCAGTAGCCATCGTGATCGGATTCTTGATCGCCACCGCGATCACCTCGCGGGTTAAACGCCTCGCCGACGGCGCCGCCCGAATCACGGAGGGGCGGCTCGACGAGCCCCTCGTCGCGGCTGGAGGCAGGGACGAGATCACCGAGCTCGGGACCGCCCTGGAGACGATGCGGGTTGCGCTCCGAGAGACGTTCGGCGCCCTGTCCTCCGAGCGCGATCGGCTGTCGGCGATCTTCGACGCGCTCGACGACGCGGTGATGGTGGTCGGCACGGACGGCGAGGTCCGCTTCTCGAATCCGGCGGCGGAGCCCCTGGTCGGGCGGGACGCGAGGGTCATCGACGCGCTGATCCCCTGGCTCAGCCGCGCGGCCCGGCGAGGGTGGGCGGAGCACGACGGCCTGAGGGTGGGGGAGCGGGTCTACGCGATCGGGGCGCGGGAGCTCCCCGCGGAGAACGCGGTCCTCGCGGTCGTCCGCGATCGCACGGAGTCGCTTCGCCGCGAGCTCGCCGAGCGTGAGTTCGTCTCCAACGCCGCCCACGAGCTCCGCAATCCGATCGCGGGCATCTCGGGCGCGATCGAGGTGCTGCGCGCGGGCGCGAAGGACGACCCGGACGCGCGCGAGCACTTCCTGGCTCGACTCTCCGACGACGCCGAGCGGGTGAGCCGCCTGACCGACTCGCTGCTCACCCTGGCCCGGATGGAGGCCGGCGAAAAGGGGACCACGGAGGCGCTCGGAGTCCGCGTCGCCATCGAGGAGGCGGCGCAGGCCGTCGCGCCGCCCGATGGGCTCGAGGTCAAGCTCGAGCCCGAGCCGAACCTGAGCGTGGAAGCGGATGCCGTCCTTTTGCGCCAGGTGCTGATCGGACTGCTGACGAACGCGTTCAAGAACACGCCCGCGCCGGGCGTCGTTACGCTTCGCGCCCGTCGGCACGGGGAGAATGAGGTCTTGATCGAGGTCAGCGATACGGGTACTGGAATCGCCGCGGAGGAGGTCGACCGCGTGTTCGAGCGCTTCTACCGCGGGTCGGGCTCGCTCGAGCAGGAGGGGTTCGGCCTCGGCCTCTCGATCGCGAGGCGGATGGTCGACGTCATGGGAGGAGAGATCGGGGTCGAGTCCGAGCGCGGGGTCGGCAGCACGTTCTGGGTCCGCTTGGCGGCGGCGAAGGCGGCCGTGACCCCGGTGGCGTGACCGCGATGACGGACGGCAAGATCCTGATCGCCGACGACGAGCCCTCGGTGCGTGACGCGGTGGGCTACGCGCTCGAGCAGGAGGGATTCGACGTGACCCTCGCCGAGGACGGCGACGACGCCGATCGAAAGCTCGGCGCGGAGACCCCGAGCTTCGACCTCTTGATCCTCGACATCATGATGCCGGGGCGCAGCGGCCTCGACATCTGCCGGGACGTGCGCGCCCGCAGCCCGGTGCCGATCATCCTCCTGACCGCCAAGGACGCCGAGGTCGACAAGGTGGTCGGGCTGGAGGTGGGTGCCGACGACTACGTCACCAAGCCCTTCTCGGTGCGCGAGCTCCTGGGCCGGGTCCGGGCTCAGCTCCGGCGCCGAGAGCTGGATCGGACGTCCTCGGCGCGCGAGGGCAAGCGGATCGAGGCGGGCTCGGTGAAGATCGACCTCGCTCGCCATCTGGTCACGGTCCGCGAGGAGCCGGTGAACCTCACCCGCTCGGAGTTCCAGGTCCTGCGGCTGCTGGCCGAGCGGCCCGGCCAGGTGTTCAGCCGTCGGGAGATCATGGAGGAGCTCTGGCAGTCCGAGTTCTCCGGCGACGTGCGCGCCTGTGACGTGCACATCTCGAATCTGCGCCAGAAGATCGAGCGTGACCCGCAGGAGCCGGAGCTGGTCCTCACGGTTCGCGGGATCGGCTACCGGCTGGCCGAGGGCGGCGCCGCCTAGAGGATCATCCGCGATGTCCGAATAACGTCGAAATGGACGACGGAGTTCGGCCATCGCCGGCTCCGAGGCGACGGATGGCGCGTTTGTGGCGCCGTACGCCCCCAAAGGCGCCAGGCCGCGCGATGCCCGGCGATGACCGGCCTCTAGACTTGCGCGCGGCGCCGGCGTAGCTCAGCTGGTAGAGCACTTCACTCGTAATGAAGGGGTCAGCGGTTCGAGTCCGCTCGCCGGCTTTGCAAAGCCAAGCGGTTCGGGCTCCTATGGGGCGCCGCTTCGCGTCGTGGGCAAGGGATGGGCAAGGCCCGAGCGCGAAGTCCCGCGCGCCGGGACCTCGTGACGGAGCGCGCGTTGCGACGTAGTATCGGCAAAGATGCTCGCCTGGCTGCTCAGTTTGTTGATCGCTGGTTCCGTTGCGGGAGGGGAGCAGCAGGCGAGTCACTCGGGGCACCCTTCTCACACCGAGTGCTACGTGGCGGTGTTCGGTCACTCCTTGCAACCGTGTCATCGCTTCAAACCCCTGACCGGGCTGGGGACCAATCCGGCTCGCCGTAGTCCCCCTCGTGGGCGCCATGTGTGCCCGAGGGCGATCTACGTCCCCGGAGCGGGGATCAAACCGCCGGCCCACGCATTCGACGCCGACGGGCTCATGGGCCTCTCGATCCCCCGCGCACAGCGCATCGCTCATCGCTACCGCTGCTTCATCCGGGTTGCCGTACGCAACGGCAAGGACCTCACCCTGACGGCGGACCTCCAGACCAAGCGGATCAACGTGGCGGTTCGCGACGGACGGATCGTTCGCGTCATCAAGATCGCCTAGTCGTGGCTCCGGTCTAACATGACCGACCCTCACATTCGCGGGTAGGGGGCGGGTATGTCCATTTGGTGGGCAGCGCGCGTGCCGCCCATAGCGATGAATCGACTCGGTTTCCGTGCCCAGCCCGTTCACGTCGTCGCTTCCGAAGCCGGGAGTCGCGCCTCGCCTGGTTGACCCCTCCGGCTTGCGCGCAATATGGTCAAGGGCACCGAACGCCGACAGGAAAGGAAGAACGAGCATGGCGCAGGACAATGTGGACGTGGTCCAGGGTGCGTGGGACGCATTCGGCCGCGGTGACATCGACGCGGTGCTCGACGTAATCGCTCCGTCGGCCGAGACCCGGGTTCCAGAGACCCTTCCATGGGGCGGAACGTACGCCGGGCCGGAGGGGTTCGGGGACTTCGTCGCCAGGCTGAGCGAGACCTTCGAGCAGTTCACGGCCACGCCCGACAAGGTCCTGGGCGCCGACGACAACCACGTGATCGTCGTCGCGAAGGTGAAGGGGCGGACCAAGGGGGGGACGGCGATCGAGAATCGCGCTGTCTGGGTGTACCAGCTGCGGGAGGGCAGGATCGCCGACGCTGAGACGTTCGGCGACACGGCTCAGGTCCTCCAGGCGCTCGGCTGAGCCTCTCGATCGTCATCGTCACGCACCAGAGCCGCGACGCGGTGCAGAGGACCCTGCCCGCCCTGAGCGGCCAGCTCCGGGACGAGGACGAGTTGATCGTGGTCGACAACGCCTCCGCCGACGGAACGCCAGCCGCCGCCCGCGAGCTCGTCCCGCAGGCAGCGTTGATCGAGGCGGGCTCGAACCTCGGCTTCGCGGCCGCGTGCAACCTCGGTGCCGCCGCGGCGTCGGCGGAGCTCCTCGTGTTCCTGAACCCGGACGCGACCCCCGGCGAGGGATTCCGGGATGCGATCGAGCGGCCGCTGGCGGACCGGCGCGGTTGGGCGGCCTGGCAGGGGCTTGTGACCGCGGAAGGGGGGCGGCTGGTCAACACCCGTGGCGGCGTCGTCCACTTCACCGGCGTCGCGTGGGCGGGTGGCGCCGGGGAGACCCTGGGTGACGCGCCTACCGCCGTTGGCGAGCCGGGCTTCGTGTCGGGCGCCTGCCTGGCGATCCCCAGGGACCGGTTCGAGGCGATCGGAGGGTTCCCCGCTGACTTCTTCCTCTACCACGAGGACGTCGATCTCTCGCTTCGCCTCCGGCTGGCCGGCGGGCGGCTCGGGGTCGAGCCCGCCGCTCGGGTCGATCACGAATACGAGTTCGAGAAGGGCCCGGCCAAGTGGCGCCTGCTGGAGCGCAACCGGTGGGCGACCCTGATCAGGACGTATCCCGGCGGCCTGCTCGCGCTGCTCGCCCCGGCGCTCGTCGCAACCGAGCTCGCCCTGGTGCCGATCTCGATCGCGGATGGCTGGTTCGGTCAGAAGGTCGCCGCGTGGGCCGATCTGGTTCGGGCCACTCCGCGCCTGCGGCGGGAGCGCCGGGCGATCCAGGCCACGAGGGCGGTGAACGCCCGCCAGTTCGCCGCCGGGCTCACGGCCGATTTGGAGTCGCCGTATCTGGGCCGTGCGGCGCGATCGCGCCTGCTGCGCACGGCCCTACGTGCGTATTGGGCCCTGGTGCTCGGGCTGCTCGGGCCCGGGCGAGCCTGAGCCGCTCACGCCTCCCTCCCCGCCGACGGCCTCCTCGGCCGCAGGGCCGCCGTTCGTGGAGGCCTCCCGGGCGGCCTTGGCCTCGGCGTCCAGCCGGGCAACCTCCTGGGCGAGGATCTTGGTCTCCTCGGAGAGCCTCGAGGTCGCGATGGAGAAGTGGAGCAAGAGGATGAAGACGACTCCGAGCGCGACCAGGAACAACGCATTGGGCGGGGAGTGGACACCGACGGCATTGGCGAGGGTCTTCAGCCCGTCGCGCCATACGGCCAGGACCAGCATGGCGACCGCGGCGAGCATCCACAGCAGCGCGTAGCGCTCGACCAGCCGCCGGCGCCGTACCAGCTCGAGGACCACCCCGAGGAAGATGCCGGCGACGATGACCGCGACGATCTGCGCCTTGGTGCCGACCTCGTGGCTTGCGGCCAGCGGAAGCGCGATCATCCGGCGGAGCCCCCGCTGGTCGCGGCGTCGTGGGCGGGTGGCTCCACCAACTCGCCCTCCCCGGTCGCCTCGACGGGCGTTGGTCGGCGGCGAAACAGCCCGACGAACAGGGCGAGCAGCACCTTGGCCATGTAGTACGCGCTCCGGGGGTAGTCGATCGAGCTGCGCCCAAAGCCCCGCGCGTTCATCCGGACCGGCACCTCGTGGATGCGCAGGCGGTGGGCGTGGAGCATCAGGATCGCCTCGACCTCCGGGTAGTCGTGCGGGTAGTCGCGGGCAAACAGCTCGATGCCCCGGCGGTTGGTCATCCGGAACCCCGACGTCGGGTCGCTGATCCGCTGGCGGCAGATCACCGTCAGGACGACGGAGAAGATGAGGTTGCCCACCCGGCGGCCGACCGGGACCTTGTACCCGGGATCGCCGCGAAATCGGCTGCCGCACACCATGTCGGCCTCGTCTCCGGACGTGTGGAGCTTGCCGAGCAGGTCGGGCAGATACGCCGGCTTGTGCTGGCCGTCGCCGTCCACCTGGGCAGCGACGTCATAGCCGTGCCGAAGGGCGTACTTGAAGCCCGACTGCATCGCCCCGCCGATCCCGGTGTTGAACGGATGGCGGAGGACGATCGCGCCGTTCGCCTCGGCCTCGGCGGCCGTGTGGTCAGTGGAGCCGTCGTCGATGACCACGACGTCGAAGCCGGGAGCCTGGCGCTCGATCTCGCGCACCACGCGGCCGACCATCCCCTGCTCGTTGTAGGCGGGGACGATCGCGAGCTTGCGGAGGTGGGAACCGTTGGGCGCCATCTCGGCTGCGGGGGCGGTTCGGGGGCGTACCGCCCTCGGGCCAGCCAGGTTACCGCTCCGCGATGCGGGCAATTGCGCGCGCCAACCTCGGGAGGGTTCTCGGGTCGCTGGACGTAACTGAGGGAGTGGCCGAAGAGCGCCGAAGCCGCTTCGACGAGGTCGCGGGGGGCCACGCCCGCCACCGCGACGAGGCGGGCGTCGAGTTCAACCGGATCGTCGCCTTCAGCGACGGGGTCTTCGCGATCGCGATCACGCTGCTCGTGCTCGGCCTGTTGATTCCGGAGGGGAGCCCCGACCTCACGAAGGTCCTGCTCGGCCAGGAGGCCGATCTGCTCGCCTACGCGATCAGCTTCGCGGTGATCGGGAGGCTGTGGATCGCCCATCACCGGTTCTTCGCGGCCCTCGCGCGCTTCGACGCCACCCTGATGGGCCTCAACCTCGTCTACCTGGCCTTCCTGGTCCTGGTCCCCTTCACCTCCTCGGTGCTCGGTGACTACAGCCGCGAGACGGCGGCCGTGGTGCTGTACGCGCTGAACCTCGCCTGTGTGAGCCTCGCCTTCCAGGTCCAGATCATCTACTCCTACCGGCACGGCCTGGTCTGGCCCGAGGCGCGCCAGTTCGAGCGCCGGCAGGCGGGGCCCGCGAACTTCCTGATCGCGATGATCTTCCTGATCTCCATCCCGATCGCCTTTGCGAGCCCGCTCGCGGCCACCTTGATCTGGGTCGCCGTCTTCTTCGTGGGCGGACGCCTCGAGGACCGGGTGGACGCCCTCATGCGCCGCCGGGGCGGCTCGCCCTAGCCTCTGGTCGATGCCGCAGTCGCTGCCCGAGCTGGCGACGGAGATCGTCGGCTGTCGCCTATGTCCCCGCCTCGTCGAGTGGCGAGAGCGAGTCGCGCGGGAGCCGCCCCGCCGGTTCCACGGCCAGACCTACTGGGCCAAGCCGCTCCCGGGATTCGGCGATCCGCACGCGAGCCTGGTCGTGGTCGGCCTTGCGCCCGCGGCTCACGGAGGCAACCGAACCGGGCGGATCTTCACCGGCGATCGATCGGGGGACTGGCTGTTCGCGGCGCTTCACCGCGCGGGGCTCGCCAACCAGGCTCGCTCCGAGCACCCCGCCGACGGGCTGCGCCTCCGAGGCGCGTACGTCACCGCCGTCAACCGCTGTCCGCCACCCGGGAACCGACCGACGCCGGCCGAGCGCGACAACTGCCTGCCCTACCTGGTCGAGGAGCTTCGCCTGCTCGAGCGCAAGCGGGTGATCGTCGCGCTCGGCTCGTTTGCCTGGGACGGCGCACTGCGGGCTCTCCGCGCGCTCGGCGAGGAGATCCCGCGGCCCAAGCCGCGCTTCGGTCACGGCGCCGACGCAGAGATGGGGACCTTGACGATGATCGGCTGCTACCACCCGTCGCAGCAGAACACGTTCACCGGCACGCTCACCGAGGCCATGCTCGACGACGTGTTCGCGCGGGCGGGCGCGCTGGCGCATGGCGGAGCCGAATGACGGGCTGTGCGCGCCCACGCGGGATACTGGAGTCGCGATGTTCCCGCTGAACGTGCCGAACGTTCTGACCCTGCTCCGCATCCTGGCGGTGCCCGTGATCGTGGTCGCGCTTCTCGGCGAGACGCCGAACGGCGACGCGCTGGCGGCCTGCGTATTCGCCCTGGCGGCGCTCACCGACGGGCTCGACGGCTACATCGCTCGACGCAGGCAGGACGTGACCACCTTCGGCAAGCTCGTGGACCCGCTCGCCGACAAGCTGCTGATCATCGCGGCGCTGGTCTCGCTGGTCTCGCTGGGGCGGCTGGCGGCGTGGGTGGCGATGGTGATCATCGCGCGCGAGCTCGCCGTCACCGGGTTGCGGGCGGTCGCCGTCGAGCAGGGGGTCGTGATCTCGGCGAGCTGGCTGGGGAAGCTGAAGACCATGCTTCAGGTCGCCTCCGTGTTCGCCCTGATCATCTGGAACCCCTCGCCGACCTGGGTGGACGTGCTCGTCTACCTGGCGGTCGTCGCCACCGTGATCTCCGGAGCCGACTACTTCTTCGGGCTGCGAAGGCGGGTCGAGGAGGAGCGGGAGAAGCGGCTGGCGAGAGAGCGCGTTCGCGGCGCAGTTCGCTAGTCCGTACAGGGCGCCTCTAGCCACTCCCGTTCGGTCATGTGGTGGCGGGAGTGCTCGCCGCTCTCGAGCTCGGTGACGATCTCGGCGAGCAGGCCCGAGCGCTCGGCGAGGACCGAGTGGCGGTGGATGGTCTCGAGGTTCTCCTGGCGGGCGAGGACGAAGCCGCCGTCGTGCAGTGCCGGATAGCCCTCCGCGACCCGGCGGATCATCTCGCGGACGCAGTCCTCGACGAAGCGCGGGTTGAGGTGCGCCTTCTCGACCACGGCGGCCTCGTCGGAGCGCTTCAAGAGCTCGTAGATCTCGGAGCTCATCGACTGCTCGACGATGTGCAGGAGGTCCCGGGCATCGACGTCGAGCTCCACGCCCTCGGACTGGCCGATGTGGAGTGAGCCGATGCCGCGCTGGTTGTGGGTGGCGACCGGGACGGCGGCGAAGACGCGCTCGATCTCGTCGTCGGTGAATCCGTCCGCGGCGAGCCGCTCGCGCGAGCGCCCGCTGACCTCCTCCTGGGCGCAGGGGCAGGCGGTCATGCCCTGGGCCTCGACGCCGGTCATGGTGCGGGTGCCACGCTCGGAGGCGACCGCGGTGCCGCACAGCGTGTAGATCTCCTGTGTGGCGAGGCCCGAGACGGGAGTCGGCACGGTCTCCGGATAGCGGGCGGTGATCGAGACCTCGGCGCGCAGGCCGGCCTGCTGCTCGCGGACCCGGCTCGCGATGTGCGCGGCGAGCTCCTCGGCCCGCAGGGTCTCGCTCAGGACGACCCCGTCGATCGCCTCGTTGACGACCTCCTCGAAGCGCGACATGTGGACTCCGGCCTGACGCGGGTTGAGGTCCACGAAGCATTCGAGCTCGGCGAAGAAGTAGCTGCCGGCGGGATCGCCTCTGGCGGGCTGGGGGCCGCCGTCGCGATTCGTGCCGCGGTGGCCGTCGACTCGGATGACCTTCTCGATGCCTCGGACGCCGACCCGGGTCAGGCTGACCTCGGTGCGCGGTCGCGACGCCTGGACGTCGACCGGCGGAAGGGGGGTCTGGCGGGTCTCGCTCATCGGTCCAGGAATCTCCGGGGGCGGGTCGGTCCGCGTGGCGGAAAGCGCCTTGGGTGCGTGGCGACCCGGCCTCGGCCCAAGGTTAACGGGCGCCCCGTATCACGCTCGGGAGGCCGAGCAGTCCCTATACTTCGCGCGTCCCGGACCCCGAGTGTGTTAGGAGAGGTAGGGGCGGGGAGTTGTCACAGAAGGGAGACGCTCTGCTCAACGGCGAGGCTGGTTCCCAGCCGACCGCCGAGGATGCGGCCGCCGGGACGGAGGCCGCTGCCGAGCTGAACGGCGATCTGCCCTTCGGCGATTCCGAGGAGCTCCGCTCGCTCATCGCCGAGGGGAGTGAGCGGGGGTATCTGACCTTCGAGCACATCGCGGCGACGCTCGAGGAGGTGGAGGTCACCAAGGAACAGGTGCACGACCTGCACGCCTATCTGATCGAGCACGGCGTCGACGTCATCGCCGAGAACGGCCTGACGGCCTACAAGGAGGCGAAGGAGTCGGGGCAGCCGGGCTCCTCGAAGAAGCCGGAGCTCGATTTGACCGTGGAGCCCAGCCTGGACTCGCTGCGTCTCTATCTGCGCTCGATCGGCCGGGTGGACCTGCTGACCGCGGACCAGGAGATCGAGCTCGCGCAGCGGATCGAGAGGGGGGACATGCTCGCGAAGCGGCACATGGTCGAGGCCAATCTGCGCTTGGTCGTGTCGATCGCGAAGGGATACCTCGGGCGCGGCCTCAGCTTCCTGGACCTGATCCAGGAGGGCTCGCTCGGCCTCATCCGAGCGGTTGAGAAGTTCGACTATCGGCGCGGCTACAAGTTCTCGACCTACGCGACCTGGTGGATCCGCCAGGCGGTCACCAGGGCGATCGCCGACAAGGCGCGGACGATCCGGATCCCGGTCCACATGGTCGAGAAGCTGAACCGGGTGACGCATGTGGAGCGCCAGCTGGTCCAGCGCCTCGGCCGCGAGCCGGAGCCGGCGGAGATCGCCGCGGAGCTCAAGGTCTCGGTGCGCGAGGTCCGCGACATCCTCCGGGTCGCCCAGATGCCGGTGTCGCTGGAGAAGCCGATCGGCGACGAGGAGGAGTCGGAGCTGGGGGACTTCGTCGCGGACGAGACGACCGAGGAGCCGTTCGACACCGCGACGGAGAACCTTCAGCGCGAGGACATCCAGCGAGCGCTCGACGCGCTCCCGGAGCGCGAGCGGCAGGTGATCGAGCTGCGCTACGGCCTGCGCGGCCACGAGCCGCTGACGCTGGAGGAGGTCGGCCGGGCGTTCGGGGTGACCCGGGAGCGCATCCGCCAGATCGAGAACAACACCCTGAAGAAGCTGAAGCAGCTCCCGGAGGCCCAGCGCCTGCGGGAGTTCGCCTGAGCTAGTCGGCGGAGGCCTCCGCGAGGGGGCGATCGCGGCCGCCGTGCGGGCCGCGGCGGAGCATCTCCCGCATGTGCTCTGTGTCGAACTCGTAGGGCTCGGTCGTCTCGATGAAGCCCGTCAGCTCCGAGGCGAACCGCGCGGGGTCGTCGAGCTGCGGCCAGTGGCCCGCGCCGGGGATCTCCACGAGCCGGCTTCCCGGGATCTCTGCAACGGCCGCGCGGCCGTGAGCGACCGGAATGATGCGGTCCGCCGTGCCCCAGATCACCAGGGTGGGCAGGCGCTCGGCGAGGTAGAGGCGGTCGGAGGCGCTCACGCGCTGGCCGTCGAGGTCGATCACCGCGCGCAGGGTGTGGAGGAAGGCGGAGCGGGCGTCGCGATCGGCCAGCGAGGCGTAGCCGCGTGCGGCCTCCGCGAGGTCGGGCCCGGCCTTGACGCCGAAGCGCTCCAGGAAGTCGGCGATCGCGGCGCCTACGCGGACCGCCCACGTCGGGGCGATCAGGGGCATCACGAGCTCGGAGCCCGGTATTGCGCCGGCGCGCAGCAGCGGGTGGACCTCGGTGCCGAGGCCGCCGCTGGAGACGAGCACCAAGCGCTCGGTGTACTCCGGGTACTGGTAGGCGAATTGGAGGGCGATGCCGCCGCCGAGCGAGTGCCCCACCAGCGTTCCGCGCTCGAAGCCCAGAATCCCAAGCAGGTCGCGCGCGCCGCTTGCGTAAGCGCCGAGCGAGTAGTCGCCGCGGGGCTTGGCGGAGCGCCCGTGGCCGAGGAGGTCGGGGGCGACCACGGTGTAGCGGTCGGCCAGCCTCGCCATCGCCTCGAGCCAGACGTCGGACCGCGAGGTGATGCCGTGCACCAGGACGATCAGGGGGCCATCGCCTGCCATCCGGTAGCCGACCTGGTGGCCGTGGAGCCTGACGTGCTTGATGGGGATGTCGCGAGTCATGCGGTGGTGCATACCCTCGTGCCGCCCGAACGTAACACCATTTGATGAGCCATCGCCCAGGTACGATCCCGGGGTGGCTGCGGCGAGCGCCAAGCGGGCGAAGCGGAACGGCGGCGACTCCGTGGCGTCGATGACGATCGACGAGCTGGCGCGGCGAACGGGGATGACGGTGCGCAACATCCGCGCGCACCAGTCGCGCGGGCTGGTGCCGGCGCCGGAGGTTCGGGGGCGCACGGGCTACTACGGCGAGGACCACCTGACCCGGATCGAGCTGATCAAGGAGCTTCAGGCCGACGGCTTCAACCTCGAGGCGATCCGCCGGCTGCTGGAGGGAGCGGGGGGCTCGAGCCGCGAGGTGCTCGACTTCTCGCGGACGCTGAGAGCGCCGTTCGAGGACGAGGAGCCGGAGATCCTCGACGCCGAGGAGATGATGGGGCGGTGGCAGGGCCGGCTGGACCCGGAGCTGATCGTCAAGGCGGAGAAGCTGGGGATGATGCGCGCGCTCGGGGACGGCCGGATCGAGATCCTCAGCCCGCGCCTTCAGCGGGCAGGGATCGAGTTGGCGGAGCTGGGCGTGCCGCCGACCGACGCGCTCGAGGTGGCGGCCAAGGTGCGGACCCACGCGCGGGGGGTCGCCCGGGTGTTCATCGAGCTCTTCATGGAGAGCATCTGGAAGCCCTTCAACCGCGCGGGTCGCCCGGAGGAGGAGTGGCCGAAGGTCCGCGAGGCGCTGGAGCGCCTGCGGCCCCTGGCCTCGGAGGCGATGCTCGCCATCTTCCAGGAGGTGATGAGCGAGGAGGTCGAGCAGGCCACCGCCCGCGACCTCCAGCGAACGCTGCGGGAGCCGGGGTCTGGACGACGCCGGTCATCACGTCGCAGCGGGCGGCGACGGTAGCCGGGCACGGCGCCGGTGTGTGTGTATTTCCCTAGGCCACAGTCCCGACGCGGATCTGATCGCCGAGATCCGAGCGCAGCTGCTGCGCGTTCAGGTCA